>DASVRZ010000074.1:0-23512 GCA_036388355.1 Chthoniobacterales bacterium | reverse complement strand
GCGATTGGCTCCGGTGCTACTAATCATGCTAGATTGATCCAAACTGCAGGCGATCCCATGGCGCGCACTTGACCAAGGCTGCCATCACACGCAGGGCTCTCCCGCAAGGCATAAGCGCTACCCGAGCGGTCGAGTGCTAACTCTTGACCGACTCCGCTGCCCTCTCCGAGCTGTTGAGTTCCGCGAACGTCAGCCGGCCGGAATTGGTTTGCACGGAGCCGCCGATGGTCACCTCGACGGTTTCGCCTATGAGATGCCGCGCGTGGTTCACCACGACCATCGTGCCATCGTCTTTGTAGCCGACCGCTTGATGATGATCGCGCCCTTCTTTTACGAGGTGCAGCTCGATCTGGTCCCCCGGCAAATCCTTCACCTGCAAAGCCTTCGCAATCTCGTTGAGGTTGAGAACAGTGACTTTTTGCAGGCGCGCCACTTGGCACAGTCCGCTGTCGTTTGAAACGATGCGGGCACCTAAGATCTGCGCGAGCCTGATGAGCTCCACATCGACGCTGCCGATGGCTTGCGTCTCCGTTTCGTGAATCGAAACCCCGACGATCTCCGACATCTGCATTTCCTGCAGCTTCGTCAGGCCGCGCCGTCCACGCTCGCGCTTCATCGAATCGCCTGAGTCCGAGAGGCGTTGCAATTCATCGAGCACAAACCGCGGGACGATCAGCGGACCATTCAGAAAACCGGCCCGGCAAAGATCCATGATGCGTCCGTCGATGACGATATTGGTATCCACCAAAACAGGCTGTTCCTGCACCGACTGTTGCCGAAAGCGCACGTAGGGTATGATGAGCGAAAACTCATCCCGGCTGCTCCGGATCGCGAGCATCATTCCCAGGTAACCGAAGAAACAGTAAACGCCGAGACTGATGAGCCATGCCGTCCTCTCAGGGACATATTCCAAGACATCCGACGCCCGTAAAAGATGGGCGAAAAAGAATCCCAACAGCAGCCCAAATGTCGCGGATGAGAAAGATCTCAGGCGAATGCCATTCAGCAATCGATCAATCAAGATAGTCAGCAGCCCCAAAACCGCACCAGTGCCGGCACCCTTCCAGTTCGGACCGTTTGGGTAATCCACGCATAGCATGCCGATGCACGTGGCAAATGCCAGGAAGAGCAGACGAAAAAGATTAATCGTCCGGGATGGCATCATACGAGTACCTCGTTAGGAACATACGGCATACCTTCTCCTAAGCAGGATCGGTGCCGATACAGAACAAGCGGAGTTTCCGCTAAAAAGAAGACGGAGCCGCTTAGCGGATGGTAATCTTCTGCGTTTTGGCCTTTTTGGTCATTTCCGCGGGGACGGAACCCACAAACTTCGGATCGAGGCCCGCGCGGCGGAACAGATCCTTGAGCTCCTGCAAATTCACCGTGGGCTGATCGAGATCCATGTAAACCACGTCGTGATTCGCGTCGATCTTGTAGCGCAGACCCACCAGCACTTCGAGTTCGTGCTCGAGTTGGAGGATTTTGTCGGGATCGCGAACACCTGCCGCATAGACTTCAAGCTCAATCATAAAATGGGGAACGTGGGTAGGGTTAGTATTACACGCACGTAAGTTGGGCGGTCAATCGATTTAAGCCGAAAATCCGGAGGCAGCGGAGAAGTTTCCCCGCATCGGGAAAGAAAAATAATTCCGCGCTTGTGCAACCCCGCCCGGCTTTGCTTAGTTTTGCAGATGAACGACACCACCTCCAAACCCGCGGACGCTCAGTATCTCGACCGCAAAGATCCAATCGTCCGCGTCGAAGTTCCCGCAGGCGACGTTTATCTCGAGCTCTTTCCGGATGCCGCTCCGAAACACGTCGAGCGCATTCTCCTCCTCGCGGGTGAAGGTTTCTACGACGGGATCCGTTTTCACCGCATCGTTCCTGATTTCGTCGCTCAAGTGGGCGATCCCAAGACCAAAAATGGCGTGGACGTTCCCGGCGCCGGTTCCGGTGGTTCCACTTACCCGAATCTCCCGCTCGAGGTGAGCAAGGCTTACAAAAACTCCCGCGGCTCCCTCGCAGCGGCCCGCACGAATGACCCGAACTCGGCCAACAGCCAGTTCTACATCGTCCTGAAAGACGCGCCCCATCTCGACATGCAATACACCGTCTTCGGCCGTGTGCTCGGCGACGGCATGAAAGTGGTGGACCAGATCAAACGTGGCGACGCCATGAAGATGGTCATCGTTAAGAAGTAACTCCTCAGCCGCATGTCTGTCGCTTCGTCCAAGATTCTCATTCTCGATTTCGGGTCCCAATACACCCAGGTCATCGCCCGCCGCGTGCGGGAATGTCAGGTTTACTCGGAGATCGTCCGTTTCGACACTCCGGCAGCCGTGCTCGCGGCGGCGGGCGCGAAAGGGATCATCCTCTCGGGCGGGCCGGCCAGCGTGTATGCGGAAAAAGCCCCGCAGCCCGACCCGGCGATCTTCGAATTGGGACTGCCGGTTCTGGGAATCTGCTACGGCATGCAATTGCTCGCGCATCATCTCGGCGGCCGCGTCGAACACTCCATCCGCCGCGAGTTCGGTCCTGGCCAGCTCAACATCCGCCCTGCCTGCCCGCTTTTCCACGGAATGGAAACGCCCATTGATGTGTGGAATAGCCACGGCGACAAAGTGACCTTTCTGCCTCAGGGGTTTGAATCCGTCGGCACCACGGAAAACTCTCCTTACGCCGTTGTCGAAGACGCCGCGCGCAAGTTCTACGGTCTCCAATTTCACCCGGAAGTCGTCCACACGCCGCGCGGGAGCGAGATCATCAAGAATTTCGTTCACACCATCTGCGACGCTCCGAGCGATTGGACGATGGGCTCTTTCATCGACCAAACCTGCGAGGAACTTCGCGCCAAAGTAGGCGACGCACGGGTCATCCTGGGCCTCAGCGGTGGAGTCGATTCGTCCGTAGCCGCGGCGCTGCTGCACAAGGCCATCGGCGACCAGCTCACCTGCGTTTTCGTGAACAACGGCCTCATCCGCTCGAACGAAGCGGAAGCCGTTCAGAAACTCTTCAGCGAGAACTTCGTCGGCGAACTCATCACCGTCGATGCCTCTCAGATTTTCCTCAGCAAGCTCGCAGGCGTCACCGATCCTGAGAAGAAACGGAAAATCATCGGCAACGAATTCGTCCGCGTCTTCGAGCAGGCAACCCTCGACCTCAAGGCCTCCCATGCGCCCGAAGACGAGTCGCAATACAAATTCCTCGCCCAGGGAACCCTCTACCCCGACGTGATCGAAAGCGTCGCAATCGAGGGCAACCCGGCATCGCTCATCAAGAGCCACCACAACGTCGGCGGCCTGCCTGCCGACATGGGCTTCGAACTCATTGAGCCGCTGCGCCAGCTCTTCAAAGACGAAGTTCGCAAAGTCGGTCTGGAACTCGGATTACCCAAGGAAGTCGTGTTCCGCCAGCCGTTCCCTGGACCGGGTCTCGCTGTGCGGATTCTCGGCGAAATCACCGAAGAACATCTCCGCGTCGTGCGCCAGGCCGACGAAATCGTCGTCGCCGAAATGAAGGCCTCTGACTGGTATTATCGCGTCTGGCAATCGTTCGCCGTTTTGCTTCCCGTCCGCTCCGTAGGCGTGATGGGCGACGAACGCACTTACGAGAACACCATCGCTTTGCGCATCGTCGGAAGCCAGGACGGCATGACCGCCGATTGGGTTCGCCTGCCGTACGAGGTGCTCGCGCGAATCAGCACGCGAATCATCAACGAAGTCAAAGGCGTCAATCGCGTCGTTTACGACATCAGCAGCAAGCCGCCCGCCACAATCGAGTGGGAATAAACGGGCGCGTGGCAGAGGGCTAAGCCTCCAGGAGGCTGGCCCGCGACAGAACCAACATGGACTCGCTCATTGCCCGAGCTCTGGCTGACCATCAGGTCACCACCTCCAGCATCTGGCTCCGGCGAGTCCTTCTTCTGCTCAATCTCACGCCGCCGTTCCTGATCTGGCACACCGGGGGAACGCAACTCTGTGCGTGGCTTTACGCCATAGTCGTTCACCACGTTCTCCTCATCGGCCTCTTCCACCCCCCCTCGAAACTGCTGGGCCCCATCCTAACGCGCCTGCCGACCCGGGAAAAAATCGTCTGGCTAACGATTGACGACGGCCCGTCTGCCGATACCGCAGAACTCGCCGAAATGCTGGGAGAGAAAGGCATCTCCGCGACCTTCTTCTTCCAAGGAAACAAACTCCGCAGCCGCCCTGAAGCCCTCTCCGCTCTACGCAAGCATGGGCACACAGTCGGAAACCACACGCAGAATCACGACCTCGCGTGGTTCTGGCTCTATCCACCGAAAAAAGTCGCGCGTGAGGTCGCCGACTTCCAAGCCGCCGCCCGCCAGCTCGACCTTCCACTCCTCCCCGCCTTCCGCTGTCCGGCTGGACTCAAAAACCCCTTCCTGCACACCGTTCTGCATCGCCACCAGCTCACCCTCACCGGCTGGACTCTCCGAGCATTCGACGGCGTCCGCTGCGATCCGCAGAAAAGCCTCCCCCGCCTCCTCTCCTCCTTAGAGCCCGGTGCGATCATCCTCGTTCACGAAGGAAAAAACGACCTCTCCGGCGCCCCCGCCAGCGTCGCCTTTATCAGTGACCTCGTCACCGGCATTCAAGCAGCCGGCTACACGTTTGCGCGTTAAGCGCGTCGGCGTTTATCGAGCGCTTTGTTAAGGCGTATCGAGCACCGTCAGAGTTACGGGCTGCGGCACATTGTATAGGGTCGACGGAAACGAGATCAATTCGATAGTCTCCGGGCTTTCTTTGACGCCGTCCGCCCTGGCAGAGAACGTCGCCTGCACACTCGTCTGCCCTGCGGGAATTACTAGCTCGCCTGGGGTTATCGTATACTCTTGATACTCCTCATAGTACTCCGTGTTGCCTCCAACTCCCATGCTAATCGGGAGGCTGAATGCGGTCGATCCGGTCCTCGAAAACTGCACTATTGCCACATCGTTGGTCCCCTCCCTGGTCACTCCATCGAGCACTGCCATCGTGACCACCGGCACCTGTGCGTCGATGATCGTAACAGACGCCGTGCGCGCTGGTGCCACCGTGTATGCGGCACCGTCCTGAACGGTCGCAGTGAAGATCTCCGTGCCTTCCGCTCGCGCGTCTTTCTTGGCAAGCACTGTCACATCAACAGAGGCCCTGCCCACGGGAATCCTCACCAAGGCAGGCACGCCGACGATGTCCGCACCATTGGCGACAGTACTGCCAGCTCCGCCGATCTTGACTGTTAATGGTCGGGTGAACGGCTTCGTGCGGGAAATGCGGATGCGTCCCGCGCGAGGACTGCCTTCCTTAGTGGACGGCACCGTTGCTCGGATGCTCACCAAAGGCCGGCGTGGGTCCACTGAGCCAACCACGAATGCCGTCTCGAGCCACTGCCCGAGAGGATCTGTCGCCCGTACGGTGATTGTCGCTGTTCCTACTGCGCCGGAGGTTAGCATTAACCCTGTCGGGGTCATCACCGCTGCCGCGATGCCTGGGTTGGACGAAGTGGCCGTGATAGTGAGATACCCAGATTGCGATTCGACGAAGCGCAAGAGAGGAACTTCCCGCGCGTCGTTCAGTACCAGGAGATAGTCTGAGCCGTTCTCAGAGACATAAGGCACATTGCCCAGCGGGCCTTCTGGCTCGTTTTCGGGGTTGAGATCTCGCCGCTGAAAGTTTCCGATCGCTTGTGAGTTGGATAAACCATCGAGCAAGACTCGCCCAAACACCGTGAACCGCTGATCAGGCGCATCGAGGAAAGAATTGTTCCCCAAGTTGACGAACCACTCGCTCGTCGCGCTATTTAGATTTCCCGCCAACTTTGCCATTGCAACCGTCCCCGGCGAATTGGAAAGCTTAAATTCATTAACTATCGGATCATGCTGGGTAATGTGCGGAAAGCTAGTTGGTGATTCAAAACGGTGGCCGCCGCCTTGGATAACGAAATTGGGCTCGGAGCGATGGATAAACGTCCCGTTATAGGCACCTTCCGTAAGATACCGTCGGAAGTTTTCGACGGTCCGAGGCGTGACATCCGGATACATCTCCATATACATCCCGAACACGGTCTCGTTGAATTGATAGCTGAACTGCACCAGCGGCCCGTTGACATCGTTTACACCGAACACGCCTGCGAGATTTAGCGTCGTGCTCGCACCTCCTCTTACGAGATTGATCGGAGCGATCGGGGTATTGACCCGTGGATACTCCCAAGCCCCTGCGAGCCCTGGAGTGAGAATCAAAACAGCCAACAAACAACGGAGCCGGGGGATTTTCATCGCCCTCCGTATCACCCAAACGCACATCTGGCAAACCAAACTGTTCTCCAACCGCAGAATTGTCAGAACAGCATCGACTTTCCGGCTTCACTAGCAGATGGGTAGCCATGCTCGCGTCCTGCCCGGTTTACATCGGTGGCGAATGGAGAACGCTCTCCGATTTGCCGACTTCCCCTGTCTTCAACCCTTCTCGTGGCGACATCATCGCCGAAGTTCCCATGGGCGACGCCCGGCTCGTCGATGAAGCGGTCCAAGCCGCCGCCGCAGCGTTTCCCGATTGGATGGAAACACCACCTACGGAACGCGCACGCATCCTTTTCCGTTTCAAAATGCTCCTCGAAGAGCACTTCGAAGAGATCGCCAGCCTCGTCACACGCGAGCACGGCAAAACCGCCATCGAAGCCCGCGGTGACGTCCGGCGCGGCATCGAAATGGTCGAATTCGCCTGCGGCGTGCCGTCGCTCCTCATGGGCGACATTCTGGAAAACGTCGCGCGCGGGATCGATTGCGACGCGATTCGCCAACCGCTCGGCGTCTGCGCCGGGATCACGCCCTTTAACTTTCCAGCGATGGTCCCGCTCTGGATGGTTCCCGTCGCGCTCGTCTGCGGCAACACCTATGTCTTGAAGCCCAGCGAGAAAGTTCCCCTCACCGCCATCCGCCTCGGCCAGCTCCTCGAAGAAAGCGGCCTGCCCTCCGGCGTCTTCAACCTCATCCACGGCGGCCGCGAAGTCGTCGATGCGCTGCTCGTTCATCCACTAGTCCGCGCGATTTCCTTCGTCGGCTCCACACCGGTGGCGCGGCACATTTACCTAGCTGGCACGCAGAATGGCAAACGCGTCCAAGCCAACGGCGGGGCGAAAAACTACGTCGTCATCATGCCCGACGCCGACCTCGAACCGAGCGTGAAAGGCGTAACCGAGGCGGCATTCGGCTGTGCCGGAGAACGTTGCATGGCCGGCTCCACCGCGATTGTCGTCGGCGATGCCGGGAAAACGTTTCTCACCACGCTCATCGACGCCACCAAAGCCATTCAGGTCGGCCCCACCGACGGCGCCCACCAGCCGCACACTGGGCCAGTCATCACTCAGGCGCACAAGGAACGCGTCGAAAGCCTCATCGCCAGCGGCTTACAACAAGGCGCCCGCCTCGCCACCGATGGCCGCGGCGTGAGAATCCCCGACGCTCCGAATGGCTTCTTCCTCGGAGCGACCATTCTCGATCACGTTGATGCCTCCATGACCGTCGCCCAGGAGGAAATCTTCGGCCCCGTGCTCAACGTCATGCGCATGGACGACCTCGACGCCGCCATCGACCTCACCAACCGCTCCGCCTTCGGCAACGGCGCCAGCATCTTCACCCGCTCCGGCAAAGCCGCCCGCGAGTTCAAGCACCGCGTGAAAGCCGGCATGGTCGGTATCAACATCGGCGTGCCTGCAAGCATGGCCTGGTTCCCCTTCAACGGCTGGAACGACTCCTTCTTCGGCGACCTCCACATGCAAGGCAAAGAAGGCGTGCAATTCTTCACCCAACTCAAAGTCACCACCAGCCGCTGGTTCAGCTACGGCGAAGGCAGCATCTGGGCGGAAAAATAATCCACCCGACACCCGTGTTCACGCTGGCTCTACACCCGCTTCAGGCCAGCAACCTTCTGCCGGATCAACTGCATCTCCTCCTCCGACAGCGCGTGCTTCGGGAGGATGTTAGCAAAGACATTGCTTTGATAGAGCAGGAAAAACTCGGCTGTTTCCTTCCAACGTCGGATGTTCGACCACGGAGTTATCGATGTTCCAAGCGACCACGAATACTTAAGTCCCTCATTGCCGATCTCGCAGTCTAGTATGTAGCGCATAGACTCTTGCTCACGGAACGCTGTCTTCAGTCGGCTCCTCATGAATAAAACCAAACTGGCAGCGACCGCTATGGCCCCTGCACCACCGAATGCACAGATCGTCCAGTCTCCAGTTCTCATTGCGATACTGCTGGTCAAGAGGCCACCAGCGACGATGAGCAGAACAAGCGTGCGCACCAATCGCGGATCATTCATTTGAAAATTCGCCTGTAGGTATTCACTCTCAGTGAGTTGGAATCGAGCCATCCCGAATCAGTATCCATTCTCTACCGACTCCGCGACAGAAAAGTCCTACGCCAACAACCGCTCGCTTCCTGCCTAACTGCCACCCCGGCGACGCATCCGCCAGAACCCCGCGAACACCCCCAAGATGCAGAGCGCGTAAGTGGACGGCTCCGGAACCACTGTTAGTAACAAATCCTGCCCATTGCCGGATAATCCGATCGTCCCATATTTGGTGCCGATGGCACCGCTTAGACCCGAATCAGCGAGAGATCCGTTGATGGCGCTGTTCGTGTCGAACAACGTATAGACGCCTTCTGCGAAGCCAGTAAGCGAGGTGAAGGAAAAGTCGCCAAACTCCAGCGCGCCCGCTCCTATGTCCAGAAAGCCTGAAGTCAGGGAAATCTTATCGCTGGCATTCACTCCAGCGAGTTCGAAGACAAGAGCTCCCGTGTTAGCACCGCTCGCGGCCCCGCTGATGTCGAGCGCGCCAGTGCCGAGCGCCAAGGTCAATGTGCCAGCCGAGGCACCCGGCGACAATTTGCCTCCAGAGTTAACCACGACTCGTTGATTCACCGCCGCAAGGTTGACCGTGCCAGTGCCGCCCAGCGTCCCTCCCGAGTTCACCACATAGGAACCGGCCGTGCCACTGGCCACGGTATGCGTGCCATTCACCTGCAAAGTGCCTGCGTTGATCGTCGTGCTCCCAGTATAGGTATTTGCACCGCTGAGAATGAGTATCCCGTCGCCACCCTGCTTCATTAGACCGCCGTCTGCAATGCCACCCAGCGACGAGTCGTGACCCAAGGCGGAAGTGATCCGAAAGTCTATTCCGTTCGTGTCGATCTTGGCCCCTCCTGCTTGTACAGTGGTGTTTGCCACAAAATCGAAGCCAATGAATGGACCTTGGATGATCTGCAGGACTCCTCCGTTGAAGTTAAACTTGCTAAAAAGCCCGGAGCCTTCCACCTCTGACGTCCTCAATACGCCTCCGTTTAGAGAATAGCTCCCATTACCGATCCGCACACGCACGGCGGTGTTCGTTCCTCCCTCCTGAAGAAAGGCACCGGCTCCTAAGCCACCGATCGTCTCCGTTTCCGCCGAAAGTGTCCCAGTGCCACTTAGCGTATAACTTCCGTTCCCTCTCTGACTATTACCAACGGTGAAAAGTTTCTCCACCGAGTTCGTTCCCCCGCTTTGGGTAAATACTCCAGTGCCACTTCTACCAATCTCTTCATTTTCTGCGGAGAGTGTTCCCCCGCTAAGTTCATACCTACCTCTGCTGTTCTCGAACCTGGCGACATAAAGGGTATCACCGGACCCAGTTAGGGTGTGCGTTCCTCCTGTCTGAACAAACGTGCCTGTGCCATTATCGCCAACAGACACCGTGTTAGCAGAGAGCGCACCCGTTCCACTTAATGTGTAACTGCCATTGCTTCCAATGCTACGGGCTAGATAAAGTGTACCGGCTATTGTGTTCGTTCCGCCATCATGCGTAAATGTACCCGTTCCACTGGTACCTATTTCTTCCACATTTGTCGAGAGGACGCCGGTTCCAGTGAGTGTATATGAACCTTGGCCGGACCGTAACCCTAGGTAAAGGTAACCGCTCACAGTCAAATTCAGGGCGGCACTAGAGTGCGTTACCGCCCCTGTTGTTGCGTCCCCTACAACGAGGTTCGCATATCCGTCGCCTGTAGCCGGGACAATGTAGCTGGGACCCAGGTAGACAGACCCTGCGCCTCCTGTGTGGACGGCAGCCACATAAGCGACCTGCCCGGCAGCGGCGTGGAGGTCGATCGGTGCAGCCAGAAGGCAGGCAGACACTGCGCCGAGAAGAGAAGAGCGATGGAAGAGTTTAGTGACCATTGGGGAGGGTGTGAAGTGGCTCGGTGACCATAAACGACCAGAGCTTTCCGGCATGTAGCAGTGTGATGCAAGGTGGCATTCTCTTTTTTACCGGTGCAAGCGGAGATGCCAACGTGAACGGCTATCGGCTGTCGACCATGGCGGCACAGTTCCCGCAGGCCCGGGTTTCCTGCCACAACGATGCTTTACGGCTTATACCGGCGGTAATGTTTCCCGTCTAACACCAACTCCGCGCCGTCGCGCTTGGCGGTGACGGTCTTCGTCGTCTTGTTAGTTTTGTTAGTCAGTGTTAGCTGGTCGCCCTCCAGGCTCCAGGTGCCTTCCCACATCGTCGCTTCGCCGTCCTTGCCCTGAATGTGCAAGCGTCCATCGGGAAAGAAGTCGTAGCTTAGGTCTCCCTCCACCGGTGCCCAGCCATACGTGCCCTCGGTGCTGTGGAGAAACTCCTTCAAGCTCTTCGGCTTTGGGCTCAACATGGGAGACGCAGCCACGGGCGTATTGTTGGGCGCACCGACGGTGGCTTTGCGCTGAGGGCGGTCGTTGGATGGGGTGTAAACGCTTTTCGCTTGAGCGCACCCAGCGACGACGAGCAGCAGGCCAAGAGACGGAAGGAAAGGACGGAGCGTGGAGTGTTTCATAGATTTCGTGCGGGCAAGCTAATGGAGATTGAGAAACGTAGCGAGCGATCTCTCCCGGCTCGTCGCGACTGCGGCCGAGGCGCCCGGTTTGCCAATCTGGCGGAGGTTGTCTCATTTTACAGATAGGTGATTTTCTTCCCGCCGCAGTCGATGCCCGACGGGGCGCTCCTTTCTCGCAACTCCCCCCGCGTTCCAGGGTTAAGCGAGCTACGATGAAAACCACACGCACTCTTACCACCCTTATCGCCGTCATTAGCACATTTCTCTCGCAGTTCGCTTTCGGCCAGGCCGGACGTGAAAATGCCTATGGGGGGAAGGAAGGGTTCGTGGAAATGGATGGCGTGAAGGCGCGCTACCTCGTACTGGCTGGTGAGGAAAAAGAAAAAGGAAAACCGCGCCCGGTCTGGATTGGGCTCCACGGCGTGGTCGGCTGCTCGGAACACGCCATGTGGGCGTGGCACGATGCAGCCATGGCGGCAGGGGCTATTCTCATTGCTCCCCAGGGCACTGAAGGCGGGGAAGATGGCGGAGGATACAATCGGTGGAACTTCGAGCGCGACTCGCGTTCCTTCCTGCAAATGGTGGAGGAAGTCGGCAAAACGCATTCCATCGATCCCAAGCGCGTGGCCCTGGTCGGTTTCTCGCACGGCGGCTCGCTAACGTTTCACACCCTCGCGAATAATCCGGACAAGTTCCACTTCGCAGCGGTAATCGCGTCGGGGCTCGGGAATTCCGCCAATGAAGAGGGCCTCAAGAAGGCGGCGGAGCGCGTGCCCATGTTCTATGCCTGCGGCGAGGATGACAAACGTGCCGCCTCTCGCTACCCCGACACCCTCGCCAAAATCAACGAACTCGGGTTCAAGACGACCACCGAGCTTCTCCCCGGGGTCGGCCACGATCCGCGCCCCTTCAACAAGAGCCTCGTGGAGGCCTTCCAGGCCGCAGAAGCTAAACAGAGGGACGGGTAATTTCCACTTAACCGCAAGGGCACGGACGAAACGCGCCGCCTGAGGTACGGCCTGAAAGGTTCGAACCCGCCATCTGTCGGATGTGGGCTGCGCGAACGTTCTGCCTGGGATGGCCAAGGGTGGCCAAGTTTTGCAGATAGTTGTTTGAGAAAACGAATGGCTGTTAAGAAAAACGGCTGCCGTGCACATGGCTGAGTCCTCTGAGAGCCCCAATGGTGCGGCAATTCCCTAGCCTAGCTCATCGGGCTGGGTAAACGTTGGCAGGAAAATGACCACCACGCCGATAATCGCACATGCTTGAAGCGCTATTTGAAATCATCGGGGAGCTTGTTCTTCAATTCATCGTTGAAGCACTGGCTGAGTTGGGCCTTCACTCATTGACAGAACCTTTCCGAAAGCCGGGCAGCCCGTGCGTCGCAGCTTTGATTTACGCCATCTTCGGCACTGTGGCTGGAGGGCTGAGTCTGCTGGTATTTCCCTCTCACTTGGTTAGTTCTCCTGAACTCCGCATGGCGAATCTGGTGATCACGCCCGTTGTTGTAGGTTTGCTCATGTGCGCTATGGGGGCATGGAGATCGCGTCGAGGGGAGTCGCTTCTGCGGATCGACCGCTTTTCGTATGGCTACCTTTTCGCTCTCTCCCTGGCCCTGATCCGATTCACATCCGCGCAATGAGGCCTCAGGACCTGTGCTCGGAGGCCGGGGTGAGGTATCCGTAGAGTCGCCCATGGAGATGGAAAATGCCTGGCGTTCGCCCGGCTTCAAACGCGGGATTCTCTTCCTAGATTTCGCCACTCCGCAAATGTCTGAATTTCCTGGTCTGGCGCTCCTTTCCCGGGAGAGGCAAACAGGGTCTTCAGGCCGTGTCGGGAAGCGCCAGTGACGATCGGATTTTAAGCTGGGAAGTGGCTGCGATTTGGAGACGATGTGTTTCCCATGAGCTTGTTGATTAAAAATGGGGAAATCGTCACGGCATCGGAACGATATGTGGCGGATATCTTGTGTGAGGGCGAGACGATCACGCGGATCGCTCCTAACATGGAAGCTCCGGCGGGTGCGGAAGTGATCGATGCGACCGGAAAATTCGTCTTCCCGGGGTTTATCGACCCGCACACACACATTTACCTGCCGTTCATGGGCACGTATTCCAAAGATGATTACACCACGGGCAGCCAGGCGGCGCTGGTGGGTGGGACGACGACGATCTTTGATATGTGCTGCCCCTCGCGCAAGGAGTCGGCGGCGGAGGGATTCGCCACCTGGAAGGCGCAGGCGGCAGGGAAATCGGCCTGCGACTATTCGTTTCACATGGGAGTGACGCGGTTTGATGAGGACACGGAGGCGGAACTGCGCGCGATCGTGGCGGAGGGCATCGCTTCGTTTAAGATTTTCCTGGCTTACAAGGGCGCGTTTGGGATCGATGACACGGAGCTCTATCGCACGCTGAAGCTAGCAGCGGAGTTGGGCGTGGTAGTGGCGGCACATTGCGAGAATGAGACGCTGGTGGCGGAGCGGCAAAAGGAGTTGCTGGCTGCGGGCCTCACCGGACCGGAGCAGCATTATGAGAGTCGCCCGCCGCTGGTGGAGGCGGAGGGGGTGCATCATCTCATAACGTTTGCGGAGTTGTTAGGAACAGAGATCTATATTGTGCATTTGAGCTGCGACGAAGCGCTTCGAGAAGCGGTGGCAGCGCGGTTGCGCGGCGTGAAAGTGTCTGTGGAGACCCTCATTCAATATTTGCTGCTGAGCCACGAAGATACAAACCGTCCAAACTTTGAAGGCGCGAAGTATGTGATGTCGCCGCCGTTGCGGGATGCTAGTAATCAGGAGGTGCTCTGGGCTGCCTTGCGCAGCGGACTGGTCCAGACGGTGGCGACGGACCACGCGCCGTTTGATTTCGCCGGGCAAAAACCCATGGGCGCAGCCGATTTTTCCAAGATCCCGAACGGCATTCCAGCGTTGGAGGACCGGATCAACCTGCTCTACACGTACGGCGTGAAAGCCGGGAAGATCGATCTGCACACGATGGTAAGTGTGGCCAGCACGCAGGTGGCTAAGACGTTCGGGTTGTTTCCTCGAAAAGGCACGATTCAGCCGGGCGCAGACGCGGATCTGGTGATCTTCGATCCAGAGTATCGCGGAACCATTTCCGCGGCCACGCAGACTATGAATGTGGATTACAGCGCCTTTGAGGGATGGCCGCTGGAGGGCCGCCCGACCGTGGTGACGGTTCGCGGCGAAGTGGCAGTGCGCGATGGGAAATTTGTCGGTACCGTCGGACGCGGAAAGCTGCTGGCCCGCCCGACACGCCCGACACGCCTGATGACGGCTAGGTGATGCGGGTTTGTGAACGCTCTCTTGGTTTCGCTCCAGATTCGGAATAGATAAAGCAACATGCCTACGCTGCCGCCTTTCGAGTTTAGCCCGAGTCCATACACCGGCCCCTCCGTTGAGGAGGTGATCGCGATGCGGAAGGCCCACGTGAACCCAGGGATCTTCACCTACTACAAGACGCCGCTCATGATTGTGGAGGGCAAGGGTCAGTATCTCTACGATGAAAGAGGCCGCCGGTATCTGGATGGATTCGGTGGGATTGTGACGGTCAGCGTGGGGCATTGTCACCCGCACGTCATTGCAGCGGCGAATCACCAAAACGCGCTGCTGCAGCACACCACGACAATCTACCTGCACCCGAACATTGCGGAATACGCCACCGCTCTAGCTGCAAAGATGCCGGGGAATCTAAAGGTGTGCTATTTTACTAACTCCGGTTCGGAGGCGAACGACCTGGCGCTCCTGATGGCACGCGCTTACACGGGCAACTTCGACATGATTGCCCTGCGCAACGGCTATCACGGTGGCAGCCAGAGCACAATGGGTCTAACCTCGCATTCGAATTGGAAATTCAATGTTCCTAACAGCTTCGGTGTGCAGCACGCGATGGCACCGGATCCTTATCGTGGGCCTTACGGCTATGACGATCCGGACGCGGGAGTGAAATATGCCGCCGACGTCCAGAGCCTGATTCAGTTTGGCAGCTCAGGCAAGATTGCGGGTTTCATCGCTGAATCCATTCAAGGCGTGGGCGGGGCGGTGGTTTTCCCGGACGGGTATCTCAAGAAGGCTTATGAATTCGCCCGCGCGGCTGGGGGTCTCTGTATCGCGGACGAGGTGCAGACCGGCTTCGGGCGAACGGGGACGCACTTCTGGGGATTTGAGGGCCAAGGAGTCATTCCCGATATCGTGACGATGGCTAAAGGCATTGGAAATGGCGTCCCGCTGGCGGCTGTGGTCACCACGCCTGAGATCGCCCAGACGCTCACCTCCCGGGTGCATTTTAACACCTTCGGCGGCAACCCCGTCTGCATGGCGCAGGGCAAGGCCGTGCTCGAGGTAATCGAAAACGACGGATTGCAGGCAAACTCGCTAGCAACGGGAGCTTATCTGATGACTGGCTTCCGAAAACTCGCCGAAAAACATTCCATCATCGGAGACGTTCGCGGCCGCGGCTTAATGTTAGGAGTGGATCTGGTCACAGATCGGACCAACAAAACACCCGCCAAGGAGGAATGCTTGCAGGTTTTTGAGAAGGCACGGGAGCTAGGCTTACTCATTGGAAAGGGCGGCTACTTTGGGAATGTCCTGCGGATCAAGCCACCGATGTGCATCACGGAAGCGGACGCGGATTTCATGATCGAAGTGCTCGATGAATGCTTCGCCACATTATGAGGCTCGCATCTCATCAGTATGGCAAGCAGCGGGTGCGGGTGATGAAAGTCACCCGCGAGGCAGGCGTTCACACGGTGAAGGAACTCACCATTGGCGTGGGGCTTCAAGGTGACTTCACCACCTCTTACACAGCTGGCGACAATCATCTCGTTGTTCCCACCGACACCATCAAGAACACCGTGACCGCCCTAGCTCGGGATCATCTCGAAGCAGATGCCGAGAGATTTCTTCTATTCCTGGGACGCCACTTTGTCAGCACCTATCCGCAAGTCCACACAGCCAGTCTCACTTCAACGGAACGTGTCTGGCAGCGGCTGTCCATTGGAGCCGAGCCGCACCCCCACAGCTTCTCTGCTAATGACACCGCCACTCCTTTCTGCGAGGTTACCGTGACAAAGGAATCCCATTCAGCGACGTCGGGGATCGAACACCTTCTCCTGCTGAAGTCCACTGCATCAAGCTTTGTAGATTTTCCCCGGGATCGATTCACGACGTTGCCCGAAGTGACTGATCGGGTGCTCGCGACATCCCTGAGGGCGAGCTGGAAATGGGACGCTGAACCTCATGACTACCATTCCGCCAATCAGATGATCGTCCATGCAATGTTAGTTCCATTCGCGAACAACCACAGCCCTAGCGCACAGACGACGCTCTTCCAAATGGGCACCGCCGCACTGGAGGCCTGCCGGGAGATCAGCGAGGTCCACCTCACCCTGCCTAACAAACATTACCTTCTGGTTCCGCTGGAGCCGTTTGGAATGGGGAACGAGAACGAAATTTTCCTCCCGACGGATGAGCCGCACGGGCAGATCGAAGCGACCGTCACCCGTTAGGAGAATGATTGCGCACCACTCCTACGGACGCCTGCGGGACGTGGCAGCAAGCCCCATCCGCAAAGAAAGAGGCTGCCGGCAAGTCGTGGGGAACTGCGAGCCAGCAGCCTGTGTTCCGGCAAGAAGACCCGTCAACTCAAAAGTTGGCCGGCCGCAGACACGCCTCCAGATGTCCACGAACCTTGGTTTTCCAGTTGCCAGATGACTGATGATGCCTTGCTTTCGGCCATGGTGACGGCCCGGGCCAGCCGCACACCTTGCGCCACCGTGACCGTCGCTGCCACCACTGGTTCGGTGCCGCGTGCGGTCGGCGCAAAGATGCTCGTTTACCTGACGGGCGAACCCCTTGGAACCATCGGCGGCGGCAAACTGGAGGCGCTAGCGCTCCTCGTCGCAAAAGAAGCCATCCGCAGCGGCAAGTCGGGTCTCCAGACCTATCCGTTACGAGAAGATGAGCCTGCCTCCTTCGGAGCCATCTGCGGGGGCGAAGTCACTCTTTTCATCGAGCCCGTTTCACGCAGGGAGGCGCTCTTTCTGGCCGGCGCGGGTCATTGCGCACGCGCTATCGCAAAACTTGGCACTGAGTGTGATCTGCATGTCACCGTTATAGACGAGCGCGAGGACGAACTGGCCTTGTGCTCCGCCGCCCACGCGAAGATCGCCAGTTCGCCCGTAAGCTTCATCCGCAGTCGCGAATGGGAATCCGACGAAGCTCTCATCCTGGTCAGCCGCCATTTTCAAGAGGACCAGGAAGCGCTTTTCGCCGCCCTCTCCGGCCCGGCACTAGGATATCTGGGAATGATCGGCAGCCGCCGCAAAATCCTGCATGTCTTCGACGAAATGTGCCGCCGCGGCATCAAATCAGAACGCCTGGCGCAGGTTTACGCCCCCATGGGCCTGGACATCGGAGCGGATTCCCCTTCAGAAATCGCGGTGAGCGTGCTGGCCGAAGTCATGGCGGTATTGCGCGGTCGCACAGGCAAGCATCTCCGCCCGAAGTTGTTTTCTGCCGCAGAAAGAGCCGACTCAACTCAACCTCTTTAGGAAGTTGCACCAGTGGTTGGGGAGAAATAGCATCGCAGCTGCTATGACGAACCAGCAACCGATAACGGACGGCCTTCCCTCAGCAGAGGGCGGAAGTTCTCTGGAGTCTTCTCCTATGGAAAAATCAAGGAAATGGCTTTGGCTTCTTCCGCTGGCTGTCCTCTTTGGGGTGATGCTTGGGATCGTCTATCAGCGCGGCCTGTATCAGCCCTTTGACGATGAGTTTAACACTCCAGGAAGGATCCTACTCCTCCTCGAGCAGGGCGTTTTCTCATGGAAAGAGCTATGGGCGTGGCACACCGATGCACATATGGTTTTTCCTAAAATCCTTTGGATGATCGAAGGGGCGCTCTTCGGATGGTCGGTAAAAACGACGATGTATCTCAGCGTCATCATCGTTGCAAGTGAGTGCGTGCTTCTATGTGTGTTGTTAGGGTTTCGTAACTTCGATGAAAAGGCGAAATGGCTGATCGCGTTGGCTTTCGGCTTGATTCTCCTGCACACAGGAAATGCCTCCGCGACCTTTTTGCGGGGCATTCAGTATGTGGTGATAGTTCCCGCTTTTCTGCTGGTCTTGGGGAGCTACCTTTACACGCGAGTTACAAGCATCGGCGCGATGTTCGGCATCTACTTTTGCCTGAGCACCGTTGGCACACTGACCTTTCCAAACGGATTAGCCCTTTGGGGACTTCTTTACCCATTCATACCCGTCATTAGCTCGAAAGACAAAGTGCGGCGTAAGAAGGCGGTCCTCTACACTCTCCTTTCCTCATTGGCAGCAGCAGTGCTCGTTGTCTGCTATTTTATTGGATACCAGGCTGTCCCTGTAGATGAGTCGCTGAAGACGGCTAATCCAGATTACACCAAGTATTTCCTCAGCTGGCTGGGGGCACCTTTGGCGTTTCATCTACCACCAGATCATCCGCCAATGTATGGCTTGGGGGCTACTGTTGCCGGTATGGGCCTTGCGGCCTACGTGCTCTTCACCGCATTTTCTAAACGCCAAGTCGGACGTTTAGCTCTCGCTTGGCCGTGGCTGATGTTAATTATTTATGGGTGTCTGTCGGGTGTCGCATGCGCCAAGGGTCGAGCGCTCTTTGGACTCTATCAATCGCTGGCGGATCGATATTTTCTCATCTCCCTTCAAACCATTGTGGGAGTAATGGGGTTATGGATCATCGTCATCGCCTATCAAGCCGACGGAAGCCGACGCAGAAGGCAGCCCCTTCTTGATGGGCTCTTTTATACTATAGTGGGATTGGTTGTGGCGTTCCGTCTGGCCACTTGGGGAACGGGATCTGAGCGGATAGCCCAGCATGTTAAGGCACGATCTCATGAGCAATTGGCGCTGAATCTTTGGGACGAGGCTCCTCTTATCATGCCGATTCCTTATTTCGCCCCTGACCCGGCCCCTGTTCGAGTTCCCTACATGGCTTTGGTGAAGACTGGAATGCTAAAGCACCAGGGCGACGGCATTTGGCTGGCTGCCGCTTTGGCGCTCGCGGATACTCGCAGTTCGGTTTCGGAAGCGCGGGCGCGGGGAGAGGGGAAGGACCTACGGGTGAGAGTCAGAATGAGTGGTCGGATAACCAAGATTTCTGCACCTGCTCTTCTGACGGCGAGAATAGGAGCCGACGGAACTTTGCAGCCCGTTGCGGTGGAATACCTAACACTCAATACCCAAATCAAAAGCCGCAAACAGTGGAGCTTACCAACGACGCCGTTCCAGCGAAACCCGGCAAAATATACGGACCTTGACTCTCTTAGGTTTTACGTTTTGGACCCAAAAAAGAAGAAGGCGTTTCGACTGGAGAGCAAACTCGAGCCGACGCCGCTGAACCATTCGCAGAGAAGCTCCGGAATATGACACACTCTCATCCGCCACAGGACGCCCCCGCCTCGACTGATCCGAAGGCTCGGCGGGCGGGCGCGCTGGAAACCATTTTGCAATGGCTCTGGCTGTTACCGCTGGTCATTGTGTTTTTAGTCATCCAAGGCATTGTGTACCGGCACGGCCTGCATCACCCATTTAGCGATGAATTTGATCTGCCTGGGAGAATCATATTCCTCCTCAGCCAGGGCACCTTTTCATTACGCGAACTGTGGGCGTGGCACACGGACGCGCACATGGTGTTTCCCAAGCTCTTCTGGACGATTGAGGCGGCTCTCTTTGGATGGTCGGTGAAAACCACCATGTATTTAGGTGTGGTGATCGTTGCCGCTGAAGCTTTGTTGCTGTGCCTGCTTTTGCGCATCCGCATATTTGACCAGAAGGCTAAATGTCTGATCGGACTGGCGTTTGCGCTGCTCTTGCTCCACACCGGAAGCAGCTCCGCCACTTTCCTGCGAGGCATTCAATACGTCGTGATCGTACCCGCCTTTTTGTTGGTAATGGGAAGCTACCTTTACACTAAGCTTGATCGGATCGGCGCTGTGATGGCGGTTTATTGCTGTTGCAGCACCGTCGCTACGCTGACGTTTCCGAATGGCATTGCTCTATGGCTACTCCTTTACCCATTCATTCCAGTGCATAAGATTGTCGCCTCAAAGGACAGAACCCAAATCCGGAAAGTCATCGTGTATTCTCTGCTCTCGTTCCTGGCCGCGGCAGCTTTGTTAGGTTGTTACTTTATAGGATATCGGAGCATCTCTGCGGATGAGTCTTCGAAGGTGGTCGATCCAGAATACGTTCGGTATTTCTTGAGCTGGATGGGAGCGCCACTGGCTTTTTCCCTTCCGAAGGATTACCCGTGGATTTTTGGGCTTGGGGCTCTCCTGTTTTCGATCTTCTTAACCGGTTACGTCTTGTTCACCGCTTTCACCAAGCGCCATCTCGGGAGACTTGCCCTTGCATGGCCGTGGCTAATGTTAGTCGCCTACGGGCTTTTATCCGGCATTGCTTGCGCGCGGGGACGAGCTGTTTTCGGAATGAGTCAGTCTCTTTCCGAAAGATACTATCTCATTTCGCTTCAGGGCCTTCTCGGAGTTTTAGGGTTATGGATAATTGCAACCATGTTCCAAGCCGACGGAACGCGACGAATCCAGCAGCCTCTCCTGCAAACGCTCTTCTACTTGGGAGTCGTTGGCATAGTGATATTTCGCATGGCAACATGGGAGGCAGGCCTGGAACGAATTTCACGTCACGTGAAGGCGCGGTCACAGGAACAGCTGGCGTTGAACCTGTGGGATGAGGCACCCCAGATCACCCCCATTCCATATCCATTACCAGGTGCCGTTCGGGACCGATATCTGACTCTCGTGAGATCCGGATTTCTCAACAATCAGGGTGATGGCGTTTGGTTGAAGGACGCGCTGAAAACTGCAAGCACCATGGACCCGGTTGCGGAAGCGCAGGTGAGAGGAGAAGGCAAAGATCTGCGGGTCAGAGTTAGGATAAATGGGTCTGTGGCGAAGACCGCTACGCCCGCGATCCTGACGGTTTTGGAGTTGCCTGATGACACAGCACGTCCGATTGCGGTCGATTATCTCACCCCGCACCAAAAGGAGAAAACGACGAAGGTAAAGTGGAGCTTACCCGTGACACCCTTCAGGCGGAGTTCCTCGCCAGATGCCCATGTTGATGCGCTGAGTTTTTACCTTCTCGATCCGACGAAGAAGAAGGCTTTTCTTCTGGAGAAAACGTAGACAGCTCCGAGCGAATCCAACGGGAGCAAAGTCTCAAGCTGAATGCCAGAAACGCGCCGGACGAGTTGACTTACCGAGCTGGGCTAATACCCTTTAATCCCTATGCCCACTTTTGATCTTGCCGTTATTGGTGCCGGACCTGCCGGTTATGTTGCTGCCATCCGCGCTGCGCAACTGGGTTTGAAAACCGCCCTCATCGAGAAGAACAAAAGCCTCGGCGGCACCTGTCTGAACATCGGCTGCATCCCGAGCAAAGCCCTCCTCAACTCCACAGAGCACTTCCATTTCGCCCAGAAAAAGGCCGCCAAACACGGCATCATCATCGACAAGGTTTCGGTCGATCTCGCCAAAATGCATGCCCGCAAGGATGGCGTGGTAAAACAACTCACCGGCGGCGTCGATTTCCTCGTGAAGAAAAACGGCATCACGCGTTTCGAAGGCGTCGGCAAAGTTACCGCTCCGGGCAAAGTCACCGTCACCGGCACCAAGACTGAGGAAATCGAAGCCAAACACATCCTCATCGCGACAGGCAGCGTTCCTTCGGAGATCCCTCATCTGCCTATCGATGGAGAAACAGTCGTCACCAGCACGGAAGCGCTCAGCTTTCCGGAGGTGCCGAAGCGCCTGCTCGTCATCGGTGGCGGCGCGATCGGCCTCGAACTCGGCTCCGTCTGGGCCCGGCTCGGCTCACAAGTGACTGTGGTGGAATTCCTCCCGCGCATTGCGGCGTTTTACGATCCGGACGTCACGACGACTTTGCAGAAATGCCTCGCCGGCGAGGGCATCAGCTTCCAACTCGACACCGCCGTCACGGGAATCACGGTGAAAAAAGGCGTCGCAACCGCCTCGCTCAAAACGAAAGCGGGCGTTGAATCCACCATCGAAGCGGACAAAGTGCTCGTCTCCGTCGGCCGCAAAGCCTACCTGGGCGGTGTGGTCGATGAATCTCTCGCGCTCAAGCTCACGCAACGCGGGCAGGTCGAAGTCGACGCGCATTACGCGACTAACATTCCCGGCATCTACGCCATCGGCGACGTAATCACTGGCCCGATGCTCGCGCACAAAGCGGAGGATGAAGGCGTCGCTTGCGTCGAGCGAATTGTCGGCAAAGCGGGTCATGTAAACTACGACATCATCCCCAACGTGATTTACACCGAGCCCGAAGTGTCAAGCGTCGGACTCACCGAAACTGCTGCGCAGGAAAAGGGCATCGCTGTGAACGTCGGTAAATTCATCTTCAAGGCCAATGGCCGCGCCATCGCCGCCGATGCCACCGAGGGCTTCGTGAAGATCGTCGCCGATGCCAAGACGGATCGACTGCTAGGCGCGCAAATCATCGGCACCGGCGCCTCGGAATTGATCGCAGAATGCGTGAGCGTCATGGAATTCGGAGGCAGCGCAGAAGACATCGCGCGAACGATTCACGCCCACCCCACACTCACTGAAGCGGTAAAAGAAGCCGCCATGGCGGTAGCCAAACGCGCCATCCACTCCGTCTAAAACGGTGCACCAGCAGGGCTGGCGAAACACGTCCCCGCATGCGCCGCTGACAGAACCCACTTGCCTCTGCAGAATCATCTCCTTCCCTCTTCGATCTCCCCAACTCTCCCTCGTCTAACATGCACACCCCCTCTCACGATCGCTACAAATCCATGCAATACCGCCGTTGCGGACGCAGCGGCCTGAAGCTTCCCGCCATCTCCCTCGGACTTTGGCACAACTTCGGCAGCGTGGACGATTTCGAGAACGCGCGGCAAATGATCTTCACCGCCTTCGATCTCGGTATCACGCACTTCGATCTAGCTAACAACTACGGCCCGGCCGGCGGTTCCGCCGAGACGAACTTCGGCCGAATCTTACGCGAAGACTTCGTGGGCTTCCGCGACGAAATGATCATCTCCACCAAGGCTGGCTACGGCATGTGGGCTGGACCGTACGGGGACTTCGGATCTCGGAAATACCTCCTCTCCAGTCTAGACCAAAGCCTCAAGCGCATGGGGCTGGACTACGTGGACATCTTCTACCACCACCGCCCGGATCCTGACACACCCTTGGAGGAAACGATGGGTGCTCTCGCGCAAGCCTACCGCCAAGGCAAGGCACTCTACGTCGGAATCTCCAACTACTACGACCCGGAAGTAGCCGTCCGAGCCGTCACCATCTTGCAGGAAATGGGCGTGCCGTGCCTCATCCATCAGCCCGCGTATAACATGCTGACTAATCGCTCCCTGGAGAGCGGCACTTTTCCCGCATTGGAAAAACTCGGCGTCGGCGAGATCGTTTTCTCGCCGCTCGCGCAGGGACTTCTAACGGACCGCTACCTCAAGGGCATCCCCGAAGACTCGCGTGCCGCCAATCCGCACGGCTTTCTCCAGTCGAGCCAGATCACGCCGGAAAAACTCACCATGATTCGCGCCCTCCGCGACCTCGCGA
>DASVRZ010000073.1:0-2277 GCA_036388355.1 Chthoniobacterales bacterium | reverse complement strand
GTCGTTGGGACGAATACAGTGAATCTGAAGATGTCGCTCAAGGCCAAGACCGGCGTCTTCTCCGGCTCTTTCCAGACCGATCCAGCCGACAAGAAGTCGATCCGCCGTTTCAGCGGTGTCCTGCTCGAGAGCCAGGGGATCGGCGCCGGTTTCTTCCTCGACTCAGTTGGAAGTGGCTTCGTCAGCTTCGAACCAGAGGCGCCGTGAGACTATAGCCGCAAGGAATAGCAGTTTTGCGGGGCTCCAGACTGTTCTGGAGCCCCGCTTTCTGTACGGATGCTCTGCAGTGGCGGCGCGACGTCGGCGATCGCTTTGGAGCTGCGGACTGGCAAGAAAGCACGGTGTCTCTTCAGCGCCGTGCTTCGCCTTGGAATAGAACCCACCAATAACTCCACGTTCGGCTAAGGAGACGCTTCATCTTCTTGCAAGTTTCGTCTTCTGCGAATGCGGCTCAAAGGTCTCGGTGCCGGTAAACCGTCCGAAACACATTTGCGAGCTTGGCGGGATCAGACTCCCAGGAGCCGGCCTCGAGACGCAATTCCCATCAGCTCCGCAGCTAGCTGTCATCACCAACGCAAGTCACAGGCCACCTTTGAGACGCCGCCGACAACTGGGCCGCGATAGCAGCTGCTTCAGTCGCGGAAGAGAGAGGTCGAGAAGGTTCCACAGGACGCCGATAGAACGTATCGGCTGAACCTGGAGAATCAGCTCACGAGCGAACCATTGCCAGATTCTTCATGCCGGTCGGAGAACGACAGAAGCAGCTGGAGGAGGAGATCCCTCGTTTGGAAGCCGAGATCGATCTCCTCGAAGTAAAGCGCGTTGTCCCGGGATCAGGTAATGAATGATGCGCATGACCTTCAAAGTCGTGGCCGAAACTGAACCAAGTGGGAAACGCAACCTCTTCGAGAGCACCCCAAACAACATTTGATCGAGAAGGAAGTGAACTTGATCGACTTCATCTACCTTCTTCTCCGAAGGACTCACCAAATAGACGTGGAGCCTAGGGGATTCGAACCCCTGACCCCCGCAATGCCATTGCGGTGCTCTACCAACTGAGCTAAGACCCCGTCGAAAGGAACGGCTAAAATGGGAGCGCTCGCCGCGGAGTTCAAGAGGAAAGTGGCGCGCGAGGGGGAGAGTTGATGGTTTTGAGAACTCCCCCCCTCGGGACTGGGGCGGAATCTTTGCCCGACGGTTTCGCTCCCGACCTAGGACCAGCGGCTATCGGCTTCCACTATCCACCATCGACCGTTCCTCAATCCGTCTCGATCATCGCGTCGTCCGCCTGGGTTACGCGGACGATCTCTTCCACTGTGGTCTGGCCTTGGGTGACGCGACGCCATCCGTCGGTCCGGAGAGTCTGCATGCCGTCGGCGATGGCGCGTGTTTTCAATTCGCTGCCGGGCTCTTTACGGATGATTAGGCGGCGCAGTGGCTCGCTGACGAGGCAGATTTCGTAGATTGCGGTGCGCCCTTTGTAGCCGGTCTGCCGACACGTTTCACAGCCGCGGCCATGGTAGAATTTCATTCCCTGATCGAGCGGCGCTTCGATCTCCGCGAGGTAATCCACGGGATAGCCGGTCTCTTCTTTGCAATCGGGGCAGATGGTGCGGACGAGCCGTTGCGCGATGAAGGCGCGGACAACGCTGGCGAGCAGGAACGGTTCGATGCCCATATCGAGCAGACGTGTGATGCCACCGACCGCGTCGTTCGTGTGGAGGGTGGAGAAAACAAGGTGACCCGTCATGGCCGCGCGGATGGCAATCTCGGCGGTTTCGAAGTCGCGAATCTCACCGACCATGACGACGTTGGGGTCCTGCCGAAGAATGGCGCGAAGGCCGTTGGCGAAGGTGAGGTTGATCTCGGGCTTTACGTCGATCTGTGAGACGCCGGGGAGGCGATATTCAACCGGTTCCTCGATGGTGATGATGCGCCGTGAGACGGAGTTGATGCTTGTGAGGAACGAGTAGAGCGACGTGGACTTGCCGGAACCGGTCGGGCCGGTAACGAGGATGATCCCGTTTGGTTGCGCGAGCAGGACCTTCACTGCTGCAACCTGATGCTCGCTCATCTCGAGCCGATCGATACCGAACTGCAGCGTCTCGCTGCGGCTGAGGAGACGTAGCGAAATGCTTTCGCCATTCACCGTGGGAATGGTGGAAACGCGGACGTCGATTGCGCCGGCGTTCGAGTTGAGATTGATCCGCCCGTCCTGCGGTAAGCGGCGCTCAGCGATGTCCATGTGGGCCATCACTTTCAGGCGCGAGATGATTG
>DASVRZ010000072.1:0-4569 GCA_036388355.1 Chthoniobacterales bacterium | reverse complement strand
TCTCATGCGGCTCGTTTTTCGCGGAACGGTGGGGAGCGATTATGGCAAGAATCTGCGCTGGCGGCTGGAAGGTTTCTTCGGCGGAAGCGGCGGGCTCACCTTGTCGCGTAACGAGACGATGAACGTCTCAGCCGCGTGGTTTTCGAATCGGGATCCGCAGGCGACGGAGATCCTGCACGAATATTTTGTTCCTCCCGACCAGCTCGAGACTTTTGTGGATCGGGCGCGTCGCACCCTTTCCAAGCATCGGCCCGACTTGCTGAATATCACGGTGCGCGAGGTGCGACAGGACAACGACACTTTTCTACGATTCGCTCGCGAAGATGTCTTTGCCTTGGTGATGCTTTTTAACCAGACAAAGACGCCCGAGGCGGAGCAGCTCATGCGGCGTTGCACGAAAGATCTGATCGAAGACGTCCTCGCTTGCGGCGGCACTTACTACCTTCCTTACCGTCCGCACGCGACGCGGGAACAATTTGCGCGGGCGTATCCTCAAGGAGCAAAGTTCTTTGAGTTGAAGCATCGCTACGATCCTGAGCACGTCTTTGAGAATATGTTCTCCCTGAACTACGATCCGCGCCATGCGCCCGCAAAATAGCTAGAAACCCGGCTGACCGAGGGGGAGGTTCTCCCGGCGCTTGAGGAAGGTGGCCACGTTTTCTGCGAGCTTTGGGCCGATGCCTTCGATGGCGGAGATTTCTTCCACGGTGGCTTTGCGCAGGCGTTTGACGGAGCCAAATTTGGCTAGCAGGAGGTTCTTGCGGTTTTGGCTGACGCCGGGGCAATCGTCCAGAATGCTCTCGCCGATGCGGCGTTTCATGAGCAGTTGATGGTAGCCGTTGGCGAACCGGTGCGCCTCGTCGCGAATGCGCTGGAGGAGGCGGATCGCGCCGGAATCGTGCGGAAGGATCAAGGGCAACGGACGGCTGGGGCGGTAGATTTCTTCGTGTTCTTTCGCGAGGCCGATAATGGGCACTTCGTGGAGTCCGAGGCGCTGGAGTTCCTTGCAGGCGGAGCTGAGCTGGCCTTTGCCTCCATCGACGATGATGAGGTCGGGGAGACGAACCGGAGAAGGGGAGCCTTCCAGGCGCTTCATGGAGTCGTAGGAATTTTCCTGCGAGAATTCCGGGGAGTAGTCGACGTCGGAGCTGCCGTCGTCGGGTTTTGAGCTTCGAATTTCGGGATTCGCCGCTTCCCTGCCTTCTAACAACACGCGGGAATACCGTCTTCTAACTACTTCGGCCATGCTGGCGAAATCGTTTTGGCCTTTGACGGTTTTGATGCGGTAGCGGCGGTAGTTGGATTTATCCGGAACGCCGTTGCGGAAGCTGACCATCGAGGCGACGACGTGTGTGGTTGATATGTTAGAAATATCAAAGCACTCCATGACGGCGGGCGGGCGGTCGAGTTGCAGTGCGTCCTTGAGGATGAGCAGATCGTCCTGCGGATTGACCAGGCTCGGCAAGGAATGGCGGGTGAAACGTTTGGTCGGTGCCGTTGTGCGGCGCAGGTCGTCGAGCATGTTGCGTAGCTCGGCGGCGCGTTCAAAATCCAGGGCGGCGGCCGCTTTTTGCATCTCCGCTTCGAGCGGGGCGAAGAGTTCTCGCGATTGGCCGGTAAAGAATTCGCAGGCTTCGTCCACACGCCGGCGATATTGTTCTGCGGTGATGTCGGCGAGCTTCATCGGGACCTGATAGGTGGAAGATTTCAGCTCGCGCTCCGTCGGCGTGCCGCGACCGAAAGTGAGAACGCCGAATTTTTTGCGCATGAAGGCAAGCGTCTGCCGCAAGGCGCCCGCGTGGGCAAACGGACCGTAGTATCTTGCGCCGTCGTCCTTTTTGTTTCGCGAAAGACGGAACCGCGGCCACTCCTCGGTGATGTCCACTTTGACGAGCAGGAAATGTTTATCGTCGCGAAAGCTAATGTTGTATTTCGGGCGGTATTCCTTGATGAGCTTGCCTTCTAACAAGAGCGACTCGGGCTCACTCTTCACGGTGTGCACCTCGAAATCCCACACGGTGTCTAACAACGCTCGCGTCTTGGCGTCGGCGGTCATTTTGCGCGACGGCATGAAGTATTGGCCGACGCGTTTTCGCAGGTCCTTCGCCTTGCCGACGTAGATGACGCGGTTCAGGCGGTCGCGCATGAGGTAAACGCCCGGACGATGCGGGACGTCGTGCAGTTTCTTGTTGAGATCGGGGCGTTCGCGGAGAATTTCGGCCATTGGTCAGGCGGGTAGGGGAGCGGCGGTGAGGGTAATCTCCGTGATTTCCGGCAAACTGCCAAATCGAACGGGCGCGCCGGTGGTTCCGATGCCGCGGTTTGTGTAAAGCTGGGTGCGGTTGACCGTGTAGAGGCCTTTCCAATATTTCTTTCCCCACGCGGGAAGGATGAGCGCGCCGACTAATGGGAAGCAAACCTGCCCGCCGTGGGTGTGGCCGGAGAGTTGCAATGCGACGCTGGCATGTGCGTGGACTTTATCCGCGAAGTCCGGTTCGTGAGCGAGCAGGAGGGTAGTTTTCGCGGGCGGCCGCTGGGCGAGAGCTTTTTTAAGATCGGGATAACCTCCGCCGCCGCAGATGGAGTCCACGCCTGCGAGGAAAATGCTGCTGCCTCCATGGCTGAGCTCGCGGCCTTCATTGCGGAGCATTTCGAGGCCGGCTTTGCGCAACGTGGCGGTGATCGAGGCGGCTCCCGCGGCTTTGTCGTGGTTGCCGAGAATGCCGGTGACGCCATGCGGTGCGCGTAGTCGCTCCAGGACGGGCGTGAGTTCCCCGACGCGCTTGTGGCCGCCCGTGACGAAGTCTCCGGTGATGACGACGAGATCGGGCTTGAGAGAATTGGTGCGATCCACCACATCGCCGATTTGCGCCAGCGTGGTGAACGGCAGGTAATGCAGGTCGCTGAGCTGCACGATGCGGAAGCCCTCGAACGACGCGGGCAGACCCGGCAGGCGAATCGTTATTTTTTCCACCTCCACGCGCCAGGGCTCAGCCAGAGTATAGAGCAACCCTGTCGCCGCAGTGGCGCGCAGGGTTTTTCTAATAAAGTCCCGTCTGGTGAGCCGCACGGCGACGAGGGTAGCACGGAATGGCGGGTTCGTCCCCGCCGCTTGCTACGCGGTGACGCTGGCGTGGAACGCGCTGAGGTCGTCGATGAAGTTCAGCTCGACCGCACCGAGGATGGTGCCGTTGTCGGGGATGCCTGCCGCGGAGAGGATTTCGGTGCGGGTGGAGTCGTCATGGTTGTAACCGGCGACTGCGGCGTTGCTGCCGGCGATGGTCGCTTCGTCGAGCTTCACGCCGGGCTGTTGTTGGATCCAGCGCTCGAAAGCGACGTAGGTGGGTTTCTCGCTGGCGATGTAGGTGCGGGCGGCGTCAGGATCGATGCCGATGGCCGTCAATACCATGTGGTCGTAGCCAGGTCCGATGTCTTTGTAGCCGTCGGCGAGCAGACCGGCCGCGCTGAGGAGGCTTTTCTGCCAAAGGCGCGGGAGGTGAGACAGGCCGAGCTGGCCCTGGGCGCAGGATGGAATGGTTGGGACGATTTTGTTCATAGGGGATGATTTTTTCCCAGAGGACCCCCGGATGCAATGAATCAATTTCGCCGCCCGATTTGAAATGACGGGGTGGCATGGTAACGTCCCGACCATGGAAAATCTGAGTGCTCAGCCAGAGGAGGCGTATGTCGCGTCGCCAGTGGAGGAGTGTCAGCGCATCGTTCGGGTGGCGAATCCGGCGCTGCTTTCCATGGCGGCGGTGACATATCACGCCGGGTTTCGGGTGTTGGACGATCGGTTTTCCGGGTGGCTGCATGGGACGTTTCAGCAGGAGATTTTGCCCGGTCTGCTGGAGGCGGTCCGCTACGGGAGCGATGAGCATGGGCGGGAACTCCTCGCCACCGATCAGTCGATTTTGCGCAATGCCTCCGAGCTGCTGCGTCGCGGCAGTGGCCGTGCGGGGCGTTTGCTCCTGCGGCAGGGCGTGCCGATGGGCGTGAAGTGTTTGCAACGGCTGCAACTCGCTGCGCAGGAAGGGTTTGTGGAAGGTCACCTGGCGACGGTTTTCGGAGCGCGCTGCGGGGTATTTTCGATCGGGCAACGGGCGGCGGCGCTGGCCTACGTTTATCTGGAGCTGCGCACCGGGGCGCCCGATTGGGACGACCGGCAGGTGCACGAGAAACTGGCGGAGGCGTCGGAAGTGATCGGGTGTTACTTTGAGCGGAAAGCCGTTTTGCATCGGGAGAACGGCGGCATTTTTCATCACTGGAGATCGCATGGCTGACACGCTCATCGAGGAAAAGACCAGCACCGAGGAAGCGGTGGATCGCCCGTGGAATGTGGTGGTGCACAACGATCCGGTGAACCTAATGAGCTATGTAACGATGGTCTTTCAGCGCGTCCTGGGGTTTTCGCGGAAACGGGCGGAGAAGCACATGATGGAAGTGCACAAGCTCGGGAGATCGGTGGTTTGGACGGGTGAACGCGAAAAAGGCGAGATGATCGTGCAGCAGTTGCACGGATTTCTACTGCTGGCGACGATTGAAAAGAGTTAGGCCACGATGAAATTC
>DASVRZ010000071.1:0-21014 GCA_036388355.1 Chthoniobacterales bacterium | reverse complement strand
ATCGCCATGGCCTTGATCGGCCGCCCCGAAATTCTCATTGCCGACGAGCCCACCACCGCCCTCGACGTCACCGTACAAGCGCAGATCCTGGAACTCATCCGCCAGCGGCAAAAAGACCTCGGCACCGCCGTCATTTTCGTTACCCACGACCTCGGCGTCGTCGCCTCCTTCTGCGACCGCGTCAACGTCATGTATGCCGGCCGCATCGTCGAATCCGCCACCACCGCGGAGCTCTTCCGCGATCCGCTCCACCCATACAACGCCGCTTTGCAGCGCAGCATCCCGGCTTTGCAGCCGAAAAACACCGAGCTCTACACCATCGCCGGCATGCCGCCCGACCTCACGCGTCTGCCGCCCGGCTGTCCGTTCGCCACACGGTGCGATCACGCCGTGGACTATTGCCACACCACGCCGGTCGCATTGGAAATGCTCAAGCCCGGCCATTCCACCGCCTGCCTGCGCGTCCAACGCAACGAAATCCACTTGAAACCCGGAGCTCCAGCTCTCCCTTAAGTCATGCGGCAAGCTCTCCTCGAACTTCGCGAACTGCGCACCCACTTTCCTATCTTCAGCGGCGCGTTGTTGCGCCGAAAAGTGGCCGACGTCAAAGCCGTGGACGGCATTACGCTCTCGCTGCAACCCGGTGAAATCCTCGGCCTCGTCGGTGAATCCGGCTGCGGCAAATCCACTCTCGCCCGGACAATTCTCCGCCTCATCGACGCCACCTCCGGCACCATTGCGCTGCAGGGGGAGAAGCTCACCGGAGTCAGCCAGCGGAAACTGCGCAAACAGCGCATCCATTTCCAAATGATCTTTCAGGATCCCTACGCGAGCCTGAATCCCCGCATGACCGTTTTCGACACGCTCGCGGAAGCGATTCGCACCCGGCATCGCGTGAAGGGCGAAAAGCTCGAAACCCGCGTCGCCGAACTCATGACGAAGGTCGGTCTTTCCCCGAACCTCATGCGCAAATACCCGCATGAATTCAGCGGCGGCCAACGCCAGCGCATTGCCATCGCCCGAGCCCTGGCACCGGAGCCGAAACTCATCGTCGCTGACGAACCCGTCTCCGCTCTCGACGTTTCCATCCAGTCGCAAATCATCAACCTGCTGCAAAAGCTCAGCCGTGAAATGGGGCTCACCCTCATCTTCATCTCGCACGATCTCTCCGTCGTGAAACACATCAGCGACCGCATCGCCGTGATGTATCTTGGAAAAATCGTCGAACTCGGGCCTGCCGTGAAAGTGGTCGAACGTCCGTTGCATCCCTACACCAAAGCCCTCGTCAGCGCAATCCCGATTCCCGATCCGGAGCGGGAGAAAAACCGCCGCCGCATTATTCTCAGCGGCGATCCGCCGTCACCCATCGACCCGCCCGTCGGCTGCCCCTTTCATCCGCGTTGCCCTTACGCGATCGAGCCATGCAAAGCGCGCGTGCCGCCGCTCATCCAATACGTCTCCCACCAACTAGCCGCCTGCATCCGCGTCGGCGAGATCGAGGAGGGAAAATAGCTGTTTGCAGCCAAAGCTCTGAAGAAGCAGCGGGAGTGCCTGCGTCTCGCGGGCACTTCCTGGCGTCCCGCTGGGAGGCCGTACAGCTGCAATGCAGGTGGAGCAACAGGTTTAAAGTTCATCTCTCGGGCAAGGAGCGCATTTCTGGAGCCGGAAAACGCCAGAAATTCCTGAATCTGCCCATATCTGCAGCCGGAAAACCGTGGAAATTTATAAATCTGCCAATATCCGGCACCCAAGATGCGCGGAAATTACTAAATCTGCCGATTTCCGGCGCCAGAAGCCTCCGGCGAACACTCAGTTCGTTGTGGACGAAGAAGACGCCAGCGCGAAGCGAGCGGAGCGAGATAGCCTGCCATAGGTAGCCCGGAGGTGCAAAGCAGCCGCCCGCTGATGCACCCGAGACGGGTGCGAGACTTCCCTCCGCCTACTTCTTGTGCGGCTTGGTAAAACGCGACGGGCGCACGTGGGTGACGGGCGCGGCGACTTGCGGCGGGCGTTCGTCGCGTTTCGCCACGTAGATGACGTGCTCCAGGCGCTTGGCGCGTTCGTGGGCTTTGCACGGAACGGCGTTGACATGGAAACGGGCGCGGCTCAGACGGTTAACGAAGCCCGCTTCGTTGGTTGCGGACCAAAATGTGACAATCCCGTCTTTGTTTAAGGCTTTACGGATCATGCCGAAGCCGCTGCGGTCGTAGAGACGGGCATTCTTCGGCTGCACGAATGAGGTGGGGCCGTTATCCACATCGAGCAGAATCGCATCGTAACGCGCGGTGCTGCCGTCGCGGATTACCTTGAAAACGTCCGCCACGAGCACTTCGACGCGCGGATCGTCGAGCAGCTTACCGTTCACATCCTGGAGAAATTCCCGGTTCCAGGCGACCACCTCCGGCAGCAACTCGGCCACGTGCACCGTCGCGTCGGGCCCGACCATTTCGAGCACGCGGCGCAGGCTGAACCCTAGGCCGAGACCGCCAATAAGCACGCGCACACCGGCTTTTCCCGCCAGCGGTTCGCAAGCCAGATCCGCCAGCAACAGCTCGGAAACGGTGGACGTGGTGCTCATGAGTTGGCGTCCGTTTAGCTTGAGGAAAAATTCGCCGTCATGCTTTTGCAGGCTGAAGCGGGAGCCGTCTGGAGTGGTGGTCTCGCCGAGAGTCTCAGTAGGAATCATGTCAGCAGCAGAGTGGGGGATGCAGCCAGGAAGGGCAACTGGGTTTTGTCCGACGCAGATGCCTGACCGACAGCCTTGGGCATAGGACATTTTGCGGAAACTGCATTCCTCTCTGGCAAGCGACTGGCGGAACTGGTAATTAGTGCCAATGGCCAAACCTAATTATTCATTTGAGAAGCGCCGGAGAGATCTGGAGAAAAAAGCGAAAAAGGAGCAAAAGCGCCTGAACAAGCTTGAGGCCAAGGCCAACGGGATGAAGGAAACCGGCGAGGACGGAGAAACTCCAGAGGGTAGCGAAGAAAGCACGGAAGGTGCTGAAGAAGGTGAAGGAACGGAAGAGTCCAAGACCGAAGCTCCTGCGGAGCGCTAAAACACCTCCCGCTCCCCGGCTGTCAAGACGCATATGGACATCTGGATCGGCACCTCGGGATTTCAATATCCAGAATGGAAGGGGACGTTTTACCCCGAAACCATGCCCACCAGCAAAATGCTCCCGTATTACGCGGAGCGTTTTGGGACGACCGAGATTAACTATTCTTTTCGCCGGATCCCCAGCGAGAAGACCATTGGCGGTTGGCGCGATGCGACTCCCGCGGCGTTTAAGTTTAGCCTGAAGGCACCGCAAAAGATCACGCACTTCGCCAAGCTGCGGGACTGTGAGGAAACGGTGACTTACTTCGACGGCGTCATCGCTGCGTTGGGGGAAAAACGCGGAGCAGTGCTCTTTCAGCTTCCGGCGAGTTTCCAAAAAGACGCAACGCTGCTGGATGATTTCCTGCGTGGAACTCCGAAAAGCCTGCGGCCAGCGTTTGAGTTTCGCCACGCCTCGTGGTTTGCCGACGACGTTTACGAGACGCTTCGAAAACACAACGCCGCCCTCTGCATAGCTGAGAGCGCGGATCTATCCACACCTCCCGTTGCTACGGCTGACTTCGGTTATCTGCGCCTGCGTCGTGAAGATTACACAGAAGCCGACATTCAAAAATGGGCGGAAAAAATTCAGTCCCTCCAGCAGCGGTGGACCGAAACCTTCATCTATTTCAAACACGAGGAAAGCGGCGTCGGGCCAAAGTTCGCGCGGATCATGCAAAAGGAACTCGGCCAGCTTCCGAGCAGTGACGGTGAAGAGTAGCTAGCGGGGTGCAGCGCATAGTCTAGGGCTCACAACGGTGGAGTCGCTACCCGATCCTCAGGCAATACTGCCGGGACAGGCCGAAAACCGCAGAAGCTACTTCGGCGCTTTGTTTTCCTTCGGAGTGGACGACAGGACGGTTTTGCTCGGGCCTTTGGTCTGCATTCGGCCGTCCTTCCACAGAAACATCTGGGTGCTCGGGTCTGTCCCGACGTGGGTGGTGCCGCCCTGCTGGATTTGCGGTGAACCGTAAAGAGCGATTCGCCCGTCCTCTGTCGTGTAAACGGCGCGGTCCCCTTTGCCTGTGGATTTTTCGTCCGGGCCGCCATCTTTGCTCTTCTGCACGGAGACGATGAAGACGTTGCCGTCCGCATTGGCTTGTTTGAGCCCGCCCTGCTCTTTGTTGAGCTGCACGGTAAGTTTGTCGCAGGTCATACTGAACTGCGGATCCTGCACTTGCACGTCTCCGACGAAAACGGCGACGTGGTTTTGGGAGTCGAAATTGGCCTCTTTGGAGGCGGTGACCACAGTCGGGCCCTTGGCGGTGTTATCACCGAAGAGGTTGAGAGATTTCTCTTTCTCTTTGTCCTGAGCCGACACAGTCCAGGTGAGCGTGCAAAGAGAGGTGAGGAGAAGAAGTTTACGGACCATTGGGTGTGGGTGTTGGCGTGGATATATCACCTGAACGATTGAAAATTTCCATGCGTATCTGACTGAAAACACGTCCAGAACGTTTTTTTGTGTCGAACTCCATGCCGACTCCAGTGAGGACAAAATCGTTCCGTCGCACTTCGACCGCCTCGTCCGACTTGATGATGCTGCTGCCCAAATCGTAGACCGCACGCGGGAAATTCACCAGCATGTCGCGGTTGCCCGTTTGGTCGAAAGTTTCAATCTTCAGCTTCGTCATGTCGACGATGTTGTCTGACGTGCGATTGGCCACTTCGGCGTCGAACTGCATCTTCAGTTTGCCGGTGAGGTCGTAGAAGGGGAGGTGAATGCCTTTCACCGGCTGCCCTTCGGGGATGGCAATGTTCACCTTTCCCGAGTCTTCGGGAGCGGCTTTCTCTTTGTCGGGCTTGTCCGCTTTGCCCTTGTCCGCTTTTTCGGCAGTTTTCGGTTTAGGAGAAGACTGCGCCCAGACCGGAATGCAGGGGAGAAGGCCGATTGTAAGGGCCAGCAACGCTGTTTTACGACAGAGCAGCATGGATCTTCAACAATGTGCGGAGCACGTCCGCGAGTTCGGAGAGTGGCACTTGGTTTGGTCCATCGGAGAGAGCTTGAGCGGGATTCTCGTGCGTTTCCATAAAAATCCCATCGCACCCGGCGGCCATAGCTGCGCGGGCGAGAACAGGCGCGAGAACGCCGTCGCCGCTGGTTTTGTCGCCGCCACCACCGGGACGTTGCACGCTGTGGGTGGCATCGAAAACGACGGGATAACCCTGCTCGCGGATCCAGTAGAGCGAACGCATGTCGGCGACGAGATTGTTATATCCGAAGGTGGTGCCGCGTTCGGTGAAGAAGAAATCGGTGCACTCGTTTGCCTGCAGCTTGTCGCCAATGTTGCGGACGTCCCACGGAGCGAGGAACTGGCCTTTCTTCACGTTGACCGCACGGCCTGTTTTCGCGGCGGCGACGATCAGATCGGTCTGTCGGCAGAGAAACGCAGGGATCTGCAAAAGATCGATAAATTCCGCGGCAAGCTCGGCTTCTTCCGGCGAGTGGATATCCGTGGTTACGGGCACGCCGTATTCACGACCGAGTTCCGCCAGCAGTGCGCAACCTTCCCGGGTTTCGATGCCGCGATAGGAGGAGCCGGAGGTGCGGTTGGCCTTGTCGTAGCTGGCTTTGAGAATGTAGCTTGCGCCCACTTCGGTGCAGATCTCGGCAATTTGCGCGGCCATGCGGCGGAGGAAAGTCTCCGACTCAATGACGCAGGGGCCCAGGATGAAAAGGGGCGTGGAGCCTCCGAGGGTGAGAGAACCGATCTGGCAGGGGCGCATCGTAGAAAATGACTAATGACTAAATCCTAATGACTGAAATCAGGAGCCGTAGCTCTTGCTGAAGCGCTTTTTGTTATCGGAAGAGCCTTCGCTGCTGATGCTCGAGGGAGCTTCGGCGGGAGTCGATGCGATCTGTGGCGCCTGAACCTCAGGTTCGTCGTAGCCGGTTTCGCCACGGGAGACTTCTAGGAAGGCCAACTGCAGATTGCTCACGGCGTTGTTGATGATCTTGTCCTCGTCGGAGGTGAGGTTGCCGCGGGTTTTCTCGCGGATCATTTCCAGCTGATCGATAAACATCTTTGCGGCTTCCAGATTTACGGTGGCTTCGCCGGTCTGCGGATTGACGATCTGCCCGAGGAATAATGCCGCGTGCTGCGATTGCATCATGACAAACTCGATGAAGAGCTGGGTCATTTCGCCCATGTTGGTGGATTTCTGAATTTCGGCCATAACGTGGTGGGTTGAAGATTATTTAGCGGCAGGTTGGACGGTGGCGATCACGCGAGGCTTCGTCAGGAAATACTTCTGCGCGACACGCTTGGTATCTTCGACGGTGACGGCGTTGATGCGCGCCTCAGTGCCGAGATAGTAGTCGAAGCCGAGGTTGTAAAGCTCGTTCAACGCACAACTGTAGGCCAGCGCGTCGTTGCTTTGATTTTGGATCGCCTGCTGCCCGAGCAATTTCTTCTTTGCGCGATTCAGTTCGGCCTCCGTGAGACCTTCACTGGCGAGCTTCTGGATTTCTCCCAGCATGGCGGTGCGCACGTCGTTGACCTTCTTCGGGTCGGTGCCGAGATAAAAGCTGAAGGCGCCGGGAGAGAGCCCGCTGAGTTGGTTGGAGCCGACGAAATAGGCGAGACCGAGGTTGTCGCGGATTGTGACGAAAAAGCGGGAGCCGAGATCGTTGCTGGCCTCGTCGATGAGATCCAGCGCGGGTTTGTCGGGGCTGTAAAGATCGATGGACGGATAGCCGATCATCAAGATGGCTTGAGCACGCGGCTCGATCTTTTCCACGGATGCTTCTACAGCGAGGGGCGGCGGCTGGGGTGGTTGGAGCAGGGCGGGTGCGCCTTTCGGCAGAGAAGCGAGCTGTTTCTCAGCGAGAGCGCGGACTTCTTCGGCATTAACGTCGCCGAAGATGGCGATGACGCCGTTTTCGCCGACGCAATATTGCTGATGGTAAGCGACCAGATGCTCGCGAGCGGCAGCGGTGACGCTTTCAGGCGTGCCACTGGCGCGCAGGCCGTAAGGATGATTCGGGAAAAGCGTGGAGCGAAGGAGATCGCGAGCGACCGCGGTGACTTGTTCCTTCTCGGCCTTCTGGGCAGCAAAGAGGGAGTCTTTTTCGCGGCTGATGATCGGCTCTGGGAACGATGGATTCTTCAAGACGTCGGAGAGGAGATCGACGATCAGCGTTAGATCGGTCTTCGGCGCTTCGACGTTCAGCGCGAAGGAATTGTTGCCTGACTCGCTGGAAATACTGCCGCCGACCGACTCAATGGATTCCGCAATTTGCTCCGCAGTTCTGGTCGCGGTGCCTTTGGTGAGGACGCTCGCGAAGAGGCGGCTGAGGCCAGCGGTTTCCGGAGTTTCGACCAAGAGACCAGCCTTAAAGACCGCTGTAGCGGAGACCAGCGGCAACCGGGAGTCTTCGCGAACGAGCAGGCGCAAGCCGTTGGAGAGCGTGAACTTCTGGATCGGCTTCGCCTTCGCTGAAGTATCGACGGTGGTTGCGGATTTGAGGCTGCCTTGAGGATTCAGCGAGACGACGGTTTGGTTCTTCTCCGTGAGATATTTCGCCGCGACCTCGCGCACTTGCTCTTTCGTGACGCGATTGATGGCGTCCACATAGCCGCGGGAGAAATCGAGGTTTTTGGCAATCAGCCAGCTGGAGCCAAGATCGCTGGCGCGTCCCTTGGTCGTGGTGAGTCCGCCGATCGTGCTGGCGAGGAAGATCTTCTTTGCGCGATCGAGTTCCGCATCGGTGATGCCGTTGTTCGCGATCTCCTCAAACATCCCTTCGATGGCGTGTGTGGCTTCGATGCGTTTCGTGGGTTCCACTGATGCCGAGACGATCAGCAAGCCCGGATGAGCCGGGGAATATACGGAGCTGGAAACGGAGAAAACCAATCCTTTGTTCTCACGCAGCTGGCGATAGAGACGACCGGTGCGGCCTTCGCCCATGACGGTGGCCATGACGTCCAACGCGGGAATATCAGGATGATCCAAACCGGGCACGTGCCAGGCCAGCATCAGACGGCTGAGCTCAGTGGGGAATTCCTGATGCACCTCGCGTTTGCCGAGTTGAGGCGGCTCGGTTGGGATGAATACCGGCGGAAGAGCGACGCGTGGGTAGTTCTGGTAAAATTGCTCGAGCTGTGTGCGAATTTTTTCCCCATCGACATCGCCGACGATGACAAAGGTCAGGTTGTTCGGAACGTAGCGCGCCTTGTAATAACGCATCACGTCATCACGAGTGAGCGTGTTGTAAACGCTCATGTGGCCGATGACCGGATACGTATAAGGATGCACCTGGTAAGCCGTGCTGAAGAGGAGCAGACTGGTCATCCGATCGGGGTTGTCGTAACCCATGGCAAATTCGCGGCGGATTACCTCTTGCTCCTTGGTGTATTCGGCCTCGGGAAGCGTGGCGTTCACCGAAGCGTCGGCCAAAATATCGATGGCTTTTTCCACGCCGGATTTCGGCACTTCGATCCAATACACCGTCCGGTCGAACGACGTATAGGCGTTGATGTAGCCGCCTTCATCCTGCACCTCGAGAGCGATCTTTCCGGGAGGACGGGTCTTGGTTCCCTTGAAAAGCATGTGCTCCAAAATGTGGGACATGCCGGCTCCGACGAGCTTGTCCTCGTGGATGCTCCCGGTCTGGCACCAAGCCTGCACGCTCGCTACTGGAGAGCTGTGATCTTCCTCTACGATAATTGTCAGTCCATTTTGCAGGACCCACTTTTGGACGTTGCGCTCCGGGATGGTCAGGGCAGGGGACGCCTGGGCGAGAGATTCAGAGATGGAAAACATGAGCGCGATGAGAAAAAGGAAAGGTTTCATGCAATGGGACGATCCGAAGTTTCGGAGGAACGCGCCGCCCGCTTGGCGAGTGGCAGAAACGGCTCCACGAAGGCTTCCTTAAAGTCGAATCCATTCTGGAAATCCTCGATGCTGTCCGTCTCGTTTTTTCCGAACACGCCAGCGTGGATGAGGTTGAAAACCATCTCGCCGACGTCCGCGCAGGTTTTCACCCGCCAGTAATCGAATACCGTCGGCACCATTGGCCCAAACTCGCGCACGGCATACAAACGCACTCCGTCGATCAACTCCGCAGGCGTTACATGGCGCACATCGCTGGTGCGAGATTTGCGCTTCTGCTTCACCGTGAATTCGAGCGCTTCCTTTAGAAAAAGGTAAGCCTCGCGGTCGTAGCGGGCGTCGTGTTCGAGGAGTTCGTCGAGAGCTTGGAAGAGTCCGTTTTTTGGCATGGATGAAAGATTAAGGGGCAGACGGTTCGTCAACAGCGGCAGCGGAGGGGCTCACCGCAATGGCGATTTCGGCTGTGGGCCGCGACCGCACATGATGAATCACTCTCCCAACAGCCACGGCCACCAGCACTACAGCGATTAGACTTTGCTCCCGGACTGTCAGTGAAAACATTTGCGTGCGCAAGATACACGGCTGGGGGATATTCGCAATGCTCATGCGCCGCCTGCTCATCGTCGTCCTGTTGCTTCAGGTTTTCGCGGATTTATTACCTGCGGAAGAGCCTCAAAATACGCCTGCAGCACCGCCGCCGAACGAGATGGAGCAAAAGGTCGCTCAACTGCGCACCACACAGGCGCTGGCTCTGCTGTCGCCACCCCTGAAGGCTGAGGAAATTGCCGCCCGGCGGAAACTCTATGAGGACGTCATCACCAGCCATCCGAAAGACGCAGAGCCGCGCGTTGCGTATGGGGAATTCCTGCTCTTTTTAGAGAGGAAAGAGGAGGCCTTTCAACAATGGGATTCCGCCCTGGTCCTGGATCCTCAACGCCACGACATCCTCGCCGCACAATCGGATCTTCTCCTGCAAACCGGGCAGATCGTGGCCGCAGCGGATGCCATGGAAAAGGCCGTCGCGCTGGAGCCGAAGAACGCTTTCTACCACTACACCCTCGCGCACATTTACACGATGTTCCGCCGCGATCTCATGGCGCCCCGGCGGTTGACTGAAAATGAGTTGATCACCCGAGGCACGGAATACTTTCGTCAGGCGGCGCTTCTCGCACCCGAAAATCTCTCCTACGCCCAAGGCTACGCAGAGGCCTTCTACACTCAACCCGACCCGGATTGGACACTCGCCCGGACGGCCTGGGAATCGCTCCTCGAAAAGTCTCCTCAGAAAAGCTTCATCCGGAGCCATCTGGTCCGCGTAAACATCCGTCTCCGCGACAAAGCCGCCGCCGCCGCGCATCTCGCGGCCCTCGACGATCCGGCATTTGCCCAAGTCAAAGAGAGGCTGCAAAAGCAGGTCGATCGTCTCTGAGCACCCATCACCCGCGAGTCGCTTAAGCCCGCAACTTCACGAAATATTCACTGGAGGCGCAGCGTGGCTCGTTTCAGGATAAGGTTCCATGAGTGAACCCAAGCTTTCCATCCCCCGCCACGTGGCCGTCATCATGGATGGAAACGGGCGCTGGGCAAAGGATCGCGGATTGCCGAGAGTCGAAGGACACCGAGAGGGCGCGAAGACGGTCCAGCGGGTCATCGACGGCTGCATTGAGACCGGTGTGGAATTTCTCACTCTCTACGCATTCTCCGTGGAAAACTGGAAGCGGCCGCAACTCGAAGTTTCCGCCCTCATGCGGTTGCTCATCGAGTTTCTCCGCGCCCGGCACGACGAAATGCTGGAGAAGAACATCCGCCTCCGCGTCATTGGCCGCGTTTCCGATCTGCCGCCAAAAACTCTGGCGCAAGTCGAGAAGTCCATCGCCGCCACGGCGCAAAACACCGGGCTCACGCTTATCCTCGCCCTCAGTTACGGATCCCGAACGGAAATCCTGGAGGCGGTCAACAAACTCATCTCATCACAGGCCACCGCTCCCGTCACCGAAGAACAATTCAGCCGCGCCCTTTACACCGCTGACTACCCGGATCCCGATCTGCTCATCCGCACTTCGGGCGAAATGCGGCTCTCGAATTTCCTCCTTTGGCAGATGAGTTACGCGGAGATTTACGTCACGAAAAAGCGCTGGCCGGAGTTTTCGCGTGAAGATTTTCTCGACGCGGTGCGGGATTTTGCTCAGAGAGAGAGGCGGTATGGCGGCATTTAGTCAACGCTCGCCTCTTCTTTATCATGCAAACCATTCTTATTGTTGACCCGGAAACGGACTTTCTCGAGTGGGCTCAGCATCAGCTCACCACCCCGTCCACCAACGTCCTCACGGCCACCACGGCCGACGAAGCGATGAAGGTCTACTCCAAGGAGGAGCCGGATCTTGTCATAACCGAGACGCATCTCCTGCCATTCAGCGGAATGGAATTGCTCGCCCGCATTCGCCAGCGCGATTCCAACGCCATGGTCATCCTCATCAGCGCCTTCGGCACCACGCAATCCGTCATCGAATCGATGAAGCTGGGCGCGTTTGATTTCATCCGCAAAGAAGCGCTGCCGTTCAACCTCAAGCCGGTCGTCGACGCTGCGCTCACCTCACAGGCGGAAATGCGCGCCGCGACTGCCTTCAAACCGCAGCTCACCGTCGAGCAGCACAACGAAAGCATCGTCGGCCAATCGCCCGCCATGCAGCAGGTCTTCAAAATGATCGGGCGCGTCGCCCACAGCGAAGCCCCCGTCATGATCACCGGCGAAAGCGGCTCGGGAAAAGAGCTCGTCGCCCGTGCGATTCACCATTACAGCAATCGCAGCGAAGCCAGCTACCTGGCGATTAACTGCGCGGCCATTCCGGAAAATCTCCTCGAGAGCGAACTCTTCGGACACGAAAAAGGCGCCTTCACCGGAGCCGTCGCGCAGCGCGTGGGACGTTTCGAGCAATGCAACGACGGCACGCTTTTCCTCGACGAAATCGGCGACATGCCGTTGCCCGTGCAGAGCAAAATCCTGCGTGTGCTGCAGGAGGGGGAATTCTCCCGCGTCGGCGGCAACGTGACCCTCAAAACGGACGTTCGCATCATCGCCGCGACCAACAAGACCCTGGAGCAGGAAGTCGCCGCCAAGAACTTCCGCGAGGACCTTTTCTACCGTCTGAATGTCGTGCGCATTCACCTTCCGCCGCTCCGGCAGCGCAAGGAAGACATCCGGCTGCTCGCCGAGTATTTCCTGCAAAAAGTCTCCACTGTCCGGCACGTCCCACGCATTCGTCTCTCCGAAGAAGCGGTCCGCGTTTTGGAAGCGTATCCTTGGCCGGGCAACGTCCGGGAACTGGAAAACACCATCCAGCGCGCCTCCGTTCTCGCCACCAGCGAAGTCCTCATGCCCAAGGACATCCCACTCGGCATGGCGGCTCCGATCAACGAAGGAAACAAGACGCCGCAGAACTCCGGCTCCGGTTCGGGCATCAACACCGTCGAAAGCGCCATCGAACTGCTGCTCAGCAAAGCGCTGGCCGATCCGAGCATTCAGCTTTTGCCGTGGCTGGAGCGCGAATTCACCCTCTACGCGATGCAATCAACGCGGGGTAATCAGGTGAAATCCGCCAAGCTGCTCGGCATTACCCGTGCGACCTTGCGGAAACGCATCGAGCGCTACGGCATCACCCGCGAACTGACCATTCAGTAGCCTGCCGCCAGGTCTGGGCTGCCTCCTGAATTCCAGTTTCATCTCGTGAGCACCAGCTTCCAGTGGGAGAACTGCACGTGGCAGCCAGTATCGGGGATTCCGCTCACCGATCGCGGCTTCCGCCACGGGATGTCGGCTTTCGAGACGCTTAGAATTCATCGCGGCCAGCTCATTTCGCTTCCTGAGCACCTGGAAAAACTCCGCCACGCCTGCGCACGCCTCGGCCTGCGGATTCCGCCCGACTTCACCGCCGACTTCCCCACATTTCCCGAAAACGGCGTAGCCCGCATCTACGTAACCGCTGGCGACGGAAGTTTCCGCTCTCCGCTGAACGACGGCCGCATCTTTCTTCTCACAGAGGAAATCACCACCGCCCGGCAGCCACCTCGCTCCCTCATCATTTCAACCACGCAACACACCTCCCTTTGGCCGGGCCTGAAAACCGGAAACTACTGGCCGCACATTGAAGCCTATCGGAACGCCGCGGAGACCCGGTCCGACGAGGTCGTTCTCGTCAACGCCTCCAAACACGTCGTCTCCGCAAGCCTCGCTAATCTCTTCGCCGTCATCGACGACCTGCTCCTCACGCCCCGCGTCAGCAGCGGCGCGCGCGCCGGAGTCCTGCGCGATTGGGTGATGGCACGTGAAGACGTCATCGTCAGCGATTTCCACCCGGAGCAACTCGCCGGAGCCAGCGAGATATTCCTCACCAACAGCGGCTACGGCATCGCCCCCATACACACCCTCTCCGGCAAGCCGCTGCCTTCCCGCGCGCTAGGCGAAAAGATCCAATCCGACTACCACCACTCGCTCGACAAGCAGTGACAACGCGCTGCTACCGCTGACAAAGGAACTTGGCGAAACCGCCTCCTGTGCTACCCTTCACGCATGGAAACACCAGTCATCACAGCATACCTCAAGACTCAATGCGGTTGGAGCGGCGGCGTCCGCGCCATCCTCGGCAAATACAATCTTCCCTACACCGAAAAAGACATCATCAAGAACCCCGCCTTCCGCTGGGAGATGGAGCAAAAGAGCGGCCAGCCCCTCTCTCCATGCGTCGAAATCAACGGCGTGATGCTTCCCGACATCTCCGGTGACGAAGTCGAGCGCTACCTGCTCCAGGAACGCATTGTCGGCGAAAACAACGCACCCGTAGGCGTCCCCACCAACGCCCCCTGCACCGACGAACAGCACGCCGCCATGCTGAACGTGAAGTTCTAGTCTGCCATTGATGTCGAAGGTCGCAGAAGGCTGGCGGCGGGTGAAAACCTGGCCGTTCATGTCGGTATTCGCTATAGCAATAGCATTGCAATTTATTGGGGAACGCTTTCCGTTCTCCCCATTTCCAATGTATTCGGGGTTCTCGAAAGAGACCACCGTGCTTTATGTGACCGATGGCCGAGACCAGCCCGTGCCGATTACAGATTATTTTCGACTGAGTGCTTCCAAGGTCAAAAAAGCCTATAACACGGAGTTGAAAAGGATCTGCAAAGCGAAGGGCTATAATGATGGCGAAGCTACTGAAGCCGATCTGCAGGCTGCTGGCGAATACACTTTGGCGTTTCTGAAAACACAGACACGCCGGGGAACTCTGGAGAAAATCGAGAAGGACGGAATGAGGCTGCACCGGATCGCGCTCCTCATGGATAAACAGGGCTTTCATCGCGAAACGGTGATGGTTGGAGAGCTCAAGCCATGAAGTGGTCTGATCTCCGCCGGTTGAAGGAAAACGTCATCCCCCATGCAGATTGGGAGATGGTGTTGATGCGATGTTTTCTCCTGTGGCCGTTCTGGATTGTGGTCACGCGATCCGTCGTCAGTGTGCAGCCAAAGCCAAACGGTATCGCCCATTTCGTGGATCTTACGTGGCTGGCGAATCCGCTGACGCTGAACATCTTAATCAGCCTGTTTGCCGTCTGCGGAACCCTTTACGCCCTCGGGTTTCTCATGGTTCCGGCGTTGGGAATCATCACCGCCATCTTGATCGCCAAGGGCACGCTCATCAATTCACAAGGTGCGATCAACCACGCGCTGCAGCTACTCACGATGGTGGCGTTGACGCAGTGGATCGTCTATTGCATGCGTCGTCCACTTGGCTGGTCGAAGCGCGAAAGTCATCTTCAGGCGGTGCATTGGGCGAAAGTCACCATTGCTGCAAGTTACGTGTCTGCTGCCTTGGCAAAGATCTTCGCTAGCAGTGAATTCTGGATCGCTCGAGCGCCTTACATGGCGTTGCAAGTCATCAAGTCCAACCTGCAATCCTACTATAACGATCTCGTTATGCCGACCTCCTGGCTGGCGCAGCAATTTCCTTATTGGGTACTGGAAAATAGGAACCTCACTCGCGCGATCTTTACCGGCGGTCTCATTCTCGAATTGCTCGCGTTTCTGGCCTTGGTGAATCGGCGCTGGGCTCTCTTCATTGGTGTCTCGATGTTGCTGTTACACTGGTCTATCCAATTGTTGATGGACCTGGAATTTAAGCACCACGTCTACCTGTTGCTGATCTTCTTCGTGAATGTTCCGTGGCTCTTCTACGTGAGCTTTCAGTGGCTCAGGAACCGAGGCACACGGACAAGCGCGGTCGTGTCATGACGCGGTGGCTCCTCGCGCTACTCCTGTTTGCCATCGGATTATGGCTTAATACGCGAAGCAATCAGTTCCCGTATTATTACCATCCCGACGAATATAAAAAGGTCGAGCAGGTGCTCACCGGGGAGCGGAATTTTAATCATCCGCTGTTGCTTCTGACATCGTCCGAGGCGTTCTGGAATCTGAAGGGGAAGACCGCTGATTCACAGCAAGTAGTGAGATTAGGACGCTGGATCAGTGCTCTTTTTTGCGCCGCGGGCACCGTGTTTTTCGCGATGAGCGCATGGTCCTGGCGCGGGCCTCTTGCTGGTGTGGTGACGGGCGTTTTGCTCATGCTGAATCATCAGGTTTTCGAGCTGGCGCATTACATGAAAGAGGATCCAGCTCTCTACATGGGAGTCGGGCTGGCTGCCTGGATCATGGTGCTTTACGGGAAGATGCCGACCTGGCGATGGGCGGTGGCGCTCGGGGGTGCTGTGGGGCTGGCGTTTTCTGGCAAGTATCTCGGCCTGATTCTCCTCGTTCCCGCCGTCGTCTTGGTGTGGAGAAGTGCAGGGGACAAAAAGTGGATTCAGATCGCATGGATTGCAGGCGCAGTGCTGCTCGTTTTTGGGATCATTAATTTGCAGCTTCTGACGGGTATGGACGTCTTCTGGCAGAGCTTCAACAAGGAGATCGGTTGGGCCGTCAACGGACAGAAAGAGCTCACGCGCAGCGTGCCGCACTCCATCTACCTCAGTATCTTTGTGACCAAAACAACACCTGTGATCTGGCTTATGCTCGCGGTGGCTTTTTATCAGATGTGGCGTTCGCGAGCCGATCGACAGCCGATCACCTGGGTGCTTGCCGCCACTTTTTTCGGATGGCTTGTGCTACTTTCCTTCTCCCCGAAGACGAACGATCGTTATTTCCTCCCGCTCACCGGTCTCGCGTACTTGCTGGCGGGAGACGGAGCGGTTGCCGCATGGAACCTCTGGGGCAAGAAGCGACCAATAGTGGCTGTTTTACTAGCCGTGTGTCTGTCTGGGGGCGTCATCTGGGAAGGGAGTCGCACGTGGCGTTTCTCTCATGCCCTGGCGACTGATGATCGTGCCGAGCTGACCGTCTGGATCAGAAAAAACATTCCGGAAAGCGCCACGATAGCTTATGACGCTCGTGTGAATTTACCCGACGAGGAGGTCTATCGCGAACTGGCGAATCCGTTGCCGCATCGTCTTCTGCGCGACACTTTCGCGGGCGATATGGGATCCATTGAGGAGCTTCGCAAGAAGGGCGTCGGGTATGTGGTCGTCTCAGAAAGCGTCTATGGGCGGTTCTTTCTCAAGTCGCTCCGACCTCAAAAAGGCAAGGGCGGAGATTACGAGCGCCGCGCGGCGTTTTATCGAACCTTGAAAGAGCGGCCGCCGCTTTGGAAGCGGGATCGGGGCGAGGTTCTCTACTTACATCCTGGCCTGGAAGTTTATGCAATCGATCGTTAATTGGTGGCGCAATGTGCCCTTCAAGGTCGCGATCGCGGTGACGCTGGCCTGCTTGTGCATCGGTGAGCAGTATCCCTTTTCCAACTTCCCGATGTTCGGGAGTTTCGTAGGGAAAACCTATTACCTTTACCTCGCGGATCAGGACGACAAACCGATCCCGATGCTGTCTCTCGGAGTGTCGGCAAATGCTTTGAAAAAGTTCTATGACGGACGCCTCCGGAAACTCAGAAACAGCTCCGCTAAAAAGATAAAGCTCGCGCAAATGGATGACCGGACCGTCGCGGAGGAAACGCTCCAATACGTCGTTTCGAAAAATCGCGGGAAGCATGGTCACCTCACCCAACTCAAGCTCGTCCGCGTGGATGTATCGGTGACGAACGGTGAAGTTCATAAGGATAGCCGCACTGCGGCGGAGGCACCTCTGTGATGAGTGAGGCTGCCGCAAAATGGGCAAAATGGAAACCGGAGATTGTCCATTACGCCGACTGGGAAGTGCTGCTCATGCGGCTCTTGTTTGCAGGGCTGCTGTATTTCCGCCTTCCGGGAGGAGTGGTGAGTTCTCTTTCGTCGCCAAACGGCCTCGCTCGCTTCGTCGATCTCACCTGGCTTTCACGCCCGGAGGTTTGGGAGCCGCTGCGTTGGGGTTTCGTTGGGATGCTGGTTCTTTACGTGTCGGGTCGGTTTCGCGCGGTTGCTCTGCCCTATCTGCTCTTCCTGAACGTCGCGGCGATGACAATCGCAAATTCCCAGGGCTGGATTGGGCACACGGACCAGATCATTTCTTTGATACTGCTCGTCCAAACCATCTTCCACGTCAGCGCGGCAGTCGGAGCGAAATTCAATTCATCAGGACGATCAACGAACGACCTCGAGATCTATTTTACCCAGCAGATGATTGCCTCCGCGTATGTCGTGGCAGGTCTGACGAAATTGATCAAAACCTCCGGCTTATGGATTGCTCAACTGCCGAATATTGTCGTGCAGCTCGTTAAGACAAACGACCAGTCTTACTACGATACGCTTCGGCATCCGAATCCTGGTTTCAGCGAATGGCTCACGCAGTTTCTCGTGGAGCATCCGTCCGCCGCATACATTTTATTCACCCCTGGCCTGCTGGTGGAAATCGGAGCCATCTGGTTGCTTTGGGGGAGAAAACCCGCGGCCATTACCGGGGTCATCCTGCTGGTCCTGCACGCCTTGATTCACCTGACGATGCAGATCACGTTCGTCACGAACATCTGGATCATCGTCATCTTCCTGGTGAACGTTCCGTATTGGACCGCCTACTTTGCGAAGAGGTTTCAGCGCTCCGGAACAGCGTAAACGCGGATACCTGGGCGCAGGTAGATGACCGCTCCAAGGGGACTCTCCCACACGGGATTTCCACTGGCGAAGAGAGCTCTGTAGAACGCGGCCCGCCGCTCAAAAGCAGCCTTTTCAGCGGCCTTAGGTTTGATGTTTTTATCCAGGTAGGGCTTGTAGGCCTGACGGGCGACCGCGACGTGTGTGACGCCCCTCGCCCGCATCTCTTCGATCGAGCCCAGGTCGGGCACGTATTCCGACGTCAGCACTTTGCGTGATCTCCAAGCTGGATCCGCTTCGAGATTAACGCGGCCATCTTCCGCAATCACCGCTTCAGCTGGGGTGTTTTCATTAAGCCAGACACGTAGATCCGAACGGGAGTCGGTCGAGAATTCCCGGAAATACCCCGCCGTGATTGATGCGCTGCTCCACACGCCGGCAGCCAACACAGCGACGATGATGATCTTCTTCCACCCGGATGCTGCCCTTGCAAAACACACCAGCCCAAGCGCTGAGCCGAAGGCCAGATAAGCCTGCACCGGCAGCAAATAACGTCCCGCTGTTTTTGGAGAAAAGGAGAGCAACGCGAAGAAGAAAACGGGAAATGCGAACGTCGCGAGTTGACTGTAACTGCGTTCGCTCTTCCTCCATAGAAACACACCGACCGAAAGCGGAAAGGCGAGCCAGAGAAGGGGAGGGGTGAGCTCGAGCATCCGTCCGAAGTAGAAGGCATGCGGCACTTCTCTCCGTAGTCCTCGATGGCCACCGGTCACGCCTGTCATTTCGCGGGAAAGGCCACGGATGAAATCCGGCAGATCCAGGAACAGTGGCAGGTTAATGATGAACAGCGGTAGAAGCAGCCCGCCCATGAACCATGCGGCTAAAGAACGTCCGTTCTTTCGCGCATGCGCGACGAGAAATGGAAGGGTGAATAGCAACACCACCACGCCGATGTATTTCCCCGAAACAGCGAGTGCGTTGCCAAATCCGAGGAAAGCAGCCGTTCTTGCCGTGGGTGTCTTCCAGAAGAAGTCCAACGCCAGAAACGACACCGCCATCCCCATAAGCAGCGCCGGATCCTCCTTGAAATAATGGGCCAACTCAAAGATGAGCGGGTTCAACATTAACAAAATCGAAGCACCGACACCCGCGATCCACCCCGCCCAGCGGTAGGCAAGGATCGTCAGCGAAACAACTGCAACTGCGGTGAAAACCGCCGAGATCCAGCGTCCGGTGCGTGCCGCGTTTTCCGGCGTTTTCGAAATCTGCGCAAGACGCATGGCGCCATCAGTGGCCGTCAACATCAGCAACGGATGGAAAAAATTCCGCTTTCCAGAAAGGACCTGTTGCACCTTCGTGTCTTCGTCCGGGTGGTATGTGTGCGGGAACGAATTATGCCGGGTGAACAACGTCAGCGAGATACAAAAAACCACCAGCAGCCCTAGCCAGTAGGGGCAGCCGAGATGAGGCGCAGAGCCGTTCAAGGGGCGTGCAAAGGAAGACGAGTCGGACACGATGGGGGGCGAGTTTTAGCTAACAGAGCTCCGGCAGGCAACGAGAATAAACCCTTTTGCCGAGGCAACCACGCGTCGAAAGTAGCCAACGCCAGTTGGGGACACCCATGTTTCCACTTGTGCTGGAAAGCAGCGGTATCCTAAGTTCTGCGGCCAATGACCTCAGCTCGTCCATTCCGCAGCCAGCTTCCCTGGCAAATGGCTGCATGGGCCGCGCTGCTGTTCCTGCTCACGGTCGGATTGTATTCGCGGTGGAATGATTTCCCATTCTATTACCATACCGACGAGCCGAGAAAGGTCGAGCAGATCGTCAAGCAGACGCGAGATTTCCATCATCCTCAACTGATGCTGAACGCGGCGACGGTCGCCCTCTCTGCCAGCGGGTTGGAAAAGACCTACCAAAATGCCGCGGTGGCTGGACGTTGGATGAACGCCATTTTCGCCGCCGGAGCCGTGGTCGCTTTGACCCTGTTGGCGTGGCATTGGGGAGGCAGTCGGGCAGCGGTCGCCAGCGGCACACTCCTTCTCCTGGAGAACAACTTTTTCGAGGCGGCGCACTACCTCAAAGAAGATCCTGCGCTGATGCTGGGCATCTCCGTCTTTCTGCTCACAGCCGCCGCTTTTTGGCACAGCCCGAGCCGCCGATTCTGCCTTTTGTTGGGGATGGCTGCCGGGCTCAGTACATCCGGGAAATACATCGGCGTGGTCACCTTTCTGTTTGCTGTGCCCATCGTGGTCCTTAACAAGCGCTGCGAAGTGCCGGTCAAGCGCCGCCTCCTCCTCCTGGTTGGCGGATTTCTCCTGGTCATCTCACTGATCAACTACCAGGTCTTTAGCAGTTTTGACGTGCTCATCAACTCTCTTAAGGAAGAGATCGGCAAACTCTATTCAGCTCATTCCCGCAAAGGAAGTGTGACCCCCGTCGATCGCTACTCCCTTTTACTCACAAGCCACGTCTCGGTTCCCGTCATCGTTCTGGCCCTTGGCTATGTCATCTCGCAACTAACGAAAATTCGCCAGCTGACTCCCGTGGAGTGGGTGGTTATTCTGCTGCCGACGCTACTGGCGACCGTGCTCCTGGCGACTCCGAAGAGTTCTCCCCGGTATTTCTTACCGATTGTGCTCCTGCTCGATTTCTCTGCAGGGATGGCCATTGCGCGCCTGAGCCACTATCTCGGCTCGAGGAAAATCCAGTTTGCTCCCGCTGTGGCAGCTGTGGTCGCAGCCGGCCTGCTCGCATGGGCAGTGGTCGGGCAGATTCCTCCGCTAAAGCAAAAATACCGTGCCTTCAGTCGCGACAACCGGAAAGTTCTAGCAGAATGGGTTAATAGCAATGTCCCCGCGGATGCTGTGATCGTGGAGGATGACCGGGTCTACCTGAGGGGGGCGACGAGCCGTAAACATGATAAGGCAGCCCCCAAAGTGCCTCACACCGTCCAGGGGGCCCGCTTTGCGCCGGACCTCGGCACGATCCAGACGCTTCAAGCACAGGGAGTGGATTACGTGGCTGTATTCAG
>DASVRZ010000070.1:0-6046 GCA_036388355.1 Chthoniobacterales bacterium | reverse complement strand
GCGATTACGATCCGCCGTGCAGTTTTGGTCTGCCCGATGGTCACTGTTATTCTCTCTGGTATAATGGCCACGGGCTTCTTGCTGGACAGATCCACAAAGGCTGGTTCCCGAACTCGAAAAAAGGCTGGAATTACGGCTGCGGCGAGTACGGCGCCGAAGGCTTGGATCCGCTGGATCTCATGCAGCGGCGTTACCCGTCCGAGTGGCTTCCTCAACCAGGAGAAGAGGAATCGGAGTGGACGGCTGCGCGTATTTCCCATGCGCAAAGCGCGGATATGTCGCACTTCTTCTTTGATCGTCCGACCACCGTGGCCGGTTGGGTGGAGGCTTCCCAGGAACATCAACGCTTTGCTACGAAGTTGATGACCGATGCTTTCCGTCGCGACGAGAGAATGGTTTCCTGCGCAATCCACCTCTTCATCGATGCCTGGCCTGCAGGCTGGATGAAGTCGATCGTCGATTGTGAGAGGCGTCCAAAACCGGCCTTCTTCGCGTTGCGCGATTCGCTGGCGCCACTGTTCGTCTCGTTGCGCTCTGATCGCTTCGCCGTTTGGGCGGGTGAAAACCTGGAAACCGAACTGTGGCTTTGCAATGACACCCCTTCGGCCATCACCGACTGCAAAGTGCAGTGGCAAGTGGAAGACGCGTCCGGCAAGGTTCTTGCCTCAGGAACCACCGACGCAGAGATCCCGTCCTGCGCTCCACGTTTCCAAGGCAAGATCCGTTGGCAGGCGCCGGACGTTTCCTCACGGGGAAAGGTCACCCTCCGCGCTGCCCTCGTCGATCAACAAGGGCAGGTGCTCTCCAGTTCACCGCTCACCCTAGATGTATTCCCGCGGAGCAACGCCGTTCCAGCAGTGCCAGTTTTGCTGTCCGAAGCAGACACCGCGGCAGGAAAGTTGGTCGCGGAAGTCGGTGAGACCAAGCCGCAAACCGTAACCGCGCCAACGAGTTCCGCATCTGTGGCCGTGGCTTCGCACTGGCCGGAAGACGAGAAGCTGGCAGGTCAATGGCTCGACTGGGTGGCCGCGGGTGGCAAACTCATCCTCTTGGACGTTCCTATTGGCTCTTATGCTTTCGGAGAAGCCACCATGGAAGTGATGCGCATGGGCTTCGCCCCATCGAACTTCGCCTCACGCGCCACCGGACATCCGCTTGTCGAAGGCATGGAGAAACAGGACTTTTCCTACTGGTATGATCCCTCTGTCGATCACATCACGCCGGTCCTCCCGTATTCCTTCACCGGCACGGGGGATTGGAAAGCCATTCTCGTCAGCGGCCACAGCGATTGGGGCGTGAAGCGTAAGCCAACCTTCGGTGCCGCTGAGCTTCCGCACGGTGCAGGGCAGATCATCGTCTGCCAGGCGCGGATCGTAGGACGGACATCCACAAACCCATCGGCTGCGCTCTTCGTTCAGCGCCTGCTGGAGCCAAGGACGACTACGTCCGCTAGCTAGAAGAGATCCGCTATTCCTCCGGCGCCGCTTCAGCCGCCGGGGGAAGCGGCGGGCCTGTCCTGCATCGATTTCACGAAAGCGCGGGGAGACATTCCAGCAGCTTTGCGGAAAGCCTTCGAGAAATGCCCCTCGTCGCAGAAGCCCAGCATGTCGGCGAGTTCCTTGTTGGTCATGCGCTTGCTCTGGAGAATCTGCTGCGCTTTTTCGATCCGCCGCAACTCGCGGTAACGCCCCGGCGACACGCCGGTGTGATGCACAAATTTCTTGCGAAAACTTTCGTAGCCCATGTCCAGGCTGCGGGCGACGGCCTGGCCGGTGGCTTCTTGCCGCGAGAGATTCTGATCAAGTAGGCGGCAAGCTTGCTTCACCCACAGATCGGATTCTTTCCGCGTCTTGGCGTGACCCACCACGACCCGCGCAGCCAGTGTTGCCACAAGGTGACTGCCTCGTTCGTTTGGCTCCGTGCCATGGGCATTGGCAAAGGCACGCCACCCCATTGCGACATCGTTTACATGGGCCGCGGCACACATCGTCTCTACACCGCATGGATCCCGTATGGTCCGGTCAGCTACGAATTGGGAGGCCTGATGCTCCTGGAGAAATCCCACCTCCAGGCGGAACGCATCCGGAATTATCTCAATTCCGATGTGGACGCGTTCTGCACCAACCGCCCTGAAGTCCCAGGTGGTAAGAAGTTCAATGGCACATTGTCGAAGAACCCAGTCACGCTTCAGGAAAAAATGGGCGGCCGCTGGTTAACAGAGGAATACCAAATGGGCGACATTCTGACTTTCCGAACAGACCTGGTGCACGCCAGCACCGACAACACGACACGCAACGTGCGTCTATCCACCGACACTCGCTATCAGCGCTCCGACGAGCCGATCGATCAACGCTGGGTGGGTCCGGAGCCGATCGGCCACAGCCAGGCTGGCAAACGCGGCCGCATCTGCTAAGCACCCAATACAATTGAGTTAGAAGAGCGCGCGACGTTGAGAAACGTCTGCGCGCTCTTTCTTTTTGGGAGCCTTGTCTACAGGTTTGCGCCGTTGGAGGCGATCACATCGCGATACCAGTAAGCAGAATCCTTCCAGGTGCGCTTTTGGGTGGCGAAATCCACGTGCACCAATCCGAAGCGCGGCTTGTAGCCTTCCGCCCACTCGAAGTTGTCCATCAACGTCCATTGGAAATAACCCCCGAGCGGAATCCCTTCCGCTGCCGCCCGTTTAAAGTCGCGCAGATAGCTATACAAATACTCAATCCGCGCAGCGTCGTGGACGCGGCCATCGACGCCGATCCAGTCGCCACTGCAGAAGCCATTCTCGGTAATGATCACCGGGAGTTTCCCATTCCCGTAGCGTTCGTTGTAGAATCGGGCCTGCCAATAGAGCGCTTCCGGGGCGACCATGAGCCAACTGAGCTGACCAGTCGGATGTTCCTGTCGATAAGGCAGATCTTCGGAGGCTGCTGAGGCTGCTTTACCGCCGCCGCCCAACGATGTCGCACGCACTCCCTCTTTTTCTCCACCCCCGGCTCGCACCCTGATGCCCGAATAGCAATTGAAGCCGATGAAATCGAGTGGCTGATGGATGATCTTCAAATCTTCCTCAGAGGGGTTGTGCCATTTGGATTTGAAAACCGCGGCACCCTCTTCGGGATATTTTCCGAGAAAAACCGGATCCATCCAGAGACTAACGTCCCATAGCGATTGTCCCGAGACGTTGAAAAGGGAGCGTCGCGCCGCTTCGATGTCTTCCGGAGTCTCTGTGTCAGGAATCTTTGAATAGCCGGCAGGTGCCATTCCTATCTTGATCGGCTTCGCACAGGCGGCGCGCAGGGCGATTGTGCCCTTGCCGTGAGCCAGCAGAGTGTGATGCATACAGCGGAGGGCTTCCGTCACGGAAATCTTCAATCCCGGAGCGTGATTCCCGTCCACGTAGCCGCACACGATAAAGACGGAAGGCTCATTGAGCGTCATCCACCATTTCACGCGATCGCCCAAGGCTTGCCCGACGATGGTGGCGTAGTTCGCAAACCAATCCGCGGTCTCGCGGTTCATCCAGCCGCCGCGATGATGCAGCGCCAGCGGGAGATCCCAGTGATAAAGCGTAGCGCAGGGCTCGATACCCGCGGCGATCAGCTCGTCGACCAGAGCGGAGTAGAAATCGAGCCCCTTCTGGTTCACTGCGCCGGTGCCTTCGGGGAGGATACGCGCCCACGAGATGGAGAAACGATAGGCCTTCAGCCCCATTTCTTTCATCATGGCGACGTCTTCCTTCATACGATTGTAGTGATCGCATGCGATATCGCCGGTGACGCCGTTCGGAATCGCGCCTTCCTTGCGAGACATCATGTCCCAAACGGAAAGACCCTTTCCATCGGCGTCGTGGGCGCCTTCGATTTGATAGGAAGCAGTGGCAGCGCCCCACAGGAAGTCGCTGGGGAATTTGCCGGGAGCAGGAGTAAGAGGATCAGGATGGGTCATGGGAAAAATGGGTTTAGCCTTTAACTCCGCCGGCGCTGAGGCCGCGCACAAAGAGTTTCATGCAGAACATAAAGATGATGATCAGCGGAATGCTCGAAATAAAGAACGCCGCCATGATCTGGCCCCATTGTTTAACGTATTCGCCATCGAGGTAAATCAGGCCGACGCCGAGCGTGAAAAGCTTATGATCGCGCAGCACGATGAGCGGCATGAGGAAGTCGTTCCACTGCCCGAGAAACGCGAGGATCGAGAGCGTGCCGATGATCGGCGCGCTCATGGGAAACACAATGTGACACACCTGTCGGAAGTGGGATGCGCCGTCCATTTCCGCAGCTTCAAACAAATCTCGCGGCAGGTCCTCGATGAAATTTCGTAATACAAAGATCGCGAAAACCTGCCCTCCTGCAGTCCCGAGAATGATCAAAGCCCACAGGCTGTTCAGCAGGTTGAGACTTTTCAGAAGCTGAAAGAGCGGAACAATATTTGCGACGCCAGGAAGGAGCATCAACACCAGAAAAGCGGCCCAAAAGAAGTCGCTCCCAGGCATTCTCACGCGGGCAAAAAAGTAGGCGCCGAGCACGGCAAAGAACACGGAGAAGAGCGTCCCGAGGACCGCTACAAAGATCGTGTTGATCACGTACGGTCCCACCAGCTTGATTCCGAAGACCCAGTTTTCCCAATGCCATTGCGCCGGCGAAAGCGGCAGCCAGGGGTTCTGGAGGAACTCGCTGTTATTCTTCACCGAGATCTGCATCATCATGTAAAACGGCAGAAACTCGATCAGGAGCACGATCCAGATGAAGAGGTGCTTGCCCCAATCGGACCGCTTTTTCGTGGGCGCCGGAGCAGGGGGAGTGATGGCCGTTTTCATAAAAGAAGGATCATTTCTCGACCCGGATATATTTGTTGTTGATCCAGGTGAGGATCAAAATGAAGACGAAAAGCATCATGCCGATCGCGCAGGAATAGCCGAACTCACCAGCGCTAAACGCACGGTTAAACATCCAGAGCCCCGGCACCATCCCGCGCGCACCTGGGCCGCCGTTCGGCCCGAGCAGGAGCAGGGGCAATCCGAAGCCCTGGATCGTTCCGATGACCAGAAGCACCACGCTGATGCGGATCTGCGTCATGATGAGCGGGAACTCAATGTGGATGAATTTCTGCCAGGAATTCACGCCATCCAATTCGGCTGCTTCGTAAACTTCGGTGCCAATGGACTGCAAACCCGCAAGGTAGATAAGCACGCCCACAGCGCCGATCCACGGGAAGCCCCAGATGATGAGCGAGGGGATGATGAGATCCGGCTGACTCAGCCAGGCGATCGGGAGATGGGCATGAAAAACATCCCAGCCGAACGTGTGGTCCAACGAGACGAGGACGGACTTCAGCCCGGTGGCATCGAGGAACCGGTTGAGGATTCCCAAGTTGGGATCGAAGAAAAACTTCCAGATGAACAACGTCACCAAGCCCGGCACAATCATCGGCACCACGAGCAAAACGCGATACCAATACTGCCAGCGATCGCTTCTCATTCGGTGAATGACCACGGCCATGGCGATCGCCGGAACCATCTTGAAGAAGTTCGCGATGATCAAAATGGCCACCGTGATAAACGACTTCCACAGGATATCGTCCTGAAGGAGCCGCCGATAGTTAAGCCATCCGGTAAACTGCTTCACATCGCCGCCCTCCCAATCGAAGAAGGAGTGGAAAACCGCGCTGACCGCTGGGTAGTAGGAAAACGTTCCGATCAGCAGCAGTCCAGGGAGGATGAAGAAGTAAAGCGTCCACTCGTGGAGGGCTTTGCGTTTGGAGATCCGGGGAAGAGCCATGAAGCGGTGCTTTGAGGAATCAGAAATTGAGAGGATAGCCCATGCGGACGAGCTCTTGCTGGATCCAGAGGGTGCTGGCTTCCTGCTCGTTTTTTCCTTGGATCAGAATGCTCAGATCTCCCTTGGGGGCGTCAGGCTGCTCGCGATTGAGGAACCACAACGCGGCTTCGGAGATATCCTCCCGGGCCGTGCTCCGTTTACGAGAATGCACACTACGCGCCATGTCCCGCGCCATGGCTTTTCCATACCCCGGAGCAACGGCTGCGCGGAAT
>DASVRZ010000069.1:0-4896 GCA_036388355.1 Chthoniobacterales bacterium | reverse complement strand
TTTCTATCAACAGGCGCGCAAACGCTACCTCTCAGCGGATGTGGTGGTGATGAATCACACGTTGCTGTTCATGCTGCTCGGATCGCCTGCGGAGTTAGGCGACAAGGAGAGCGGCTTCCTTTTCGCGAACGATTTCCTCATCCTTGACGAGGCGCATACGGTGGAGGCCGTCGCTGCTAAACACATCGGGCTGGGCGTGTCGCAGTATGGTTTGAAGAACGCGATTCAGCGACTCTACAACGCCAAGACGCGCAAAGGGTTGTTCACGATTTTGGGCGACGGAGAAGGCGTTCGCCAGTCCACCCGCGCGATCGATCAAGTGGATGAATTCTTCGAGTCGGTGGGTGAAGCCTGCGATTTCAAGAAAGGCCGTGAGTATCGCGTTCGGCATCCGGAACTGGTAGAGGACAGCATCACCAACTCGCTGGCGGAATTGCAGAACACCGTCGTCAATTGCCTCAAGCGCGTCGATGACGACATCACTAAGGCCGAGCTGCAAGACATGGGCCGGCGCGTTCGCGACGCCCGCCTGGCCATCGCCGACTTCCTCAATCAGCGGGAGGAACAGAGCGTTTACTGGGTGGAGAAAGCCGGGAAAACCGGGATGTCGCTTTCGCTCAACGCCGCGCCGATCGATCTGTCGTCGCATCTGCGGCACATGTTTTTCCGGGAGAATAATTCCTGCATTCTCACCAGCGCTACGCTGGCGACCGGCCGAGCGGATTTAGGTTACTTCAAAAACCGCATGGGCGCGCAGGATGTGCACGGCGCGATGATTGGGAGCCCGTTCGATTACGAGAAGCAGATGCGCGTATTTGCGGTCCGCAAAATGTCGGATCCTCGCGATGCAGACTACGAAGACGCGCTGCAAAAGTGGATTGCCCATTTCCTGGAGCAGAGCAACGGACGAGCGTTCGTCCTTTTCACCAGCTACAAGACGCTCGGTTCGCTGGCGGAGAAGATGGAAGGATACTTCGCTCGGTCGAAGTGGAACTTTCTAGTGCAAGGCAAAGGCATGCCGCGCCATCGGCTGGTGGAGGAATTTAAAAGCACCGGAAACGCGGTTCTCTTTGGCACCGACAGCTTTTGGCAGGGCGTCGATGTGCCGGGCGAGGCACTAAGCAATGTCATCATCACTCGCTTACCATTTGCCGTTCCGGATCATCCGTTGATCGAAGCCCGGCTGGAACACATCCAATCCCAAGGTGGCGATCCCTTTTCCGAATTCTCCCTTCCCGAAGCGATCCTAAAATTCCGCCAGGGCGTTGGTCGCCTGATCCGCACCCAGCAGGACCGCGGCATCATCGTCGTGCTCGACAACCGCATCCTTACAAAGCAATACGGCAAGGCATTTCTCAATGCCTTGCCGCCGTGCCCAGTAGAAGTGGTGTGAAGAATTACGCCGCGTAGGTCGCTTCGTCTTCGTCGGACTCAAGAACGTCTGCGATGTGCTGCTCGAGGCGCTCCACGATCGCGTCCCAAGAGTTGATCTTGGTGAGCTCGAGGCCGAGTTGAATCGCTTTCTCGCTCGGTGCAGAAACCGCTTTCTCGCAGTGGCTGATGAACTCTTCGTGAGAATTGGCAACGGCAACCACGTCGGAGAACTGCAGCACCACGTCTTCGATCGCGGTGGAAACAATCGGTGTTCCCGTTGCCATGTATTCCAGAGCTTTGGTTGGGTTGATGAACTCAGTCGCTTCGTTGATGGCGAAGGGCATGAGGCAAACGTCGAATGCCTTCACGTAGGCTGGGAGCTGTTGGTAATCGCGGCCACCCATCCAGTGAATGTTCTCCCGTTGTGGGAAATTCGCTGGATCGACCTTGATGGCTGGCCCGATGATCACGAGCTGCCAGTCAGGATGGGCATCAGCGATCTTGGCGATCAGATCGTAGTCCATGCGTTCATCGACAACACCGAAGAAGCCGAGGATCGGTCCTTTGATGTGAGCCACGTCTTCAGGAATCTGAGTTTCGGCCAGGCGGGCTTTGCCGAAGTGGGCAATCTCGACGCCGCAGCCGTAGGAGTGGCAGTTAGAGTTGTGCTTCACCTTCGAGCTGTGAATCTTTGGTCCACCAGCGAAGACGACGTCAGCGAGCTCGAGGAGCAACCGCTCACGGCGCACCAATTCAGCAGGAGCACCGCGGAACTGGGCGAGCTCGTCCATGCAATCATAGACGTTGGCAATTTCGTTCACTTGGCCAGCAAAAGGCCCAACGGCCATCGGATCGTAGAACCATTGGACAGGCTCAGCGAAGACTTCCCCGAGTGGGCCGTCGAGGACTTCGTCCAGAGCACGGCGGCGTTCGAGATCGATACGCTCGCGGTCGTGTCTCCAAGCTTCAGGAAGCCGAGGAAGAACGATCGTGATGTTGGGAAATTTATCAGCCTGGCTGACCTCGACCTGTGCTTCGGTGAGGCTTGCGTCAAAAAGCGGCTCCTCGACGAAAAGGATCGGGTGAGTCGCCGACAGGCGGGAGAGAAACTGTTGCGGACGTTGCCAGACCCAGCTCCAGTGCAGATGGGAATGAACGATGATCGGGTAATCGCGGCCTGTTTTGGCGTTCGAGGCCGGAGACTGCTTCGAATCGGTCGAGATGACGTGCAAGGCCGAGCCGGAAGAAAGTTTGTTAGTCGGAAGTGGGTTGGTGGTTGTCATAATCACTCAATCAACGCACGTGGTGTTCAAGCTGACGGTAAGTGTTGTCCCTGAGGAAATAGTCATTTGGCAGATCATGGGCCAACCGACGAAATTTTGAAGACAAATATTCATTTCGCCTGTCTGAGCGCGGTTCGCACAGGAAAACCTTGAATCCAGCAGCCTCTCCGGAGACGAATTGGGGCACCATGCTGACACGCCTCTATCTTCCCCGCCCTGAATACCCACGACCCGACCGGCAACGAGGCTTCGTTCACGGAGTGGACTGGGTAAACTTGAACGGCTCGTGGGAATTCCGCTTCGACGGAGATCGGGTGGGCATGAATGAAGAGTGGTTCCGCCCCAGTGAGGAGCGCTGGACCGAGCAGATCGTGGTGCCGTTCTGCTGGGAATCTCTCGCTGCCTGGGGCGAAGCGGATTCGGCTGGCAACGACCATTATTACTCCACCCGCCCCTTTCGCCGCCCGCTGGAGGTGACGATGCAGAATCACCGCAGCGCCGACCGGCACGAAGTGGGCTGGTATCGTCGGAAAATCGTCATTCCCGAGAACAAGCATTGGGAAAACAAGCGGGTCATTCTCACCATCGGGGCTGCCGACTTCCGTACTGACGCCTGGTGCGGCGGCGAATACCTCGGCTGGCACGAAGATGGATATACTCCGTTCGAATTCGACGTGACGGATTTCCTGAAGATCGGAGCAAACGGGCAGCGGGAGGCGTGGCTTGTTCTGCGCGTCGAGGATCCCATGGACAATCGGGAGCAACCAGTCGGAAAACAGTGGGGCTGGTACTGCTCCGCAAGCGGCATCTGGCAGACCGTCTTCATCGAGCCGAGAGCGGCCAACTACATCGAGCGGTTTGAGGTGTTGCCCGACATCACTGCGAAGCAGGCGTTGCTGAGGGTGTTTACCACCGGTCCAGGGACGATCTCGATCGACGTCACCACTCCAACCGGCGAGGTCCTCTCGCTGGAGACCCAAGCACAAGGCGTTTCTGCGGAAACCGTTATTCAGCTCGATCCGGTGATTCTCTGGGACCCGCGTGATCCGCAGCTTTATCGGATCCGTCTCACTTTGAACGGCACGCCCGGAGATGTGGTTCACGGTTACTTCGGCATGCGGAGTCTTGCCGCAGCACCTCCTTCTGGAACGGCCCCCGCCGCGCTCATCTTCAACGGGAAACCCATTTACCTGCGCGGGGCGCTTTACCAGTCCTACTATCCAGACGGCGTTTATACCGCAGGCGACCTGCAAACCATCCGCAACGACATCGCCGCAGCGCGCTCCTTCGGGTTCGACTTCCTACGCGTCCACATCAAAATCGATGACCCGCTTTTGCTCCACGAGGCGGACGTTTCCGGAATGTTGTTGATGACCGATTTTCCAAACTTCGGAGAAGGCGGCAATACCGCTCTCGGGCGGGCGCGTTTTGAGAAAATGATGCGTGCCGGAATCGCGCGGGATATCAATCACCCGTCGATCATCGCGTGGTGTCTCTTCAACGAAACTTGGGGATTCGGAGGCCAGGACGAGCTTTACCCCTTGATCAACCCCAGCCTCCTCCCGGTGCCGGATGTCGCTCGCGTCCCAGGTGCTAAAACGGTGAACGACTCCGCGTGGACATGGATTGATGAGATGTGGCAGATCGCAAAATCGCTGGATCCTACCCGGTTAATTGAAGACATGAGCGTTGTCGCGTGGGATCACCTCCAAACATACGGTCACGGCGACACGGATATTAACTCGTGGCACTTTTACACCAACGATTACGAGTTCTCACGAAAGCACATTGCCGATGTCGTTAGGGAAACCTACGCAGGCTCCAGCTTTAACTACGTCCCGGGGAAGAGCCAGGGATCCCAGCCTCTCATTAATAGTGAATATGGGGGGGTCGGCGCGCTCGACGGCGATGTGGACGTGAGTTGGAGCTTCAAGTTCCTCACGAACGAGCTCCGCCGCCACGGCGAACTTTCCGCCTATATCTATACAGAGCTGCACGACGTGGAGTGGGAGCGGAACGGATTCCTGAACTACGACCGAACGAAGAAGGATTTCGGATACGACTCCAACATCATCAATCAAGGCGACGTGCTCCCCATCGATGCGCCGCCGATTAGTCGGAAGGCGGCGGGTGCCGAGGTGGAGGTGGACGTGTATTCCTCCCATTTCTCGCGGCGAGAGCATGGGCCAATCACTCTGCGCTGGCGGTTGAGCGGGATCGATGATTTGGGCTGGGTGGA
>DASVRZ010000068.1:0-8970 GCA_036388355.1 Chthoniobacterales bacterium | reverse complement strand
GGTCAGGACCATGGGCGTATTGATAGGCGAGGTTCCAGTTGAACTTCTCCCGGCGCTGCCCGACCCCGACGCTGAAAATGTGGCGATCGGAATCAGGAACAATCGGATTGAAACTCTCATTTGGAACTGAGTTTTCGCTATAGATATAACCGGCGCTCGCCTGCCAGCCCTGCGCAAACTTTTTCGTGACCCCAAACTCATAGAAGAAGCTGGAGCGCCAGTTGAACGGCAGCGCGATGTCCCCGGATTCCTGCTCCAGAGTCACCACATTGAGGCTGTCCCAATCCGTCCAGTCAACGTTGACCTCGAGGTTCCAGTCGGGCGTTGGAGTGAAGGCGTAGCCGAGCACGACATTCTGGGGGAAATCGAAGCTCGCGTTGGCATTCTGCCGTTGGTCCACGCCTTCGACCGGAAAAGGACCAAAGGGAGTCGCCACCTCGAAGCCGGCGTACTTGAGGTGCGATTCGCCTTCGAAGTCCAGCGTCGTGGCACTGCGATAGTTAACTCCGAAATGATGCATCCGGTGCGGCGTCCATTTGATGCCCGCGTTGAATCCGTAATCGATGTCGTCCCCCTCGAAGCGAAACTTGTCGCCGACCGCGAGCGCGCCTTGTTCCAATTCAACCTTGCCGTAGTTGATGGTTGCCCCGACGCCAACGGAAAAGGCATCGCTGATCTTCCAGGCCACAACGGGGTTGATCGTCAGGTATTGAATTCGTCCTTTTTTCGCGATCGTCCGGAACGGCGTGTCATCGGGGTATTCCAAGGCGAACCCATACGGCGCATACATTCCCAAGCCGAACGCGATCGGAGAAGCCGGCGGTTTCCACGTGAGAAACGCCTGCGGCACCAATTGCCATTCGTCGTTGGTGCTGGAAAAGGAGCGGTTGTCCCCGCTCTCCAGCTCGACGTCAGCCTTCAGAGTGATGGAATACGCACCCAAGAGGGCGCGGGTGCCATCGAGTTGGGTGATTCCCGCGGGATTGTAGTAGATCGCCGAAGGGTTATCCGCAGTGGCGGCAAAGGCATTTCCCCGCGCGGTTGCCTCAGCATTTTGATCCGCGATCCGAACGCCCAGACTCCAGGAGGTCGCGGGGAAAAGGGCGATGAAGGAAACGAGTGGGAGGACTCGATTGAGGATCATTCCCGAATGGGAGAGCAATCGACGGGCCTTAGCGAGCAATTATTCGAAACAAGTCGGGAAGGTCCACTTAGTTCGCGTAAGGGAGAGACACGCGAACCATGCCGTGCTCCCCGTCTTCCGACGGCGCAATCTCGATTTTGCCGTGGTGGCTTTCGATGATCCTGCGGGAAACCGTAAGGCCAAGACCAAGCCCGACGTTCCGGGTGGAGAAGAAAGGTTCCGGCCCGCGCTCAGCTGCTTCGGCGCTAAATCCCTTCCCAGAATCGCGAACTTCCACGCTCATGCTTGGTTCATCCCCGTTCTTTTGGATCAGCTGCACCTGGACGTTTGGATCGTCTGGATTTGCCTGGAGCGCATTGAGGATGATTTCGGAAAAGGCGTGCCTCAACGCTTTGTGATCCCCAGTGACTTTCCAATCAACCAGCTCTTTGCTGGCAAAGCTAAGTTGCGCCAGCTTTTTGCCCGGATGAAAGGTGTGCGCCTCGTGAAAAGCTTCCACAATCAGATCTGAAATCTGCACCGATTCCAGAAATTCTCCCTGCCATTCGCGAGCCAGAAACATCATCTGATTCGAGAGCCTGGAAATCCGCTTCACGCCGCTGGCGAGAGCCGCGGACAGCGATTCCTGGAACTCGGGATCGCCGATGGAATCCTTGAGCAACTGCTGGTGCGTCGAGAGTGGAACCAGCGAGTTTCCAATCTCGTGCGCGAGATGCTCCGCCATCGATTTCACCAGCCGCAAGCGGGTCGCTTCGATCTCCAACCGCTGGGCATGTTCGTGCTCCGTGATGTCTTCGATGATCATCAGGGCCGCGTGGGTGCCGCTGGCGTCTTGCATGCGGAAGGGACTGATCGCGATCCGGTAATATTGGTCCGCAAGATGCGGGAGCTGAAACTTAAAGGCGGGTAGGGAAGCTCCCGTTTTGATCACGGTGAAAACCATACTCCCCAAGGCTTGCGGCAAATCGGAGAACTCGAGGTGCGTTTTCCCCGGACGATCGTACAGGAAAAAGCGCCGCGCCGAACTGTTGGCGTGCAGCGTGGCGAGATTGCCGCCCACCACCAGACAGCCGCTGCCGAGATGTCCCAGGATGTCACCGAGCATTCCCTGGTTTGCCTGCACCTGATCATGCAGCCACGTATTCCGGAGCGAGAGCCCGACTTCTTCCAGCATGTGGAAGATGATCGAAAGCTCTTCATTCGTATAAGCTTCCCCAGTGAGGCGTTCGTCGAGCACCGCCACTCCGAGCAGTGATTCGCGGTCGAGGATCGGGATGGCGACTTCCGCGCCGAGTAACTGAAACTCCTTACTGATCTCGCGGCTGGCGATCGATTCCTGCGCCGTCGCGCGCAAGATGCGGCCGTGGCGATGAAGCGCTCCACCGATCCCGGCGCCAAGGGACAAGGCGAAATGCTGGAGAACGCTCTGATCCAGGCCGATCGCGCAGGCGGAACGGAGCCAGCGGTCATCGGCCGAAAGCGGACTATCGCTCATGACCCCCGCCGGCTTCCGGAGGAAAATGATCGCGCGATTGACGCCGATGATCTCCCGGAGCAACAGGAGGAAATGCTTCAGCAAAGCGGCTGAATCGAGGCTGTGGGCGAGGACTCCGGAGAAGCGGCGCAGCGCCTCCAGTGCACGCATCTGATCTCCGTGCGAGCGCACCTCGGCCGCTTGTGCGGAAGAAGCCGGAGCTGGCGGAAGCACTCGGGTTCCATCCTGATCCGGGAACATCCGCGCGAGCAGCGTGTTCAAAAGCTTGCCGCGAACGGGCTTGGTGAGCACGTGCGCTACTCCGAGCAAATAGGCGTCCTCTTCCCACTCCCACTGCTTCGCTCCGGAGAAGATCATGATCGGGCAGCCAGGCGCGTGCAACTTCGTCTCCTCGATGCTCCGAATCGCGCGACGATCCGTGAGCTCGATATCCAAAATGGCGGCGTCGATCGCGCCTCGTGAGAGGAGAAACTCGGCTTGGGCGACCTCTTCCTTGCAGATCAGTTGGAAGCTCAGCGGGTCCAGAACCGCCTGCACTGCCGTAGCCATCGAAGGCTGTTTGGTGACGACGAGCAGGGTGCGCATTTAGGAAGTGGAGGCAGCGATCGGCGGAGTGGCCGTCTTCACCTGGCGGCTGGGAAGATCCACCTGGACAGTGGTTCCCTTCCGCAGCTGGCTTGAGACGGTCAGATTGCCGCCGTGGAGATTTACGATTTTCCGGCAAATGGCCAGTCCAAGTCCAAAGCCACGGTTTTCATCCCCGCGATTTTTAGTGGTGAAGTAGGGAGTCAGAATCCGGCTGAGATTTTCCTTTGCGATTCCTTCCCCATGATCGATCACGCGAATGCGGAGCCAATCGCGACTGGTCTCGGTCTTCGAAAGGCGTTCCAGCTGAACATCAACGCGCCCATTTTCCGGGGAAGCGTCGATCGCATTTGAGATCAAGTTTGCAATCAGACGTTGAACTAGAACTTCGTCGACCTCGGCGAGAACTTCGCCCGCACTGTGAACCTCAATTGCAATGGTTTTGCTTCGGCTGGCGCGGGCGAGGTCCGCCGCCTGTCGCGTGATTAGATCAAGGCGGCCGAGTTGGAGATCAGGGCGAAGATTCTCCGAAAAGAACAACGCTTCCTTGATATAGGCTCGCATCGTTTTGACATTTCTCAGGGCGACTGGCAGCAGTTCGTCATCGAAGCTGCCACTACCGCTTTCGATCGAGAGCTGGAGCAACGTCCAGACTGGTGTGAGCAGGTTGTTTAGATCGTGCGCCATGCCCCGGGACATTCTGCCAAGCAGATCCAGTTCCTGCGCTTGGAGGATCTGATTTTTCAGCCGGATCTGATTCACCATCAGACTCATGTTTTTAACCAAGGCGACGAGCAGATTGATGTCCGTCGCGGTAAAGGGCTTTCCGTCGTTTTTGGGCCCGACCAGGAGCAAACCAAAGGGCTGGTTTTCGGAAGAAAGGGGGAAGCAAAGCTCCATGGAGGAAAACGCCAGTTGATCCCGAGCCAGTTTTTCTACTGAAGCGTCCCCAGGCCGCGAGTATCCCAGCTGCAGGACGAGGTATTCGGCCTTGTTCCACTCGAAGTACTGCAAAATCGGTGATTGCTGCCTCAGCTCGGGAATGTGCTGCTGCGGAGTGCTCGGATGAGCGCGGAAGAGTGTGAAAGCCAGGCTAGCCTCATCGCGCAAAATGATCTGATAACACGAGAGCCGGAAAGTCCCGGTAAGCAGATCATTTAGATCGTCAAACAGCAGGTTTAAGTCGGTGTACCAACTCATGCTGTCGATAAAGCTTCGAGCTTGATCCTGATATTCGAAATGATCTCCGAGCAGCCGACGCTCGAGGCCCTCAGCTTTATCGCCCATCAGCCGGGGGAAAAGCAGCGACGCGACTAGGGTGCTGATCAGCAGCACGGCTAACGACCCAACGAAGGAAAAGGAGTTGTATTGTCCGGGTGCGACGACCACCAGGGTGAGCTGCAAGGCGAGCCCGATCAGCAACAGGAAGAGAAACCGAACGAGGTGGGCTGCGAAATGGCCCAGAGTTACTCTAATGTTCAGCAACTGATGCTGCAGCACACTGTAGCCGACGATGATTCCATAGAAGATCGCCGCGATGCTTCCGTAAGGATAGATTTTCGCGCCGATGAAAGGGTATTCATCCACGGCTAAGATCGGCAGAATGTCATTGGTGCCGAGCACCACGAGGAGAGTCTGCGCCAGGATCAGTCCATTTAGCCGTCGCTGCTGCAATGGAGCCAGAGTTCGCCGTCGCCTGATGAGCACGATAATCGAGACGGTGGTCAGGGAAAAGGTTGCGACAAAGGCCCAGAAGCCCGGACCGGCCACGGAATACCAGGCATAGCCGACATACCGGACACCTGAGATAAACAGGTCCGTGCAATTAAGCGCTGCGAGGCCCGCCTGGAAAAGGTAACAGCCAATCAACCAACGCCCCGGATGCACCTGAGCAACCAAAAGCGACAGGTGCAGGAGCGTGACTGGAATGAAGATGACGCCGAACTGTAGGAACCTTGCCCAGGTTAATGCAGCCTCCGCTGAGGAAGTGCGAAACAGCATGAACGTCCCGACATTCCAGACGCTGATGCACAAGCCCCACGCGAAGAACACCCGGTTTGTTTTCGAGCGGGGATCCTGCGCGATGATGAAAACCGACAGCAAGAGATTGCAGATGGCTCCAATCAGCGGTGCCAGTCCCAGGAATTTCATGACAGTGGATCAAAGCGGCGCATCAGCAGGCACGCATTCTTCCCGCCAAATCCGCTGCTCAAGTTCATCACTGCACGTACGGGGTATGGACGTGCCAGGAGGGGGACAAAGTCGAGATTCATCCCTGCCTCAGGATTCCTGAGATTCGCCGTGGGCGGAATGACCTGATGATGCGTCACCAGGGCACACACCACCGTTTCAACCGCTCCTGCCGCAGCCATCAAATGTCCCGTGATAGGTTTGGTGGAACTCACCGCAAGACGTCGAGTGTACCCGCCAAAAAACTTCTGAATAGCTTTGCTCTCCACCAAATCGTTTGCCTCCGTGGCCGTGCCGTGGGCATTCACATAATCGACTTCTTCCAAGTCGATCCCAGAGTTGCGCAACGCTTTTTCCATCGCCCGGATAATACCTATGCCATCCGGCTGAGGTGCAACGGGGTGGTAGCTTTCACAGGCTCTCCCGTGCCCCAGGACTTCTGCATAGATCATGGCTCCGCGCGAGAGCGCATGCGTCAGTTCCTCGAAGACCAGGAAAGCGGCACCTTCTCCCAGGATAAAGCCGTCACGCGTCCTATCAAATGGCCGCATTGTTTGCTTGGGATCACCCTGAATTCGGGTCATTACTCTTCCCTGGCAAAAGGTTCCCCAGATCGAAGGAATGATTGGAGCTTCTGCGCCGCCCACTACCACGGCGTCGACTTCGTCATTGCTGATCATGCTCATTGCATAGCCCATGACATCATTGCCGGAGGCGCTGCCCGTACTCATCGTCACAGCATGTCCGCGCGCTCCCAAATGCAGCGAGATTTCGCCGCTGCCGCCTCCAGAATAGCCGTTGATCATCGCAAACAAGCTGACCCCGCGGTATCCTTTGGCAGCATAGGCCTCTTCGGCTCGTGCGGCAGTTTCATTGTTGCTCACTGACGTGGCTTCAATCACGCCAACCCGGTCTGGATCCAACTTGCTGATTTCCAATCCGGAATTTGCAACCGCCAGGTGCGCCGCCGCTATGCCATACAGGATGGACCGATCCAAACGCCGGGCGATCTTGGCATCCATGTACTTATCCGCCCGGAAATCAGTTATCTCACAGGCAATTTTTACCGGCGCGCCGGTCGAAGGAAATCGGGTCAATGGACCCGCTGCACTTTGCGCGTCGCGGACAGACGTCCAGAACGTCTCCAGAGTGGTTCCATTCGGCGCGACGACGCCCATCCCGGTAATGACGACCCGACGCTGCGGGCGTTGCTCCCTCATGGAGGAACAGGCCCCTTCCAGGGCAGAATCAGCGGCGTTCTTTTCTGGTAATCTGCATACGTGCCGCCGAATTGCGCCAGCAATGCCTCCTCCTCGATCTTCAATCGGTAGAACATGGTCGGAATGAAGATCATCATGACGACTGCGAAGGTGATGAACGCCGACGAGACGAGAGCGAGGCCGGCGAGCTCCAGAAACATGGAAAAATAAACGGGATGCCGCATCCACCGGAAGGGGCCAGTTTGCACAAACTCGTGTCCGTCTCGCATCTCGACATGAAGACTCCAAAACTTCCCGAGGGCGGCGATCGCCTGTCGCCGGATCACAAAAGACGCTACGGAAACTACCACGCCTAAAAGATAGCCGGGCCACCAAAGACGCGTTCCGCGAATCATGAATTCCCCAATGGCGCCAATCACCATCAGGATTCCGCAGATCATAAACAAATTGAAGGTAAGGCTCTCCTTTCTCGCCCCCGGAACAGTCTCGCGACGGGTCCGCACTTCCCTCATTCGTTCCGCATAGATTACTACCAAAGTCAGGATAGGGAGGAGCCGGTCGAGAGAAAGCATTTGGTTAGTTAGTTAGATTTGGAGGAACGCAGTTTGGCATCCGAATGGCAATGCCACGCAAGTTCATCCCGGCGGCCATTGCAGCGCACGGCCTCCGAGAAGGTGGATGTGGAGGTGAGGCACCGATTCGCCGGCATCGGCACCATTGTTGATCACCAAGCGGTAACCACTTTCCGCAACCCCTAGCTGGGTCGCAATCTCCCGCGAGGCGAGGAGCATCCGCCCGAGCAGCGCCGCATCGTCCGGGGCCGCTTCGGCAATGCGCGGGATAACGCGCTTGGGGACGATGAGCACATGCACCGGGGCTTGTCCGTTGATGTCGTGGAAGGCGAGGAAGTCCTCCGTTTCATGGACAATCCGGGCAGGGATTTCCCGTGCGGCGATGCGTTCAAAGAGGGTCATTGCAGGGAGAAGGAAACATCTCGCTGAGCAGCGGCCGTGCCTGTGCGCTCTCTCGCAAACATCACAATCTCATTGCGCAAAGCATCGCAGTCCCGGCTCCAGACCTTCCGCGCTCGCAGCAACTTCACGCATGCTTCGAGGCCCACGAGTTCGAAGCAGCAGCTTTGCTCCCGAAGCACTTCTTCAATTCGGCGCCCGAGCCGATCGAAGAATGCCAGCTCGTACGCGGCTCCAGCTTCTTCCGCAAGGGTCACCAGCGAGATTTGCACCTTGGGCGCCGCAGGGATGAAATGCTGCGCCACTTCCCCATAGCCGATCACCTGCAGCACCGACTGCACTGCTTTGGTGAGTCGTTCGACCGGGAGCACATTCAACTCCTTTTGCTCCCGTAAATAGGTGGTCACGCTTTCGGCGACGTGCTCGGCGAGCCACCATTTGCCATAGCCTGCGCGCTGGGCTGCTTGGGACAAAGAGCGGATCAACCAGTCCCGCTCAAAGGCGATCGCCTGGCCGGTGGCGAGTTGAATCACCGGCAGATCGTCAACGAAGGCAATCACTTGAACAACTCCGGTTGTAAAACGCTCCGCTTCGGCCGGCGCTCGAGCGATTGGATCTCGTCGATGAATTCGCCGATGTCCTGGAAGTGACGATAGACCGACGCGTAGCGAACGTACGCCACCTCATCCAGCTGATGAAGAACGTCCATGACTTTTGCCCCGATCACATTCGAGGGAATTTCCCGCCGGAACTCCACCTCCAGCTGCTGCGTGATCTGTTCCGCAGCCTTTTCGAGGACTTCGACGCTCACAGGCCGTTTCTCGCAGGCCTTGACCATGCCGTTCAGGAGTTTTTGCCGACTCAGAGACTCGCTTCGGCCGTCTCGCTTGACCACCCGAAGATCAGCACGCTCGACTTCCTCGTAGGTCGTGAATCGGTGGGTGCAACTGACACATTCCCGCCGTCGCCGGATGCTTTTGCCATCCTTGGACAAGCGGGAGTCGATGACTTTATCTTCGATACCTCCGCATTTGGAGCAAAACATCTTGTGGTGGGAACGCTGACTTCGCGCACCTTAACCCAACAAGTTGTGGTCTCAAGCTAAAACCGCAGCTGCGCCGCAGCGAGAGAGAACCTAAGCTGCTTTCGATTCGACTGTTTTCTTCACCGCAGGCTTTTTCTTCTGCCGCGGCTCAAACTCGAATCCGACTTTGTCGCCCTCCAGTTTCAGATAGGCCGCGAACGGTTTCCCTTTCTTCGAGATGAAGCGCGGGAGCAAATCGCTTTTGCCGTCCCGGAAGATCTTCAGCGCCTGCTCCGCCGGGATGGCTTTTTGGCAGATGGATTTCCCCATCCGGATTGGCT
>DASVRZ010000067.1:0-4182 GCA_036388355.1 Chthoniobacterales bacterium | reverse complement strand
CGTGAGCAGGAAAAAAGAAGGAAACATTTCACCGAATGCCTGCAGCGGAGGGATTGGCGTTAGGGATCTGTACGAGGAGGCGTCGGCAAAGGGAATGGGATCGCTCCCGAGGTTGGCGGACCATTGGCGGAGCTTGGTGGTGGGACTGCCCACGGCCGTCGGAGGGTTGGCGGAGCGCGGTGCGATTTCCCCCGAGGCTGCCGGAGGGCTGGCGGAGCTGGATGCGATTGCCCCTGAGGCTGCCGAAGGGTTGGCGGAGCCGGATGCGATTGCCCCCGAGGCTGTCGGAGGGTTGGTGGAGGCCAGCAGGGTTCTACTGGAGGCTGCCTGAGGGTTGGCGGAGGCTAGACCGCTCGGTCTGGAGGTGGCGGTCTGCGCGCTGGTTTTCCTGAGCGGCACGTGGGAAGCTGCCCCGCTTCTCCTATGATGGCGCGAATCCTGGCTCTTCTCTCCTTTCTCCTGATCGGGACTCTGCCTGCTTCTGGCGCTGAGGCGAAGCTTCGGGGAATCACCGTTTCCTGCCAGACGTTTGGACCGGAATGGGCGACCCCGGAAATGGCGGCGACGCTCGACGAGATCAAAACACTCGGAGCAAACGCTTTCGCGATCCACCCGTATGCGAAGATCGCCGAGAATGGCGCGATCCGCTTTTCCACCGAGGCAGCTCCTCCGGAAATCGTCCAGCCTGCGCGTTGGGCACGGGAGAAAAACCTGCAGATGATGCTAATCCCGCATCTGGCGTATTGGGGGACGAAGTTCTCCTGGCGCGGCGAAATCGACTTCGCCACCGAGGCGGAGTGGAAGCGGTTCTTTACGGATTACACCCGCTGGATCACCGGGCTGGCCGTGGTCTGCGAAGCGGAGAAAATTCCCATCCTTAGCATCGGCCTGGAGTATCATCGCGCGGTGCATCGAGAGGCGGAATGGCGCGAGATCATTCGCCAGGTGCGGGCGGTTTATCGCGGGAAGCTCACTTACGGCGCCAATTGGGACGACTTCCGCGAAGTGCCTTTCTGGGACGCGCTCGACAGCATCGGCATCCTCGCGTATTTCCCGCTCTCCACCAAGGATCAGCAGAATCCCGACGAGACGATCCTTCGCGCGGCTTGGAAAAAATGGCTCGGCGAACTCTCCGCCTATTCGCAGAAAATGGGGAAGCCCATCCTCTTCGTCGAACTCGGCTACAACGAATCGAGCGACGCCGCTGCCCATCCGTGGGCGTATCAAACTGGTGGGCCGAACGCCGAGGAGCTCCAGGAGCGCTGCCTCCGCGTGGCCTTGGAAGAAACCGCAAAGGCCGACTTCCTCGAAGGCGTCTTCCTCTGGAAATGGTTTCCCACCTACGCGAATGAGCGGCCGGAAAACTTCGACCTCCGCAAACCGGCTCCACGCTCCGCCATCCGCGCCGCGTGGCAGAACGCTGCTCCCGCCATTAGTGTGGATTAGTGCTGATTAGTGGTTAAAATCTCGCGCATGATCCGCATCGAAGGCCTCACCCGCAGCTATGGAAAGTTGGAGGCGGTGCGGGGGATCAATCTGGATATTCCGCAAGGTGAATTCTTCGCGTTTCTCGGCCCGAACGCCGCTGGGAAAACCACGACGATCAAGATGCTCGCAGGCTTGCTCAAGCCCACAGCCGGACGCGCCATCGTCGGCGGGTTCGACGTGCAGACGGACCCGGCGGAAGCGAAGAAAGTCGTCGCCTACGTGCCGGATTTTCCGTTTCTCTACGACAAGCTGACGCCGGTGGAGTTCATGCGTTTCGTCGGGGAGCTGTTCCTCATGAACCGCGAGTCGATTCAGGAGAAAACGGAAGCGCTTTTCGAGCTGATGCATCTGAATGAGCATCGCGATCAACTCATCGAAAACCTCAGCCACGGCACCCGCCAGCGGGTCGTCATTTCCTCCGCGCTGCTGCACGATCCCAAGGTGATCATCATCGATGAGCCCATGGTCGGGCTCGACCCGCGCCACGCCGCGATTGTGAAGCAAGAACTCAAGAGACGTTCCGCCGCCGGGACGACGATCTTTCTTTCCACGCATCAACTCAGTGTGGCGGAGGAAGTGGCCGATCGCGTGGCGATCATCAACCACGGGCAGGTGATTGCCCTCGGCACGGTGGATGAGCTAAAAGGCCTCAGCACGGATAAAGGGGCATTGGAAAAAGTGTTCTTGGAACTGGTGGGAGATTGAAGATGAAATGGATGTTCTTATTACTAACAGCGGCGTGCGCGCACGCCGTGGATCTTGTTTTACCGACGGAAAATGACGCGATTTATCGAAACGGCGGGCCGGATTTCTATATGTACGTGGAGCGGAATTTTGAGGGGGTGAAATCCTATCCGTGGCAGGGCGGGCAATATGGCTTCGTGCGCAATCCGGCGAACACTAGCGATGGAGTCATCTTCAAGCGATTGCACGAAGGCGTGGACATCAAGCCGGTGCGCCGCGATCCGCGCGGTATTCCGCTGGATCCGGTTCGGACGGTTTCCGACGGCACGGTGATGTATGTGAACGATCGGTCCGGGGCGTCTAACTACGGGCGGTACGTGGTGATCCGGCACGTTTGGGATGGCTGCCCCTATTATAGTCTGTATGCGCACCTGAACCGCGCCGATGTGAAGGCGGGGGACTCGGTGCGGCAGGGGCAGACGATCGGTTTGTTAGGATTCACCGGGGACGGGATCGACATCATCCGCGCGCATCTGCATTTTGAGATCAATCTGTTTCTTACCGACAACTTCGATGCGTGGCACTCGGCCAACTTTCGGGGTGAGCCGAACCCTCACGGGGCTTACAATGGGATGAATCTCAGCGGAATCGACGTGGGCAATTTCCTGCTCAAGGCTCACCAGGATAAGACGCTGACTGTTCCGGCATTTCTCGCGAAAGAGGACGTCTTCTATCGAGTCAAAGTGCCGGCTCCCGGTCCTGCGGAGCTGGCGCGGCGTTATCCCTGGATGGCGCAAGGGTATCGTCCCGGACAAGCCGCGGAGATCTCGTTTCTGAGGTCCGGCCTGCCGGTGAAGATCGTAGGACTGGAGCAACCTGTGGCGGCGCCCGTGGCGTCGTGGGTGCGGATCACGAGTGCACCGGTGGGGCTCTATACGAAAGGCTACTTGCAGGGATACGGAGCGAAGCTGCAGCTCACCAGGGAGGGCATCAGATTTCTTCAGCTGCTTGGAGTTAAGTAATGTTAGATGAGTATCAGTTTTTGCAAACCGAGGTGTTGCCTTTCATGGAAGGCTGCGACGGAAACTTTCAGAGTCTTGCTCTGAGGGTTCATGCGTTTCAGTTTCGGAACAACGCGCCGTATCAGCGATTCTGCGGGATGCGGGGAGCGGGGGAGTTGTTAGAAGATTGGACGCAGATTCCTGCGGTGCCGCAGCGGGCATTTAAGCTCTCGCGGCTCGCGACGTTTTCGCCGGAGCAAACTGTGAGGGAATTCCGTACGAGCGGCACGACTGGGGAGGGGCACGGCAGCCATTTCTTTCGCGATCTGGCGCTCTACGATGCAGCGATTGCTGCTGGGTGGAAGTCGCTGCAAGTGAATCATCTTCCGAGCTTTGCGTTGACGCCGTCGCCGGTGGGGGCACCGCATTCGTCGCTGAGTTATATGATGGGGCAGCTCACCGAGCGGTTTTACATGCGGAATGGGCAACTGGAGGAGCGTCAGTTGCGGGACGACCTAGCCGCTGCGGGCGGTCCGGTGATTGTGCTAGGAACGGCTTTGGCATTCTTCCATCTCATGGAGAAATCGTCCGATTCTCTGCCGCTGCCCACGGGGAGCCGGATACTGGAAACTGGCGGCTACAAAGGGAGCGGGCGAACGTTGTCTAAAGAGGCGTTCTATGGGCAGCTCGGGGAGTTTTTCTCGATCTCGTCCGAAGAGATCATCAACGAATACGGGATGACTGAATTGTCCTCGCAGTTTTACTCCCACGGGTTGGGCAGAGCGCATCGTTCAGGTCCGTGGCTGCGCGAGCGAGTGGTGCATCCGCTCACACGGGAGGAAGTAGCGGTTGGCGAGACGGGTGTTTTGCAGATAATTGATCTAGCGAATGTCGGATCAGTGCTAGCGATCCAGACGGAAGATCTGGCGGTGCGGCTGGAAGAAGGATTTCTTCTCCTCGGACGTGATCCCAGTGCAGTGGCACGGGGTTGTTCCCGAAGCGCCGATGA
>DASVRZ010000066.1:0-46825 GCA_036388355.1 Chthoniobacterales bacterium | reverse complement strand
CGCCGCATCCCGGCTCCAGCTGCAGCCCTTCCAACAGCCGCGCCTGCACCACGGGTCACCCGCCGCATTCCTGCTCCTCCAGCAGCAGAGGCTCCGACGCCTCGTGTCACGCGGCGGATCCCCGCACCGACTCATTCAACGCCAGCCACCGCCGCTCCAGCGCAGGCACCGACTCCGCGCGTTACGCGCCGCATTCCCGCTCCTGCTGCCGATTCGCCACAAACCGCCGCTCCCGTCGGCGCACTCACCGCACCAAGGACTTCCCCGAGCGCTCCGAAAGTCACCCGCACTGTCCGCGTGCCGAACCGCGACGCAGTTCCTCCACAGCCGACAATCCCTGCGCCGACAATTGGCAAAAGCACCCGGAAAGTCGCTGCTCCGATCCCAACTCCCGTGGAAAAACCCACCGCGAAAGTCTCCAAACCAGCGTCGGCGCCGGTTGAAAAGCCTACAGCAAAGCCCGCCAAGACTCCCGTTCGCAAGGTGAAGCTCGCCGAAGTTCCTTCCAAGGGCACGCGCACCCTTAAGAAACCAGAGGCAGCTCCTGCTTCCAAAAAGCCGACTGCAAAAAAATCGAAGTAACAGCCCCCCGCTGCAAAAGACGATTCACTGATTCGGCCCGGATGAGCCCTCTCGCCGCATCGACAAACATTTCCCGCACGTAAATAGTCGGCCCGCATCCATGTCTGAAGCGAGTCCTATTTCCACTGATACCGCTCCGCGCGTGAAGAAGTGGGTGAGTCTCCTGACCCGCTTCATCTCCGGAGAGATTCTGGTCCAGGGACTGGGGTTCGTGATTGGGATCTTTCTCTTTCATCATTTCTCAAAGGCTGACGCTGCGTATTACAACCTCGCAAACAGTATGCTCGGAATGATGGTCCTGCTTTCCGATAACGGCGTCGGCGCAGGTATTTACGCCATCGGGGGAAAAGTCTGGAGAGATCGGACACGTTTTGGCGAACTCATCGCGACGGCGTTTCATATTCGCCGCATGCTCACCCTCGCCAGCGTCGCGGTGGTGACGCCTCTGACTTGGTTTTTGCTGCGGCACAACGGCTGTGACTACTGGCAAACCGCCCAGATTACGCTGCTCGTCATCGTCGGCACGCATTTTCAGATTCTCACCTCCATCCTCGGAGAGGTTCCCAAGCTGCATCTACAAGCTTTGCGTCTGCAGAAGCTAAATATTAGCATTGCAATGCTGCGGCTCACCCTCATCGGTGGTGCCGCTCTCACCGCGCTGAACACCTTCACCGCGCTGCTGTGCAATCTCGTCGGTTCGATCGTGCACGCGCGCGTTCTGCGCCAGTGGGTGCCACCGCTGGCAGACCCCGATGCGCCGGTGAATGAGTCGGATAAGAAAGTCCTCGTCAGCCTCATCAAACGCCAGCTGCCGAGCTCGATCTATTATTGCATCTACGGGCAGATCAGCATTTTCCTCATCTCGCTCACTGGCAACGTGAGCAACCTCGCAGACGTGGCTGCGCTCTCGGCACTCGCCCGTATTTTCGCGGTCATCGGCTCCGTCATGAGCACCATCATTTATCCACGCTTCGCCCACATTCAGGAGCCGCAGCTTCTCTGGAAACGTTACCTGCAAATTATTGGGCTCTTTCTCCTGATGGGTGTGGTGTTGTGCGCCTTTGCCCAGTTCTTTCCGAAGGCGCTCCTCCTGGTTCTCGGCCATAAATACGATCACCTCGAACACGAAGTCCTCCTCATGGTTGCGGGCTCCGTGCTCGGCGTCATCGGCGGCAACCTCTGGGGACTCAACTCCGTCCGCGGCTGGATCGTTGCTCCCTGGCTTTACATTCCCATCTCCGTCGCCACTCAGGCCGCCCTGATCTTCCTCCTTCCCGTCACCACTGTGCAAGGCGTGCTCTGGATGGGCCTGCTCGGCAACCTACCTGGTATTGTGATCAACTTCTGCCTCGCCCAACGCCGGATTCTAGAAATGAAACGCGACGGCGGCGGAGTCACGGCTTGAGAACCTCCTGTTGCGCGCGGCGGTGCATCCGTCATAGTCTTTGCCTATGAAATCCGCTTACGAGCTCGCTATGGAGCGATTGCAAAAAAATGCGCCTTCCGTTGTGCTCACCGAGGAGCAGAAAGCCGAAATTGCCGAGATTGAATCCGCCACCCTGGCAAAAATTGCTGAGAAGGAGCTCTTTCTCCAAGGCGAGATGGCCAAGGAACGCGCCCGTGGAAATTTTGCCGAAATGGACAGCCTGCAAAAGGAGCTCGCTCACGAAGTTGCCCGATTGCGCGAGACCGCCGAGACAAAAAAAGAGCGCGTTCGCCAGGGCACCGCCGCGTAACCCTTTAGAAAACACCACCTCATGCTCATCCAAGACCAAATCGACAACGACATCAAAGACGCCATGCGCGCCAAGGATGCCGATAAACTTTCCGTATTGCGCCTCCTCAAGGCCGCCCTCAAAAACGCGGCGATCGAAAAAGGCGGCGCGGATGCCAAGTTGGAGGATGCGGAGTCCACCACGGTCATTCGCAAGCAGGTCAAACAGCGGCAGGACTCTGTGGAAGGATTCGTAAAAGGCGGACGCCCTGAACTCGCCGCCAAGGAAAACAACGAGATGGAAATCCTCAACGCCTATCTGCCGAAAGCCATGTCGGAAAGCGACTTGGAAGATCTCGTGGCCGACTCCATCCGCGAATCTGGCGCAACGAGCAAACAGCAAATGGGCCTTGCCATGAAGGTGGCCACGGCCAAAGCGGCGGGTCGCGTGGACGGCAAAACGTTGAGCCAGGCGGTGCAGAAGGCGCTCGCCTAGAGCATGTCTCGCGCGTCGGATTTCGTAAGCGCCATCGTCGTGGCGGGCGGAAGCAGCCGACGCATGGGCTTCGATAAACTGCGAGCCGACCTGGCCGGGAAACCGGTGTTCCTGCACAGCTTGGAGACGTTACAGAATTGCCCCGACGTCGGTCAGATTATCCTGGTCGCTTCCGAGCAAAACCTGGAGGAATTCCGCACGCAAACGGAGCACCTGACCAAGCTCACGGACGTAGTAGCTGGCGGCGCGGAGCGTCACTTCTCCGTGGCTGCCGGATTAGCGGTGACGCGTGGGCAGTTCGTCGCGGTTCATGACGCGGCCCGCCCGCTTCTTTCCGCCCGTGACCTACAAGCGGTGATCCAGGAAGCACGTGCCAGCGGCGCCGCCAGCCTCGCTGCCCCAGTCGCCGACACCTTGAAACGCGCGGACGCCGATGGCTGTGTCACGGAAGCCGTGGATCGCGCACAACTCTGGGCGATGCAGACGCCTCAAGTCTTCCGCACCGAGGCGCTCCGCTCGGCCTACGAACTTGTTTTGCAGAGCGGAGAGGTGGTCACGGACGAAGTTTCGGCGGTTGCAAAAATAGGAACGCGGGTGAAGTTGGTCCCTGCTCAGGATTTCAATTTTAAGATTACTTATTCATGCGACATCGCTCTGGCCCGACTGGCTCTTCATTCTCTTCCAGAAGTCGAAAGTTAGCCCCGGTCGCACCGCCCGCTGAGGAAGGAATCTACCAGGTCACCACGCTGCCCAACGGCGCGCGCATTGCCACCGCGGCCATGCCCCACATGAAATCGGTCACGGTCGGCGTCTGGGTCGCCGTCGGCGGACGGCACGAAGCGGCGGAGGATTGCGGCATCTCCCACTTCGTCGAGCACATGCTCTTCAAGGGCACCAAAACCCGCAGTGCCCGCGACATCACCGAAGCCGTGGAAGGCGTCGGCGGATTCGTGAACGCCTTCACCACCGAGGACCACACCTGCTACTACGCAAAAGCCGGAGCGAAATATCTCCCGCTGCTCGGCGATGTCTTGCTCGACATGATGCTGCACTCGCGGTTCGACCCGGAAGAACTCGAGCGCGAGCGCGAGGTTATCCGTGAGGAAATCCTCATGTATCGCGATCAACCTTCGCAACACGCCGAGGAAGTCCTCACTGACCTCATGTGGCCACGGCATCCGCTGGGGCGGCCGCTCACCGGCTCCGTGGAAACCCTCGCCACCTTCACCCGGCGCAAGGTCCAGAACTTCGTCAAGGAAACCTACAACGCCTCCACTATCCTCATCACCGTCGCGGGCAACGCCACGCACGCCGACGCGCTCGCCGCTCTCAAGCCACTCGCCTCCAAGTTCAAAGCCGGTCCCGTTCCCGCCTTCCAGAAATGGAAAAGCCTCAAGTGGAAACCCGAAGTCCGCTCCATCGAAGACGACACCGAGCAATCGCACCTCTCCCTCGGCGCACACTCCGTCAGCCGCCTCGACCCCAGCCGCTTTTCCCTCAAACTTCTCAGCGTCATCCTCGGGGAAAACATGAGCAGCCGCCTCTTCCAGCAACTGCGCGAGAACCGCGGCCTCTGCTATTCCATTCAATCGGAAACCATGTGCCTCGAAGACACCGGCCTCCTTAACATCAGCGTCGGCCTCGACGCCGAGAAAGTCGAAAAAGCCGTCCGCCTCATCGCCCGTGAATTCCGCAAACTCGGCGAGAAAGACATCTCCGCCCGCGAGCTGCGCCAGGCCAAAGACTACAGCATCGGCCACAACGAACTTTGCCTCGAGAGCACCACGCACCAAATGATGTGGCTCGGCGAATCCATCCTCGCTTACGGACGGGCCGTCGACCCCACCGAAGTGCAGCGCAGCCTCGCCGCCGTCACCGCCGCCGACCTCCGCGCCACCGCCGCGCGACTGCTCGACCCGGCCAAAGTCGGCCTAGCCATCGTCGGCCACGGCGTCAACGCCGACAAAGTCCGCGCCGCCCTCGCCTAGGGAACCGCAGGTTGTAGCCACGGCTCTACGAGCCGTTTTCGCGGTTAGTATGCGAAAAGAGCGTTCTAACGGGCCACAGGCCCGTGGCTCGCGTTCTGATTAAATCAGCAGTTTCCTTAGCTGACGTAAGGATTCGTTCGGCGCTCCTGCCCGATCGTGGTGGCTGGGCCGTGACCGGGGAAAACTTTCACCGCGTCGCCGAGGGGGAGGATTTTTTCCCGGATGCCGTTCAGAAGCAGATCGCGGTCGCCACCCGGTAGATCCCAGCGGCCGACGGCTCCGGCAAAGAGGACGTCGCCGCCGAAAAGGTGACCTGCGGCTGCGTCGTAGAAACACAGGCTGCCGGGGCAATGACCAGGCACGAGCAGCACCTGGAAGTCGCGTCCGAGGTAGCTCTCGGTGGTGCCGGGCGCGGATTCTTCGATGAAGAAACCGCCGGCGGTCAGCGGCTCTACCTCGAGACCGAAGCCGATGCGCTTGAAGAAGAGGGGATCTTTCAGCATTTCCTCCCCGTCGCGGTGGTATCCCACCGGGCATTGGAAGGCCTGCTGGATCTTCGCCGTGTCGAGAATGTGATCCACGTGGCCGTGCGTGAGCAGGAGCAAATCGACCGTGTATCCCTTTCGCTCCAGCCATTCCAAGGCTCCGGCCGGAGCGTCGATGAGGAGATTTCCTTCCGGTGCGCGGAGATAAAAGCAATTGGTATCGAACACTCCGCCGATGAAGGAGTCAAAGTCAGGCATAGTTTGAGATGTGGGGTGGATCAGGGGACCGGTGGAATGACTCCTCGGCCTAGCATAGCCAATTGCATTTCAAGATAAACCTGTCACGATCCAAAACAGCAATGATTTCTCTTTCATTTCGGGCCGCCACCAAATTTCTCACCATTGCCGCCCTTTGCGGTGCTTCTTTTCCCATAGCGCATGCCGCCAGTGAGCCCGACAACGGCCAGGTCGCCGTGACGGTTGCGAAACTCCTGGAGCAGGGGCAATACTCCCAAACGAAGCTCGACGATGCAGTTTCGGCCCGCGTTCTTGACCGTTACATTGGGGATCTCGATTACGCGAAGCTCTTCTTTACGGAGGACGACGTCGCCACTTTCAAAAAGAAATACGCCACGCAGCTCGATGACGACATTCTCCTGGGGAACCTCGCTCCGGCTTACGAGATCTACGATCTTTATAAAAAGCGCGTCACGGATCGGGTTGGCTGGGTGAAGAAAGTCCTGGAGGAACCCTTCGAGTTCAACAGCGACCGCACCGTCACGGTGGATCGCAAGGACGCTCCACGCCCGAAGACTCTGGAAGAAGCCGACGAGCTCTGGCGCAGTCGGATTGAGAACGAGTTGCTCTCCGAGAAGCTGAATAAGGAAGCCATCAATCCTCCGGTGAGAACCGTCACGCGGCGCTACGATCAGATCTTGCGCAACATCAACGAGCGCGAGCGCAACGACCAGACCGAGCTCTTTCTCAACTCCCTCGCCACCACTTACGATCCGCACTCGGAATATTTCGGCAGATCGCAGCAGGATTCTTTCAACATCCAAATGAAGCTCTCGCTTGTGGGCATCGGCGCGGTGCTCAAGTCGGATGATGGCTACACAAAGGTCGCGGAACTTGTCGCCGGTGGTCCTGCAGATCGCGACGGACGGCTTAAAGTCGGAGATCGCATTTCCGCGGTTGGCCAGGATAAGGATCCGATGGTCGACATCGTGGACATGAGGCTCGACAAGGTGGTCGAGCAGATCCGCGGCAAGAAAGGAACCACTGTGCGACTCCAAGTGATTCCGGCTGCGAACGAGAGCGGCCAGCGCCGAGTGATCGAGATCGTGCGCGACGAAGTGCAGCTGAAGGAGAAATTTGCTAAGGCGGAATTGGTGGAACGTCCCGATGCGAATGGCAAGATGCAGAAGCTCGGATGGATCACTTTACCGTCGTTCTATGCAGACATGCAGAAGAAATCGAAGACCTCTCGCAGCACAACGCGTGACGTCTTGGCGCTCATCAAACGCCTCCAGAAGGAAAACATCGACGGGCTCGTGATGGATTTACGCCGCGACGGCGGCGGTTCGCTGGAAGAAGCGGTCAATTTGACCGGCTTGTTCATCACCGAAGGACCGGTAGTTCAGTATCAGACGGTCAACGGCGGCAAGTTCGTCCTTGATGACAAGGATCCTGAGGTGGCCTACGACGGGCCGCTCGTGGTTCTGACGAACAAGTTCAGCGCATCCGCGAGCGAGATTTTTGCCGCCGCCTTGCAGGATTACGGCCGCGCCGTAGTCGTGGGCGACTCCACCACTTTCGGAAAAGGCACCGTGCAAACGATGCTGGACCTCAATGACTTCATGCCGCTGCTCGCCCAAGGCGACGGGGCAGGAGCTCTCAAGCTGACCATCCAGAAGTTCTATCGTGTCTCTGGGGGATCGACTCAGTTGCGCGGTGTCGCATCCGACATCCTCCTTCCTTCCCTTTACGACACTCCAAAAGTCGGCGAAGTAGCATTGGAAAACCCGCTCCCTTACGACGAGATCCCAGCCAAGAAGCTCGATTTCGCCAATAACAAACGCGACCTCTTCGTGGATGAGCTCCGCCGCCGGAGCGGAGACCGCGTGGTGCGCGATCAGGAATTTAAATTCGCCTTGGAAGACATCACACGCATGCGCGAGCAGATGGAGAAGAATGCGTTGTCCCTCAATGAGAAAACGCGTCGCGAACTCATCGCTCAAGATGAAGCTAGGAAGAAGGAACGCGCAGAAGTCCGCGCAAAGCTCCCTGCTTCGACCGATAAGGTTTACGAACTCACTCTCGACGACATCGACAAGCCTGTCCTAAGCCTGGCTTCTAACAAAAAGGCGGAGAAGCCGAAAGACAGCGAGTTAGAAGAGGGCGGCGAAGAAGGAGCAGACGAACCAACCGTAGATGCCATTCGCGGCGAGACGTTAAATATCCTCACGGACCTCGTAAATCTCTCCAAAGCTCCGCGCACGGCAAGCGCGGTCGAATAACGGACATTACTTATCCCGCTGCCCTCGCAAGGAGGCGTGGCGGGTATTACGCTGGCACCAGTAGGTCAGTGTTAGAATCGCGAAGGACGCGCATAGAAGAACTAGCGAAGTAATAGCCGCACTGCGGTAGTCGAGCGATTGCACCTGATCGTAAAGGGAGACGGAAATGGTGCGCGTCTGCCCGGCGATATTTCCGCCAATCATCAAAGCCACACCGAATTCCCCTATGGTGTGGGAGAAGCTAAGGACAAAGCCCGCTAACAAGCCGGGCCACGCCAAGGGAACGGTGATGCGCGAGAAAGCCTGCCAAAAATTGGCTCCATCGACACGCGCAGCGTCCACCAACTCGCGTTCCACGAAACGAAACGCGGCGATGAATGGCTGCACGGCAAACGGCAGACTGTAAATCGCCGAAGCGACCAACAGTCCCGCAAAGGTAAAGGGGAGACGAAAGCCAAAGACACTTTCCAGCCATCTCCCCGCACTGCTTTGAGGGCTTAGGAAGATCAGCAGATAGAAGCCCAGCACGGTCGGCGGCAGCACCAGCGGCAGCGCCACAATTGCTTCCAGGAAAATCCTCCCGCGCCACCGCGTGTGCGCCAGCCAATAGGCGAGCGGCAGTCCAAGGACCAAGAGCAGCAAAGCCGTGTAGAGGGCCAGTTGTGCGGTTAAGATGAGAGCTTCCCAGTCCAAAGTGCGGCGACCTTAGCAGGAAAGAGGCGGTGCAACATCCTCCTCCAAGAAGAAAAATCCTTGATGGCCCCCCGGATTTCTCCATGCTGGCCGCGTGTCCAACGATGCTTCGCGCAGCCTGCATTTAACGAGCCTTTTTCAGCGGGCTCCCGCGCTGCAGGAGTGTGAATCCCAACTTTTGTCGGCTTTCAACATGCTGCGTGATTGCTTCCGCTCAGGAGGCAAGGTCCTGCTTTGCGGGAATGGCGGCAGCGCTTCCGACGCCGAGCACTGGGCCGGAGAACTCCTCAAAGGTTTCCTTAGCAAACGTCCTCTCGACGCGGCGTTACAGGAGAAATTTGGCGCCGAGCTGGCCTCTCATCTGCAAGGTTCGCTACCCGCCATTCCACTGACTGGCTTCCCCGCATTGCGCTCCGCTTTCGCCAACGATTGTGACGACAACTACAGCTACGCGCAACTGGTTTTCGGTCTGGCCAAACCCGGCGACATCGTTATCGGCATCAGCACGTCGGGCAATGCGGCCAACGTCTGGCATGCACTCGCTGCCGCACAGGGATTGGGCGTCGCCACCCTCGCGCTGACGGGCGGCAACGGAGGTCGGCTCGCCGCCCTCGCAGATCTCTCCATCATTGCCCCGGCGAACGAGGTTTACCTCATCCAGGAACTGCACCTGCCGATTTATCATTGCCTCAGCCTCATGCTCGAGGATGAGTTTTTTTTAAAGCGGGCACGAGTCCGCTGTTGACAATACCAGCCATTTTACCAATAGTGCCTGCGACGGTTGGATTTTTTCCACTGCTTCCACTCGGAAGGCAGGCATTCACGCTCCTAAACCCAGCGCATCGCATCCGCTCGATTCATTCTTACGCCCCACGCGTGCCAGACACCCTTCAGTTTAACGCCCGTTTTTCTGAGCCCTTCTTTTCGGCTCATCAACGCGTGGCGGTGCGCCTTTAAAGGCTCCGCTCCCCTTAAAATTTCATATGCCCAAGACCAACGATCCCATTCTTCCCGGATTGCAGCCCGATCCTGTTCCCGTCGCTCCCCGGAAGAAGCGCGTCACCAAAGCCAAAGCTCCTGTTGAAGCCGAAGTTGCCGCACCCGTTGTTAAAAAGACCGTTCGTCGCAAGCCAGCCGCAGCTCCCGTGGAGGCTGAGTCCGCTCCGTTAATCGCTGAATCTGCTCCTGCAAAAGCTCCACGCACGCGGAAAGCTCCGGCAAAAGCGGCGGAGAAACAATCCGCTGAGCCCGCGCGAGTCACAGAAGCGCCTTCGCGGCCCGCTCCGACTCCTGTGGCAGAGCAACGTCCGTCGCCTTCGATCGACGCCGTGCAACCGCCGCACATTGCTGCTGCGCTGCAAAATCCTCCTGACGCAGTCGTGGAAAAAGGCCGCGGCGAGGGCGTGATTCGCGTTTCGCATTATCCGCCTTACCAAAAGTACTCTCCATCGTCTAACTCGGAGAGTTCCGCGCCTAGTGCCCCGCCGTCCGTTAGTACGCAATCCTCCTATCCTCCGTATCAGGGCCAGCAGAATCGCTCCCAAGGCGGGCAATCCAATCATCCGCAACAGTCGAATCAGCGGGAGGGACGCTTCAACAATCGTCGTGATCAGCGAGGCCGTCGTGATCGCAACAACAACAACCGCGACGGTCGTGATAACCGCGATGGACAGCACCAAAATCGGGATGGACAACATCACAACCGGGATGGGCAGAACACCCATCGCGAGGGAGGAACTTACAATCGCGAAAACGTTAACTCGCATCAGCCTGCTAACGATGCGGGACATCTCGCCGACAATGCCGATTACGAAAACTACGACGAGACAGCGGTCGCGCAGACTGGCCCCTACGAGCCGGTATTTGCGGAGGGTTTGGTCGAGGTTTCTCCCAAGGGATTTGGCTTCCTGCGCGAGGCGAAAAAGAACTATGTGCAGTCGCCCAGCGACATTTTTGTCACTCCGGAAGTCATCCGACGTTATCTGCTGCGCGACGGGCAGTTCATCAAAGGAGAAACCCGCCGGGGCAACCGTGGTCCGCAGCTTTTCAAGCTCACCGAGATCAACGGCGAAGATCCAGAACGTTATATCGACATCCCGACGTTCGAAGAGCTTACATCGATCAACCCCGACCAGCGGATCAAGCTGGAGACGACTCCGGAGCGTTATACGACGCGCGTCATCGACCTCGTTTCGCCGATCGGCAAAGGCCAACGAGGCCTGATTGTCGCTCCTCCCCGCACGGGAAAAACGACGCTGCTCCAGCACATTGCCGACGGCGTGCAGAAGAATCATCCCTCGATGAAGCTTATCATTTTGTTAGTCGATGAGCGCCCGGAGGAAGTTACCGAGATTCGCCGCACCTTTCCGCAAGCGGAGATCATGGCCAGCTCCAACGACGGGGATTTGAAAAGCCACACGCGCATCTGTCAGCTGGCCATCGAGCGTGCGAAGCGTCTCGTTGAAGCCGAGGAAGACGTGTTCATTTTGCTCGATTCGATCACTCGCGTTGCCCGCGCTTTCAACAATGCGACCGCTGGGGGCGGACGCACCGGGAGCGGCGGTCTTGACACCCGCGCCATGGAGATCCCAAGGCGGTTGTTTGCAGCAGCACGCAACACGGAACAAGCGGGTTCTCTCACCATCATCGCCACCGCATTGGTGGACACTGGTAGCTTGATGGACGAGGTGATTTTCCAGGAATTTAAAGGCACCGGCAACATGGAGCTAGTGCTCGATCGCAAGATTGCGGAGCAACGCATCTACCCAGCGGTCGATATTTTCAAATCCGGCACGCGCCGCGAGGAGCTGCTGCTCAACCCTCACGACCTCGAGAAGATTAACACCATTCGCCGTGGTTTGGCGGGTCACCGTCCGGGTGAAGCGATCGAGCGTTTGCTGAGCTTCTTGCGGAAGTTCCCCACGAACGCGCAAATGCTCAAGGAAATCCCAACCGCTAGCTAGTAGTCTCCGCCATGGCCAAATACGATCCCAACGACGGCGATGTTGAAGTCGTCTCTCCAGGCGGCAAGGGATACACTCAGCCCCAGACGCCAACCGCTCCTGCGGATCCGCTCTTCGCGCTGATTTCCAAGGTGATGGATAACGTTTTTGTTATTCCAGGAACTAACATCCGGTTCGGCATTGATCCAATCATCGGCCTTATTCCAGGGCTAGGCGATACCTCGGGGGCGCTGATTTCCTCCATGCTCATCTTTCGTGGCGCCCAGGCAGGAGTTCCCAAAGTCGTGCTCGCGCGAATGGCGCTCAACGTCCTCGTGAACGCCATCTTCGGGGGCGTTCCGTTCCTCGGCGATCTGTTTTCCATTTGGTTCAAGTCGAACCAGATGAACTACGAGCTCTACCAGAAGCATGCCGGCGGCAGAACGACGGCGAGCAAATCCGATTGGGTGTTCGTGATCAGTCTGCTCGTGGCGTTGTTAGTAGCTGTTGGATGTGTTATCGCGCTTTCGCTCACCGTCATCGCTGCCCTGTGGAAGGCGATTAATAACTAAGCGTCAGGAGTCGAGCCTCTTGGCCAATGCGGCAGGCTCTGTCACCGGCAGCTCGCAAGCAAAGTTCTCGCACAAATAAGCAGTCGCCCGACCGTTGACGGGGGGCATTGGTTGGCGACAATCCGTTCCTAACATCAATGCGGTGTGCGGTAGGAACCGGCGCCAGGCTTCTCGGGCCAGAGCAAGAAACTCTCTCGAGCGAGGATCACCAGAAAGGACCAACTGGCTCGACGGCGTGAGGGCTAGCTCGAGGCTGACGAGCATTTGCGGGACCGCTTGCGGCGATGCGGACATGACTTCTGCTGAGCTTTGCAGAGTGAGCTCCGCTTGCTCGCGCAGGGAAGCGTCGCCAAGCAGGCTGGACAAGCGCAGAAGGTTGCTGGCGGAAATGGCGTTTGCGGAGGGTTCAGCTCCGTCGTAGTCGTCCTTCAGCCGGGCGATTAGATCCTTCGCATCTGCGCGCGTGGAGTAGTAACCGCCGTTGGCAAAGTCGTAAAACAGCTCATCCTGTTCTTTCTGTAATCTGGCCGCGTCGCGGAGCCAGCGGGAATCAAAGGTGGAGCTGTAGAGATCGAGCAGCCCTTGGATGAGGAACGCGTAATCATCTGCGAAGGCAGGAATCTCCGCTGCCGATGTGCAGAAACTCCGCGCTAGTTGTCCTTTTGAGGTAAGCACTTGCGTCAGGAAGAACTCTGCTGCTCGTGCGGCAGTTTCGACGTAGCGTTTCTCTCCGAAAGCAGCTCCACAACGGGCGAACGCTGAGATCATCAGGCCGTTCCACGAAGTAATCTGCTTTTCATCACGGTGCGGGCGTGGGCGGGCGCTTCGGACAGCGAGCAGACGTCCGCGGGCGCGCTCGAGCTGCACTTCCAAGTCTGCTTTCGGGATGCCGGACAGTTTGGAGATCTTTGTGAGGCCTAGTTTCTGATAAAGAACATTTTGCCCGAGGAGTTCCCCATGCGGATCGCTGCCTTCGGGGATATTTCCCTCTGGAGAGACGTCGTAGAAGAGGGACACGAGCTCTGTATCTTCTCCCAATGCCGTCTCGATTTCCGCCTTGGTCCAAACGTAGAAAGCTCCCTCGGTTTTCCTGGTGCTCTCCGCAGGTGGGAGACTGTCTGCATCCTCGGCGGAGTAGAATCCACCTTCGGGTGCGAGCAGATCGGTGCTAACATATTCCAGAATGTCGACGGCTGTGGTGCGGGAGGAGTTTTCCCCGCCGCTGGAACGCTGCCAGCTTTCCAGATAGGCGATGGCTAGTTGAGCCTGATCGTAAAGCATTTTCTCAAAATGGGGCACATGCCAGAAACGGTCCACGGAGTAGCGATGAAATCCGCCGCCCAGGTGATCGTGCATGCCGCCGCGAGCCATGCCGCGAAGCGTTTCCCGAACCATCCGGAGCGCGATGGTTTGATCGTAGTTAGAAAACTCGCGATTGGTGGAGACGCGCAGCAAAATGGAGAGCATCGCCGGCCGCGGAAACTTCAATGATGTGCCGAAGCCAGCCCATTCCTTGTCGAAGGCGGAGATGGCGTGGTCGTAGAGTTTGCGAACTGGTTCCAGCGAGAGCTCGGCTAGTTCGACTGGTTCCGGTGTTCCTTCGATGGTCGCCGTCATTTTCTCCGACTGCATAACGAGCGCTTCCCGGCTGGTTTCCCAGGCTTCTGCGATGCGGTTGAGAATCTTGAGGAAGCCCGTCCTGCCGTGGGCGTCGGTAGGTGGAAAGTAGGTGCCGCCGAGGAAGGGTTTCAACTCAGGCGTGAGCCACACGCTCATCGGCCAGCCGCCGCTGCCGGTCGTCGCTTGCACGAACGACATGTAAATGCGATCCACGTCGGGGCGTTCCTCGCGATCCACTTTGATACTGAGGAAATGCTGGTTGAGATAGCGCGCGATCTCGTCGTTTTCGAAGGATTCATGCTCCATGACGTGGCACCAATGGCACGTGGAGTAGCCGATGGAGAGGAAGATGGGCTTGTTCTCGGCCCGCGCCCTTGCGAAAGCCTCTTCGCCCCACGGATACCAATCGACCGGGTTTTGCGCGTGCTGGAGCAGGTAAGGGGATTGTTCTCCTGCGAGTCGGTTGGTAGTGGCCATGGGGAAGGCTATCCCGGCGGTGCTGGGGTGACAAGGAACTGCTCTCCGCGAAAAGAGGATTGATGGAGGAGGGGATTCTCGTTACCGTTCCGCTTTCCTTTCACTGGCACCATCGAGCGCTTCAGAGTTTCTGTATGATCACCAATGACCGCCGGTTGCTAACCGAGGAGCAAATCCGATTTTTTCATGAAGAGGGTTATCTGTGTCTCGATCAGATCAGTCCGGCGGCGGAGGTAGAGAAACTAATCGGGATCTATGACCGGTTGTTCTCGGTCAAGGCAGGGAGGAACCAGGGAGCTCACTTCGACATGGTGGGCCACGATAAGGATGAAGAGCCTCCCGTATCGCCGCAGATTATTAATCCGGTGCTTTTTGCTCCGGAGCTGAAAGAGACGGAGTTTCGCGCCAACGCGATGATTCTGGCGCGACAGTTGTTAGGTCCGGAGGCGCGCTATGACTTCGAGCACGCGATTCTGAAGCCACCGAAGATCGGCGCTCCGACTCCGTGGCATCAGGATGAGGCTTTTCGGAGGGATCATCCACCAGGTTATCAGGAGATTAGCGTTTGGATGCCGTTGCAGGATGTGGATGAGACGAATGGTTGCCTGGAGTATCTGCCCGGCTCGCATCGGAAACACGTGCTGCGGCACGCCTCGCCGGGAAACGACCCGCTGGTGCACGCGCTGGAGTGCGTGGAGGATTTTGAGGCGGCAAAAGCGGTCGCCTGTCCGCTGCCAGCGGGCGGATGTGTGATTCATCATTGTCGCACGTTGCATCATTCCACGGCAAACCGCTCCTCGATGCCGCGGCGGGCGTATATTCTGGGGTTTGCTGTGCCGCCGGAGGGAAACCCGCGCTTGTCGCCGGGTTTTCCTTGGAATGAAGAGAAGATGGCTCCCAGCAAAGTGCGGAAGCTGGCCTGGCGCAGACGCGGGGGCTTTGTGGTGGAGGTGATGCGCAAGATCCGGGCGCGGCTGACGCGCTAGAGCGGGCGCGACCGTTTGTAGCCGAGGAGGAAGGCGAGGGTCGCCGCCATCACGCGCCAGAGGAAGAATAGGCTGTGATATTTCCAGCGGGTGAGGAGGGAATTGTTAGGATTGAAGTTCTTTTGATAGAACTGCTCCGTGGCGACGAAGATCTGACGCGAGGCCGAACGGTAGTTTTTGGCAGAGCTCTGGCCCTTCAGGTGCGTGATAGTGTGGCGGCCGTCGTAGATGACCTGGAAGCCCGCTTTCTGGCAGCGAAAGCAGAGATCGAGATCCTCGCCATACATGAAGAATTGCTCGTCGAGTAGGCCGATGGTTTCCAGCACTTCCCGGCGGATCATCATGAAAGCGCCGTTCACTGCACCTACGGGATACGTCTCGTTTTCGGGAAGATACGTGAGGTTGTAACCGGCGAAGGCTTTCACCTTTGGGAAAAATTTGGCGAGTCCGGTGGCGCGCGTGAAGCCATCCCAGACGGAAGGGATGGAGCGGCGGCAGGCGAGGTCGAGGGTGCCATTCGCCAGGACTAACTTCGGCGAGATGATGCCGACTTGCGGCTCCTGGAGCACGCGGCTGAGACACGCTTCGAGAGCGGGAGTGTTCGAGACGGTGTCGGGGTTAAGGAAGAGAATCACGCGGCCAGTGGCTTCGGCGTAGGCGAGGTTGTTGGAGCGGCTGAAGCCAAAATTGCCACCAGCGCGGATGAGGCGGACATGGGGGAAGTCGCGTTCCACGAGATCAGCGCTGCCATCCTTCGAGTCATTATCCACGACAATGACTTCCACTTTTCCGAAGCTCGTCTCGCGGGGTAGGGAACTCAGGCAGCCGCCAATCTCGTCAGCGGATTCGTAGGTGACGATGAGCACCGAGAGAATGTTAGGATCCTGTGACATGCTGATAGGCCTGCAGGGTGGTCCTGGCGGCGTTCTCCCAAGTGTAAGGTTGCAAAAAGTCGTCGTGAGATGTCAACGGTGAATCCAGGCTGGCACTGAGGGCGCGGGTGATTGCGTCCTCTGAATATGGGTTGGCGTAAACGGCGCGGTCGCCGTAGATGCCGCGATTGTAGGCGGTGTCGCTTAGGCAAAGCGTCGCTCCGGCGGCGAGGCCTTCGAGTGCGGCGAGGCCGAACGTTTCGAAGAAACTCATGAGCACTGCGGTGTGGCACGTGTCGTAGGCAGCCATCAGGGAATCGTGCGAGACGCTGCCGCCGTATTCCACCCAGCCTTCGACGCATTCGGCCAGAACGCGCTTGGCGTATTTCGGATGCGAGTCGTTGCGCTGACCGTAAAGCCGCAGCTTGCGGTCGGTTCGGGGAAGTCTTTTGAAGGCGCGGACGACGGCGAGCTGGTTTTTGCGGGGCTCGATTCGGCCGGCGCAAATGAGGTTGCGGCGAGGAGCGTGGGTCGCAGTGGCGGCAGTGCGTGTTAGGCCTAGAGGCGAAATGAACGAGGCGCGTGGGGTTGTGCCAGATTCGTTTGTGATTACATCCAGTTCGGTCTGGGAATTGGGAAGAATGGCGTCGCACTCGCGGACGAGTTCCCGCTGCATGGCCCGAAAGCGCAGGCTGGCGGAGGGGTGCACCGGTAGCCCTGAGCGGCGGGCATAGAAGAATTCCTTGGCGGCGAGATAGGAGTGGATGGGGAAAAACGGCAGGTGATAGAGGTGCCCGTAAAAGCGGCGCATGTCTTCGAGCGAATGCCAAATCGGACTGAGGACAACGCGCTGCCCCTTCGCTTTAGCGGCGCGATATTGCATGTAGGTTTCGTGGATGCGCGTCGTATTAAACAAATGCACGATGTCGAAGTAGCCATCCTGTTTTCCGAGCCCGGGCGCAACGGTGCAGGTGACACCGAGTTGCTCCAGCGCGGCTTTGGTTTCCAAGAGCTGCACGTAATCGCCTCCTGGAAAGCGGGCCACATCCCCGCGGATTTGCAGGAGCACCTTCATGTGTTAAGCCGGTCGAGAATGGAAGGTCGCACGGAGGGCGAACCGGCTCCGCGGGATTGCAGCCACTGGCTGGCATTATAGTGGCCGCAGAGGATGAAAAGCGGCAGGCAGCCGATGAAGGTCATCGACTCGCGGGCGATGCCTTCGCCGATGATGAAGACGAGGAAAAAGATGAGGCCGCGGCGAACCATCCAGTCTTTCTTCGTCGGTTGTGGAGCGACCACTTTATAGAAATACAGAAGCACCGCGGAGAAACCGGCGAGCCCGGTGTGGTAGAGATTCCAGAGCAACTGGTTGTCGGCCCAGTGGAACATGATGTCCACTTTGTGATCCAGCAGCGAGGTGAACGGCCCGCCGAGGAAGAGGATGAGCGGGCTTTGGCCAAAGTCGGACCACATTTTTGTCCAGAACGCGTCGCGCATGTGGGCGCTGGTGGAGTCGCCCACATGGGTGCTGCTGAGGATAGTATCGCTGATAAAGTCGGTGAATTTCCCGACGCCGGTGATGCTGAGAAGGCTCGCCAGGAGCACGCAAATCGCCACGTAATGCACACCGTATTTCCGCGCTTGGGGCGCCGCGAAAAGACAGAAGACCGCGTAGCCAGCGGCTGCCGCGACTCCAAAGATGGACGAGCGCCCTCCCGAGATGAAGACCATGAACGTGAAGGCGAGCGCGCAGAGAACCGCTGCGGAACGTTGCAGCGCATTCTTCGCGAGAGTGATGAGGATGTAGCCGCCCACGGCTGACATCGCCATGAGGTTGGAGAAGGAGAAAACATCCCGCTGCAATCCGCGAATGCGCATTTGGTTTTCCAGCACTTGATCGTTCCCTTTGAGCACGCCGAATGCGGTGCGTTCGCCCCAGGTGGTTTTGAAAAGATACTCGCGGGAGTGCCATTCCCACAGGCCGGCTCCTAGCTCAGCGACGAGTTCTACTGCGGTGCAGGCGAGCAAGACTTTAATCCATGCGCCCCAGTTTTTGTTCAGCCGAAGGAAGTGGCCGAGGATGATCCAGTCGATCCAATAGAGAGACCATTTGCAGGTGCGCAGGGCTTCGAAACGATACTCCGGATCCATTGCCGCCGGAGCTAGCATGATGGGCACGATGAGGATGACCCATGAGTGTCGGAGCATCCACTGGAGTTGCCCGTGTTTCGCCAGCCAGAAAAGAGACGCGCCGAGATGGACCGCGAAAAGGAGCTCCCGGAGGTAAACCAGACTTCCTAAAGAGTGGTGGAGGAAGCCGCTGGGCAGGTTTAGGAAGATGACGATCCAACCGAGGATGATGAGCCGCGGGAGCCATGGATCGTTTCGGAGATCGCCTAAGTTGGAGAAAGAAGAGCTCATGTCTCAGGAGGCGGATTCTGGTTCGCTCGCCGCGCCATGCGTTCCGCGAGAGCATCTGCATCGGAGCGTTTGCGGCGGGATTTCTTTGCTGGCTGCGCGGCCGAAGCGTCAGTCGCGCGGTTCACGGCGAGCGAAGCTAGGTGGCCGCGAGTGAGGGTTTCATTGTTTACGTGCGCTGTGCCCGCTCCGACCAAGCGAATGCCGCTCACGTAGCCACACGCCAGAAAGAGCGGAATGCACCCGAGAAAAGACAGCGACTCGCGCGCGATGGCTTCACCCATCACGAAAAGCAGAAACAGCAGAAGGCAATCCTTGCTCCAGAGTCGGCTGGAGGGAATCGGCCTCGCCAGCGCGTTGCGAAAATAGAGAATCAACGCTGCAAGGCTGATGAAGCTGCCGTGGTAGAGGAGCCAGAGGTAATTGTTATCCGCCCAGTGATAGACAGCCGCCACTTTCGAGTCGATTAGGGAGCCCAGCGGACTTCCGGTGAATAGCACAATGGGCACGTCGGAGATGGCGTTGCGGACGCCCTGCCAGTTTTCGTCGCGATCATACGCGCTGCGGAAGTCCCCAATGTGCGATCCCTTCATGAACTGCGACGAGAACCAGCGCGTGAAATCTCCCACTCCGAAAAAGCTCATGAACAGCCCGATCGCCAGCCAGCCCAACGCAATTCTGGAGAAGTGACGGCGCGTCCACTCGGGAGCGAAAAGCAGCCCTCCTCCGATTACACCCGCGGCCGCCACTCCGAAAAAGGCCGACCGCCCGCCGGAGTTGAAAAGCATGAACGAAAAGACCGCAATCCACACGCCGGCCGCAATCCTGACAGAAACCCGGCTGACGCTAACGAAAGCGCAAATACCGCCGACCACCGCCATGCCCATCAGATTTGCGAACGAAAACACGTCGCGCTGCAGGCCTTTGATCCGCATCATATCCTTGACCATGAATTGATCTTTGCCCATCTCCACGCCCATCGGCGATACCTGGCCTTTCATCGGGATCGCAAACACCCCTGTTGTCCACTCCTGAAATCCTGTGCCGAGGTCCGCGAGCAGCACCACGGCGGTGAGGGCGGAAAAAACCATCGCCGCTCGGTTCCATTTGAAGTGTTGTGAGATTAGCCGGCCCACAATGATGCCTTCCAGCCAGATCAACGCCCACTTGATGTAACCGCCCATCTCCACCCGAGTCTCAACCGAGAAGAGGGCAGGCAGCAGAAATAAAGGCACGATGCCCAGCAACCAGGTCTTCGAGAAGAGCGACTGAAGCTGGCCGTTCTTCTGGAGATACACGACCGAGGCCAGGAGATGGAGCGCAAGAAAGATGTCGCGCAGATAGACGTAAGCGCCGGCCCAATGGTGCAACCAGCCGCTTGGAAAGTAGAGCAGGAGGATCGCCCACCCTGTGAAGATCAAAAGCCGCCCGGTAGATGCAGGAGTGAAGTTTAACATTCGGCGAGAGAGGCTGAAGAGCGGGTAGGGGAGAGCGTTTGGTGGAAAAGATCCAGCACTCGCGTGCCCAAAGCGTCCACAGAAAAGCGCGGTTGTAGCTCCGCCGCACCGGCGCGCCATTTGGCGAGGAGTTGAGGCTGATCCAACACTTCTTTCAACGCGGCGCTCCATGCTGCTGCGTCGCCTGCGGCAAGAAGGCGTCCGCTCACCAAGTCGTCCACGAGTTCTGGAAGACCGCCGATGCGGCTGGCGAAGACAGGCAATCCCATCCGGATCGCCTGAGAGATCACCAGCGGCGCGTTCTCAAACCACAACGACGGAGTGAGCAGCAGATCGGCCTTCGCCATGTGCCCGCCCACTTCTTCAGGCGGAAGCTTTCCGTGAAAAACGATGCCTGAACTGCCAGGATATTTTTCCCGGAGCATGGAGAGATCACTTCCATCACCGATTACGTGTAACTGGAACGGCCGCTCGCCGGTCAAGCGCATGACCACCTCCAGCAGAAAGGCCACGCCTTTCCAAGGTGTTACCTGACCAACGTATAGCAGCCGGATTGGTCGATCCGACATACATGGTTCCAACGAAGGCTGCTCAAAAGTCAAAGGCAGCGGAATGGCCACAGCCTGCGCGCTCGGCGGCAGATGAGGCCCAAACGCCTCGAGCAGCGCCTGAGATGGGGACCAAAATGCCAGTCGCGGAATCTCAGAAAGATAGGAGCGTTTGATGCGCGTGGAAAACTGGCAGGGCAGATGATGCCGGTCGCATTCCTGCCCGTCTTTGAAGCGATTGACGTTGATGCAGAGAAATCCAAAATCATGCAGCGTCTGCACACAAGGCACGCCACTTCTAGCGACCGCCCGAAGCAGATTATACCCGATCCCTTGCAAGCTGTGGGTGTTGATAATGTCCGGCTGGAAACGCTCAATGACTTCGGCGGCAATACCTTCCGAGGTGAAGTGAAAATGATCGTGTGCGTGCCATGCCGCCTTCATCACAGCTTGCTGGGGCTGCGCCTGATAGATCTGGTAAGGACTCGCAAAATAATAGCGTTCCACCGTGAGGTTCTCCGCCATCGTCTTCGTGCCGACCAACTCGCGCCGGTGAGCGGAAGTTAGCACATGCACGGTATGTCCTTCGCCAGCCAGCCAAAGAGCCAGAGAATGCGCCGCCATTTCCGCTCCGCCCATAATGTAGGGCGGAAACATGTTGGAAATGATGAGAATCTTCACAGTAGGTTGGTTTCGGTTCGTGTAGCAGGAGGCGTGCTGACCTGACGTCTCATCCTTTTTAGCAATGTCGGATTGAGAATGAAAAGAACCACCATGTAAACGGCTGCTCCGGAAGCGATGGCAAGCACCAGGCGGAGCAAGATCGGAGTGTCCACGCTCAAGGCTCGTTGAACAAGAGCAACGATCGCCGCCATGACGGCCGAAGCAACAACTTGGGGGATGAGCAGACGCAGAACTTGGCCAACAGGGAGATCGATTGCTTTATGCAGAACGATCAACTCAACGGGATACATGATCAACGCTCGGATGAGAAATGCAGCCGCCACTGCAGTGGTCCCCCAATGCACCGCCAAGGCGACCGCAATGACATTCAGCACCGCGTGAACCGAGGTAAGAATCGATGACAACTGAGGCTTCCCTTTTGCAACCAAGGCTGACTGATGAGCCCCGGACAGCGCTTCAAAAGGACAAGCGAGCACCAGGGCCTGCATTACCGGAACGGACGCGGCCCATTTGGAACCGAAGAAGATCTGCATCACTTCCGGTGCCACCAAGGCGAGACCAATGGCCGTCGGAAACACCACGGCCGTTTGCATCTCAGTCATTTCCAGCAAAACACTCCTGAAGCGGACCATGTCATCCTGAAGACGGGACAACGCACTCAGCGTCACTCGAGCCACCGATTTTGACATCACCTCGGTGATCAACATCGAGACGCGTGCTCCCACAGCGTAAAACCCAACCTGCACAGGACCGATGAATTTCCCCACAACAAATTGGTCAGCCCGTCGATTTACCATGCCCACCAAATCAACCCACATCATGTGCATACCAAATCGCGACAGGACCTTGGCTCGGCTCGAGCTAAATTTTAGCCCAGGTCTCCAGCGACTGGCCGTCCAAAGGACCACTAGATTCATGAAAGCCGTAGTGAGCTGCTGGCCCACGAGGCTCCACACACCCGCGCCTTTTACAGCCATCACCACACCAACAATCCCGCCGGCCACATACGAGAGGAGGGTCCGTAGTGCCAGAGCGCGAAAATTCATTTCGCGCACAAGTAAATTATTCTGCACATCCGTTAGCCCGGCGATGAGAAAAACCGGAGATAACCAGCAAAGAACGCTCGCCAGGAGCGGCGTCTGAAACCACTGGCCAAGGATTGAAGAGGCGGTGATTGTAAGAACAAAAAAGAAGAGGCCCGAGAAGAGGTTAATGTAGAAAACGGTATCCAGATGTTGCTCGTCCAAGTCGGAGAACTGCACAATGGCTTGTCCCATTCCTAGGAAAATAAAGGACTGGATCACCATCACGCATAGGTTCGCCACAGCGACCACCCCAAAATCAGCGGGTGCTAACAACCGGGCGAGAACCAGGAAGAGCAGGAAAGAAATAGTCTGTCCCGCGATACTTTCTGCCGCTGACCAGGTAACACCCCTGGCTACGTGACGCCGTGCTTCCATCTACGGGAATGGCTAACTTCGGTCTACCACCGCCGGAGCCAACTGAAGAGCTCGCTCGAATTTATCCGCCACCTTCTCGATACGGAAATTCTCCTCCGCATATCTCCGCGCTCTGAGTGCCATCTCTTCCCGCAAGCTTGGATCTCGATATAAACTTCGTGCGTTCTTGATAAAGCTAGCTGCGTCGTCTGGATCGGAGACCAACCCCATTTGGTTTTGAATCACGATCTGGCTAGCCAGGTTCTGCGTGGGCACAGCTAGCAAAATAGAGCGGGCAGCACAGAGATACGTAAGAATTTTCGACGGGACCGAGAAATGGCTCGCATCGTTTTCCAACACCGCCATCAACACATCCCCCGTCGCCAACACCTGCGGCAATTCCGCCGCTGACTGGTAAGGAAGCACTCTCAAGTTCGAGCGTTTCTCCAGCAGAAGCTGCTCTTTGATCCATTCTGCGCCGGCACCTTCCGCTACCACCACGATTTGAACATTTGCGTCGCTCTCAAACTCTTTGGCCAAGGCTAGAAAATGAGAGGGATTATGTTTCAAGCCAAGAGTGCCCGAATATAGAAAGACGAATTTCGAGGAAAGCCCCTGACTTTCCGACCACCAATTCTGTTTCGGTCCGGTGGGACATTTCTCCACAGGTGCCCAGTTGGGGATCACCGCACAAGGCGACTGATCAACGCCCCAACCCTCGATGACTTTAGAAAACTCCCCGGAGATGAGAATTGAAACAGCGCTCCGCGTCACCACCCAGCGATCGGCTGCTTCGTAGAGATTCCCGACAATGGCGCCGAGAAGTTTCTGCTTGCTGGATAGAAGCCGTTTCACCGCTACGGAGAAAAAATCCTGCACCCAGTTAGCGAATGAAATTCCTCGGATGGAGCAAAAAAGGCAAAGCGGCAGTTGAATCTCCGTCGGCGCGTTGCCGGAGAGAACCAGATCCGGTTTTTGACTGGCGACCTCACGCAGCAGTCGGGCGGCGTATTGCAAGTTCATCCAAAAGCGCAAATAGAAGACATACTTGCGCTTATCATAATGGGGACTCATGTGGACCGCACGGATGCTCAGTTGAGGAGGATCGTCGGCGGTTTTTTCAAAGTCAGCTCGTGCCGTGGCCAGGAAGTTAACAAAGACGTGACAGACCTCATGTCCGCGGCGGGCGAGCTCTCGGCTCAATTCCAAAGGGAATGAATAGCCGCCATAATCGTGCACTAAAATCCTGCTCCGCCCACTGTGGGACAATTCCGAAGAGAGGAGCCCGCCCCCGGAGCGGGGCATGTCGGCTGCGGGGGCGGAGTTCGGTTCAGTCATGTCCGGTTTGGAATCTCGCGACGCTATCATTGCCGACTATTGGTGAACACCGGAATCTGGCTCTTCCAGTCCACTTTTATGCTCGGAGTTTCCAGCCCGATGCGGAGTGTGCGGTCCCCAAGCTTGACCAGCGGACTATCAACCAACGGCCACTGGTCCGTGGATTGTTCCTGCCCGTTAATCCAGATGTGCGGCACTGTATCCACGAAGCCATCCGGGTCGAGCTCCCCAAGGGGGCGGTACTTCAGCCGCAGCGTATCGGAGTGGCTATTCGTGTAAGTAACGTCCAGAGAGTCCCAGTCGATCTGCAGTGGCTGGGCCTTCAAACGCTTTCGAAAATCGTCGAAGGTTCCAGACGTCTGCTGGCTGCCTGCTTCGAAGACGAACCCAGTGCGTCCATGGTAACTCTTGATGCAATGGAAGTCAGCCATGTCTCCTCCCAAGTCACTGCGGAGGACGTAATCTGGTTTCAACATTCGAACACCGATATAAACGTCTCCTTCGCGTAAGAAGATCCAGGGTGGATCTTCGATCAGTTCGTCCACGGATTTCGGAAAACGGCACTGACCCACCTGAAGCAGGTTTTCAGTGTGTCTGCTGCGCAACTCGGTAAACCGCGATTCTCCGACACCGGGCCAGGGATCGGCCTTCGGAATATCAAACAAGACGATGGCAGAATTTCGATGTGTCACCATCTGCTGGAAGGGCGTGGTGACGCCGTGACTCCACTCCTCCCCGCCTTGATTGCTCCGCCAGTAAGGCTGCGAACACTCCAGATAGTTAAGTCGATCCGGGGAATGCCACACGATCCGGAAGAGAGCGTTGTCCAGGAAATAGCCGGCGGGCTTTGTTCGTTGAAACCCTCCGCAAACGGCGAAAAGTTTATCCCGCCAGATACTGCGGTGTAGATACTCCTGACGTTCGGCACCCCACTCGCCCCAGAGAGTGGAGATGTAAGGAATCCTGGACCTGATGGAGTAGGGAACTCCTTCTCCCTGGGCTATTTGGTTGATAACATCAGGCGGTCGCCAGTTGGAGAGGGCAAACATCACGGCGTAGGCTGGCTCGGCGGATTTGGTGAAGTCTTCCTTGATCACCTGATTTTGGTTCCAGAAGAGCCAGTTAACATGCTGACCGACCGCGGGCAGGCGATGTTTAGCATTGGCCTCTGGCCCATACTGCCTTTGTGGCGCCGGTTGACGAATGTAAGGAGGAAGAATGTGGCCTTCGAAGTTGTTTAACGCGAGTTGAGCCACATGATAGAGAATTTGCGCCTCGGCAATGGCCTTAACTTCTGGGTCTGCAGCGAAGTCCCACAGATTCAACAGGGGTATCACATTTAGAATGGCATAGGTCGGAGAGAGCATCTCTGTGTCTCCCGATTCGTAAAAGCCGCGCCCCCTTTTGATGAGCAATGCCTTGGCTTCGCTCATCATCTCGGCACTGGAGATGGGCTGCCCTCCTCTCCGATGCCAGGTCGCTTGCGGGAAGAACTGCGCAAAGAGGTACCCACTGGCGATACGCATGATGGCGTGATTCTCCGTGCCATGTTCAAGGAGATCGCGGGCGCGCCCCGTCAGCCCGGATTCGAGATGATGAAGCTGTTCCTCCGTGAGTCGGCTCCCGAACGTGAAAAGAAAGCGCGCCAGCGAAGGGTAGGTGAAAACTTCCTTGTACTCCTCTGGAGTATCTCCGGGATACCGGTAATCCATGACCGTTGACGCATACTCGAGCGCGGTTTCGGGATGTGGATCTTCATTGGCCAGCTTCGCAATCGCTTGAATGAGCCCAAACTTGGGATTCCGATGAAACCCTTGGAAGTCGCCGAAAAGGCTGATGAGCCACGTTCTTCTGGCTTCAAAATCCGAATGTCTATCCGTGATCTTTGGCGTTGGTGACGTATTCGCGTCGCCTGAAGGCGAGGCATACGAGGTACCCAGAGCCAGATAAATGCTGCAGGCAGAAATCAACATCACACGTACGATATTCATTATTCGAAATTGCTTACGCCGAAGCGAGTAACCGAAAATTACCCCTCGACATCGGGCCCTCGTTCATTAGTCTTCCGCGCGTTTGGGTTGGATACCTACCAGCCAAAGAAGTAGTGACCGTAAAATGACTTCTTAGGAAGATTAATAGAGAACTATGATATTTGGAGAGGTTATCTACTTCTGCGCGCTTCTGGTGACGGCGTTGTGTTATTGGGCGTCCCCTGAACGTGCACGCTCCTGGATTCTGTCGCTGAGCGGGATCGCGTTCTACAGCTATTACGCGGGCAATAGTGTCTGGTTGTTGCTCGTTCTTACCTTGGTTTCCTGGGCGCTTTTGTTCTCTGGGTTTGCTCAAGGCAAACCCTATACGCGGATTCTCGCAATCGCTTCCATTCCCACTTTTGTAGGCGTGCTCGGATACTACAAGTATTCCGGTTTTCTCTCGGAGGTCTTTCGATTGGAAAACGCCCATAAGGTGATTGCCCCCCTGGCTATTTCATTCTTCATCTTCGAGTTCATCCATCTAGGGGCCGAGCGACTGAAAGGGACGATCAAACGAACTTCCCTCGGAGATTACTGCGCATTTCTGTTCTTCTTTCCCACCATGATCGCTGGTCCGATCAAGCGCTACCACCAGTTTTCCGACAGCCTGGAGACACCCCGTCTGACATGGAAAGATGCTCTCGAAGGAGTCACGCGCATCATCATCGGCATGGTGAAGAAGATGGTGATCGCCGACAACCTCAACACCATTATCGAGGAGGCGGGCACTCCTTCTGAGACAACAAACGTGATGCTCCTGACGGGAGCCGTCGTTTTATATGGGCTCCGCATCTATCTGGATTTTTCCGGCTATAGCGATATCGCGATAGGTTCTGCCCGGTTGCTGGGCTTCCGCGTTCCGGAGAATTTTCTGCATCCTTATCGGCAGGGTAATATCAGCTCCTTCTGGAGGCACTGGCACGTCAGCCTTTATACCTGGCTCATCGACTATGTCTTCATCCCGCTAGGTGGAAGCAAAGGGTCTCTTCCCCGCGCATGTGTGAACATCATCATCGTCATGTTGGTTTCTGGAATCTGGCATGGTGCAGCGTGGAACTTCGTCCTTTGGGGTCTCTGGCACGGTGTTCTCCTTGCGATTCACAAGGTTTATCGCGACACCTGGAGGCAAAACCTTTCAGAGGCTGTTGTCTCCAGCCGCTTATACAGATTTGGAGCGTATGTGCTCACCATGGTCTGCGTCTGGTTTGGCTGGCTCCTTTTCATGTGGCCCTGGAGCGAGGTGTCACGTTACCTCCAACTAGTGGGGACCAAGATAGCCGGATAGTTTCTCCCGCATCCTTTGATATGAAAAATTTCATGCACGAGTTTCTCCTAGGTGTCGCCCTTCTGGCAGGCATGCTGATCATCCTGCTCGCGGGGGCGTCCGTCAGCAAATTCATCTACATCGACTTTTGACTCCTATGGAACCTGCGTTGCTTGAAAAAAAGACGATTTCTCCCGGTCAGGTGGAACGTGTTGCCGCGACGTCTTCCTCCCGGGAGCCTATTTATGTCGATTACCTTCTTTGGCTCACTGAGGCAGGAGCAAAACGGGTCGTCATCGGCCTTGTCCTGTGCTTGTGCGGTTTGGAAATATTGGCACGTGTCGTCGACCCTACGTATTCGCGCACCGCGGTCTCGTCCCTACATGGAATTAGGGCGATCTTCCAGCAAGTAGAAGACGATCCGGGGCGGAAGTACCTGGCTTTCGGCGACTCCACCTTGGTCGGTGGCGGCATCGACAGCTATCGTGAGACAGTGCTCGGTCATTTCGCGGCTAGCCTTCCTCAGGATAGAAAATTGTATAATCTCGCTGTTCCTTCCGGCGACAGTGTTACTTCCGCCCTTCTTCTGGATAGAGTCTCCCGCTCAGAAGTGAAAAACGTCGCCGGCGTCATCATCGAAGTGCTGCCATCCAAGTTCATTAATCTCGACGGCATGACACGAATGCCGGCCAGCCGCGCTACAGGTGCTATCACAGAGCTCGAGCGAATGGTTCCAGATCTAGCCATCGCTCCGCTCGGCTTGGATGCTCCTCCCTTATCCTTACCCGAGCGGGTGGAGGTCCAGTCCCAGTGGACTCTCTCCAAAACCTCCAGGCTTTTCCGTCATCGCGACTGGGCTCGCACGGAAATCATGGGCAATTACCCGGTCTTCTGGGCAATTGGCGCAGTCATGCCAAAGAAGATCTTGAAGGCAGTGCTCTCCTCAAAGGCAGACGGAGCCAACCGACTGGGTGCCAACGTGAAGGATGCCGATTTTGATCCTGCCGTCCTTAAGAAAGCAGAGAGGCAAGACGCCGCATTTGCTCCTGAGGATCAGTCGAGCCACATCCGGAAATGCATCGCCGCCGCTCGAGCGATGGGAGCGAAACCAATTCTTCTCTGCTTTCCCATGCACGTCGAGGCTTACGACGTCAGCCCGAGCGCTCGCCAGGCTTTATACGAAGCCGTGCAGCAATTCGAGCGACATATCCAACAGTTGGCCAAGGAAGAATCAACAGACGTTTTATTGTGTCTGTCCGAGGAGTTCCAGGAACCAAGTCTATGGACACGAACACCGGCTCACTTCAATGGGCGCGGCGCTCGAGCGATCTGGGAATACCTCAGAGCGCCTTGGACTGATTGGCAAACGAAATCTCCATAACGGCGCCTCTTCTAGAAAGAAGACCGGGTCGCCTTAGCTGGCTGTGGCAGATGCCGAGGGGATCTGCTGCGGCCCTCCTAGCTTCGAGAGGAGAAAGCGGCGAAAGTCATCTGTCCGCCGCTCAAAGGTGTGGCCAAAGAACCAGGCGATGAGAATGCTGAAGACCATCAGAGTCATCCAGATCAATACCCCTTTGGCGCCGACCTCGAGCCCCGCGGTGGACGTCAGGCCAGCTTGCACAAACAGCATCATGAGAAATGCCATGATAGGCAGATGAACAATATATAGAGAGAACGAGAAGCCAGCTAACATTCGGTCACCGGACCGGTTGAGGCTGGCGTAGAGCAAGTCGGTGTTACACAAGAACAATGCAAAGCCGATACCGATGATCGGGTCCGTGATCCGTTGGTTCACGACTGGCGATACCACGTAGGCTGCCAAAGCCACCCATCCTCCGGTCACGGACATCCAGTTTTTAACAATTCCCTTCCTAGCAATGAGTTTGGCATACGCTCCGGCCATCCAGATAATCCAGAAAACGGCCACATATCTTTTCCCAAAAGCAATTAACGTGAGCGCGATGCCGGAGACTGGGAAAAGAAAGTAGAATTTCGAAACGATGTCATACCTGCGCAAGGCAAGAACGATACATGGCAGCATGATATAAAAGAGCCACTCAAACCCGAGTGACCACAGCGGACCGTTGGATCCCATCGGCATGCCAATGACGCTTTCGAGCGACAAGAGCGTGGCTGCAATATTCCGTGGTGTATAACTTTCGAACAGGTTGTGGTTGATCGGACCGGACCAATTGGTCGTATAGACTGGATTGTCGGGCGCCATAACATAGGCAAGTCCATCGAGCCCCACGGTGAGCAACAGCGCTGGGATCAAGGCGATATAAATCCGGGAAAACCGGCTGATTGCGTAGAACCTCGTATCAAAGTTGGGCAGGCGTTGGAGCAAACTTCCCCCTACTAGATATCCGCTGATTACGAAGAATAGCATGACGGCTCCGTGACCGAGCTTGGAACCGTAAGTGACCGCCATCGAGGCGAGGTCGGAAGACTGCGAATAAGCTGTTTGCTTAAACACCAGCCCGAAGGCGTGGCTGGCTGCAACGAGTCCAGCACTCACCCATCTAATGGTATTTAGAAAATAGAGTTCTTTTTCTTTCATCTGAAGTTTGTCTGTTTGTTCTTGAGGGATAATCTTGGCTCCCTCCGCTGTCCAAAAGGCTTGGTTTCTCAACTTGGCTGACTCTGCGGACCTGCGACTTCTATCCGCGAGCGCTCCTCATTTCAGGTTGTCGTGGCGGACGTTGTTGTTTCGGGGATCCGTTGCGAACGGCCGAACTTTGTGAGAAGAAAGCGCCGAAACTCATCAGTCCGGTTTTCGAATAAATAACCGAACAGAGCACCAAGGCCGGTGCCCGCAACCATCAAGACTAACCAGATCCAAAAACCGTGTAAGCCAAGCTCCAGGCGATCTGTAGTGATAATCCCCGCATTTACGAAGAGGAGCATCAAAAAGATCATCAGCGGGAGATGGACGATGTATAAAGAGTAGGAAAATCCCGCCAGGACACGGTCGGCAGTTCGATTCAAGCTCCCCCTTAGATGAATGGGATTAGCGAGGAAGATCGCGAAGCTTAGGCCGATGAGCGGGTCAGTGATACGAGGTTCCATGACAGGCGAGGCGAGAAAACCCAGGATCGCAACGGCACCTCCGGCTCGGGATATCGCGGGGGAGACGAGGCCTTTATCGGCAGCCAGTTTGGCGTAGGCGCCGAGAATCCAGATGGTCCAGAAGACCATCATGTAGAGCTTGCCGAAGGCTGCCATGACCAGGCAGATGCAGCCGAGAGCGACGGCATGCCCATATTTTACCGGAAGTTTTAGCCGGCCTGCAGCCAAGATCGCGCAGGGAAAGAGCATGTAGAAAAGCCACTCATAACCCAAGGACCAAAGTGGTCGCGCTGAACCGATGGGCTCACCAATCACATTCTCCAGAGAGAAGAGCGTGGCGACGATGTTCTGAGCGGTATAGCCGTCGAAGACAGGTTGATTGACGGGGCCAGTCCACCGGGTGTTATACACAGGGTTGTCGGGAGCCATGAGATAAGCGGCGCCATCTAGGACAACTGTGAGTAGAATCGCGGGTATAAGGGCGATATAGATCCGAGAGAAGCGGCTGATCGCATAGAATCGAAAGTCAAAATTGCCAAGGCGTCCCAGCACGCTTCCGCCTACCAGGTAGCCGCTGAGAACAAAGAACAGGATGACGGCGGCGTGTCCTAAATCGGTGCAGTAGACGAGTGCATTCTCGGCAAAGCTATTGTTGGGCGAGAGATGAGGCTGTTTGAACACCAAAGCAAGTGCATGTCCCCCGGCCACAATGGCGGCGCTGATCCACCTAATGGTATTGAGAAGATAAAGTTCTTTGTCTTGTGTTTGCATAGTAATTGCGCTGTTACGAAGTTGCCGCCGACGACCAGAACGCCATGTATTCCGGGGTTAATGCTTCGGGAGAAAATCCGGCAGCGTATGTAAGGGCGGCATTGGAAAGGGTTTCACGCAGGTGTGGATCATTTCCTACCAGGATTAGGATTTCAGCTAACTCCTCCACTTTTTCCGGGAAAACCAACCCGGCGCCCGCTGCCTCTATGCCCTGCCAGAGTTGAACACCTCTCGAAAGGACCACTGGCAAGCCCGCGTGGAGTGCTTCGACAACGGCGATGCCGAAGTTCTCGAAGTCGGAAGGAAGCACAAAAATATCCGCCGCCGCGAGCAGATCATCTTTGTCTTTCCCGCCTTGGAAACCCAGGAACAGGATGTTCTCCGCACAGGAGAGTGCCTTCGCCTGCTCTTTCAACTGCAAGAGCAATGGCGCGTGCCCGTCTCCTGCGATCAGGAGCTTGCACGGAGGCAGTTGCCCGGCCGCACGGTGAAAGGCTTCAATGAGTAGATCCACCCGCTTCTTCGGGTCGATCCGGGAGAGAAAGAGAAATAGGAGTGTCTCTTTCGGGAGCCCGAGTTTGTCTCTCAAGCGGCTGCCGTCACCGACCGGATTTGCACGGACCGGATGAGGTAGTGTTTTGCGGGTTACTTTTCCACCGAAAGTCTGGAGACGATCGTTTTCCGCGGAAGATGCGGTCAAAATGCAACGAGCGGCTTCCAAGTTTTTCCGGACCACGAGCCGCCCGAGTATCTGTTTGAGAAATGCCTTCTTCCTCAGGTCGTAAGGATCGAGAGATCCACGAGGTTGGATGATGTAAGGGACACCCAATGTTCGCAGGGTGAGCATCGCTCGTTGGATCATTACGGACCAGACCTCGCTAACGATCACTAAATTGAAGGATCGTGCATGCTCCCGGAGCCACTCGATGGCGCCGCTGGAGTTTCCGAATCGTGCCGGGAACGATGGAGGAAACGTGAAGACGCTAGCGGCTCCAAATTCTTCGGTGCGTCCATCTCGCTTTACGCTCAGGACAGCCACTTCTATTCCCTGATTTTGCTGGATCTGCACAAGCTCGCGAACGGAGCGTACGGGTCCGCCCCAGGAAGACCTAACATCGATGAGGATGTGTAAGATCTTCATGGCCGGCAGACAGACGCTTTGGCAGACCTGCCAAACGCTGGGGCAAAGGTCGTAAGCAAGTGATGCAAGTGGTTCTGGAATGCGATTGGACCAAACGCTTCTGTAACCCGGCGAGACAAGTAGGCGGCATCCCATAACTGGGGACGTTCCTGATCTCGTGCGAGTAGGTTGATAGATTTGGCGGCGATTTGATTTGTCGCATTTGGATCTACCAACACCCCCAGTTCACCTCCTAACAAAGGTTCTCCAGAGGCGTCCACATTACCTGCGATCACTGGCAATCCGCAGGCCAATGCCTCCAGAAAGACGATCCCAAAGCCCTCTTTCTTGCTCGGTAAAACAAAGACATCGCAGGCTTGATAGAGATCTGCCAGGCGAGCATCTGGGACGAAGCCCATGAATGTCACTCGATCACTTACCCCGCACTCTGCAGCGATCTGTTCCAAACGCGCTCGGTCGGGACCAGAACCCGCAATGACATAGCGAGCCTGCGGAACTTTCCGAAGAATTTCAGGAAGTGCCTCAATGACTTTATCGAAGCCTTTCATTCGTGCTGGCTCCGCCAACCGGCCGACGGATAGCAGCAGCTTGTCCGCCTGCGGCAGGCCAAAAGAATCCCGCAACGAACTTCCATCTTCCGGAAGACGAAAACGTTGTGCATCGAAGGTGTTCGGTAGCACGGAAATAAGCTCTTCCGGAACGCCGTGACATTCCACCATCTTCCGCTTCGTGAAATGGCTGACTGCTACGATTCGGTCCGCACTTTTCAACGCAGCGACCACCGCAGGTGGGCAGTCTTCCCATACATCAATTCCATGCGCAGCCGTCCAAAACGGGGCGCGCACCAAGCTCTTGGTGAGGATACCCAAGCGCGCAAAATTCGGATGAGAGCTGAAGATCAGTTCCGGTTGATGGGCTAACGCCCAGGCGGCGGTTCGCAGCGCGAAAACACCGGTCCGCGCTGACGCCGGGATATGGCCGGAACAATGGCAATTCACATCGCGCAGGACTGGATGTGTGGCGGTTCGTTCGTGTTTAAGGCTGAGGTGGATGGCCTCTGGTCCATAAAGGCCTTTCATGGCCTCCACAATCGCGGCGGTGTAGGATTGAATTCCTCCAGCCCTCTCGCCTATGTCATGTGCCCAAAGATCGATCATCCTGTTTTTGCAATCAGAGGTCCCGTAGCTGTGTGGGCGGGATTTTCCTGCTTCCCCATGTGTCGCTCACGCCAGCGTAGAAAAGGCCACTCGACCAAATGGGTAAGAACGACCCCAACGGCCACTGAGAGGGTAAATTGGAAGAGAATGAGGACAATCCATTGAAGATCGGTGGGGATGTGTGCCGCTAACTTGCGTGCAGGCGCCAATGTGATCGTGTGCCACAAATAGATGCCGTAGGAATAGATTCCCACCCATGCGATGCCACGGTAGAGCAGCCATTCTCCCATTTTACCTGAGTGCTCATAGACCAGGATCAGAAAGGCACCGAACGACAAGTAGATTAACGTGTAACCGCTGGTTCGCATCAGGGCAGGATCGCCGTTGGCAAACCACAGAAACGCGAACCCCGCGGCCGAAATCACAATCAGAGCGAGCTTCTGGCGCGCAATTCCGTCGTAAATGTCCCTCTTTAGATGAAACAGCGTGGCAATGATCACGCCAAACATGAGCGAATCGAGCCGGTTCTGAGTCCAGCGAAAGGCTCCATCCAGGTTACCTGCCATGACAGTAGCCACTCGAATACCCCCGGCGATAAGACATATCCCAGCCATAATAGCTAGAAGACGGCGTGGTCCGAAACGTTTTGCGGCCGCCCAAGCTAGCAGGATCGTCAGCGCTAGATAAAAATGCTCCTCGATGGCCAGTGACCATGTCTGTCGGATGGTCGTTCCGAAGTAATTTTGGACATGAAAAGCATTCTGCCAAAGGAACGTCTCTATCGGATGAGAGCGGACGATGGTGTGAACCAAAAGCAGGAAGTAGAAGGCGGGCCAAATCTTCAAGCCTCGCCGGATGAGAAAACGCCTCGCCTGGATCACTCCAGTCTCTCGGTATTCCTTCAGGAGCAATCCGCCGACCAGAAACCCGGATAGCACGAAAAAGAGATCAACCCCCGCACCGCCACATCTCTTGAACCAGGCAAAGATGCTGTCCAGAATAGGAATACCCGATGCCGGCAAAAAGAAGTGGGTGCCCATCACCATCAAAATTGCGATGCCGCGCAAAAAATCCAATTCCACACGGCGCTTTACACCGGGAACGGTAAAGAACTTTAGAATGCGGCTAGTCATAGAGGGTGAATCAAGAAGCGGCAGCGGACGTCCTTACCCGCCTGGAAAGGAACAGTGCTGCCTTGCTAAAGAGCAGCGCTGTTCCCAATAAGGAGATGAGCGCAAAGGGCATGCTGTCGATTCCGGCACAGGAGTTATACATGTTGAGAGTCAGAGCGAGCAGGCAGAACCACAGCGATTTGCCGACTTGGTTGCCAAACCACACCTTTATGAGAAGAAGAAAGATGAGTTCGATAAAGAACGAGCCGATGAGAACGCCTAAGAAGCCAAAACTATAGTAGAGTTGGCTGGGGATTCCCCAAGTGGGATTGGTCCTTTGGACGGTGTTTCGAGTACCTGCAATATCCGCGAGAAACTCAGAAGATCCGACCTCCGGCTTCTGCGGATAGAGAAAACGAGGAATGGAGAGCTCCAGGGCGCTTCTAAATAATTCGAAGCCATGGAACTTCTCGTTCGCGCTGGATTGATCGACTCCGGAAACCAGCAAGTCCGTGGGGCCGATCATTAGGAAGCGATCAAACAACCCGGTGGATTTCGGCAGATACATGACGGAGCGATCAGTGGCATAGTCATCCACCTGTTCCTTGATGCCGGCACGCGCGTTCGGGTTCGTGAGATAGGTCGAGGTCACCGTTCCCATAATTGCAGCCCGCTGGGCCAGAGTGCCGGTTCGAGCTCCTTCCACGCCTCTCGCGTAGTGCATGAGAGGGTAAATGGTCGTGGCAAGGATCGCTCCAAATGCGGCAATCCCGATCAACATTTTAAAGGAGCGGAAGCCGTGGATACAGCAGGTTGCAAGCAGCGCGTAAACGATGGGCTGCGAAACTGCACCTTTCGCGGAGGCGAGAATTCCTAGTAACACCCCAGTGACTATGAAGAGCCAAAAAGCCGGTCGCCTCCAAACCTGCAGGCCTGTTCTCCACGCATAGAAGATATAAGCCGCCACAGAGAAATCCTTGAAGTTCATGAAGAACCCCATGATGCCTGCACCGCCAGCGCTCGAATCCGAGGTTTGCCCAAACTGGAAAATAAAATAAGCGAGTGTCCCTAGCAAAAAGCAGATCCACGCGAGGATTCTAAAAAACTCAGGATTGGTGCTCTTTGAGCAGACGGTCCATGAACGGAAACTGATGCACTGGCTCACAAAGGTCGCAAACAAAAGGCCTGTGAAGAAGAGCAGGAGGACCAGTGAAGTGGAAAAAGGAGCTCCCAAGCGTTCCTCCGCGGCTTCCCAGAAGATGACTTTAAACGGGAGTGAAAAGAGGAGAAAATGGAAGAGCGGGAAGAAGGCAAACCAGCTGGTGACCGTGCGGAAACCTCCGCCCACGGCAACTGCCATCCACGCCACGGTCCACGCTGCACAGAGCTGCCCCGCGACGAGCATATCTGAGCCAATGAGCATAAAGGCCGCGAAAAGAAGTAAGCCGGAAGCAACGCCGCCACACAGACAATAGAGTGAGGCACGGCTCATGATCACCGTGTTCTGCGGCCCCTTGGATCTGAGACGCAGGCCAGCCGGTTTTTCCCTGCTCGACCTCATGGGAAGAGACGCACTCATGAGTTTTCCTCCCCTTGCTCTTCAGAAAGTGCGCGCAGGATGCGGGCACAAACAGCTTCATTCCCCAGCTGTAACGCGTCGAGCTTGGTGCGAGCTTGTTCCACCATGCGCTGTCGGCGGGGCTCGTCTCGAAGCAGGGACTGACACGCCTCAGCACATTCCTTGGCATCATCCCAAAAAGCCGCTTCTTCGCCTTCTCTAAACATCATCGAATGTTCCTCGGTTCGTTCCGCACAAAACGCGCTGCCGATGAAGGGGATCTCCGATGAACGCGTTGTGTGCATGTCGCGGTTGCCCTTCGAGAGCATGCCGATGGAGACCTTCGCATACTGGATCGCCCTAATATAGTTAGATCCAGAGGCGGAAGCACCTCGCCAGCAAGGTTGTATAATGTCCCATTCCGCAGCTTTGTTCCACCGGTCGCCATAAAGGGCGAGGGGAACGCCAGCCCGAACGAGCTCTCCGATGAAAGGCCCCCGTTCAGGCATCCATGTGCCGACGAAAGTCACCTCGCTGCTCCATTGTTTCTCATCATCCTGCGAATAGGCCAGGGGAGCGTGAGCTAGCTCATCGTAGCCCATCATCACGCGCAGCACCCTCTTGGCGCCGAGATCAAGAAATTCCTGTCGGTTGAAGTCGCGGACAACGACACAGAGGTCGTATTCGGGGACTGAGCGGCAATAGGTGCTCCATTTGGAGGGGTCGCGCGGTCCAGTCGGATCGTCGTTAACATAGCTGAGAACGAATTCACATCGCGATTTCAGCCAGCGGACGCAGTCTGCCGAGACTGCATAGCCGCCGTTGATCCACACGACATCAAAGCGTTGATCCCCAACTTTCCGCTGGATGTCGCGAAAGACGGCTTTGGTGAAAAGACGATAGCCTGTCCGGAAATTGATCTGCCGTAGAAGGCGATTCTCCGGCAGGACGCTGGTGGGATCGACTATATCAACCCGGTGACCCAGCCTTTGCAGTGCGTCCGCCCTATGCCGTGAGGTAGTCGTGATGCCTGCCTGGCCTATGTAAAGAATATGCATGGTGCTGAACGTGGGCCTCGTAGCTACTAGATGGCTGTTTTGACCCTGGCAGTGGATAAGAAGTTCCGGTCGAGCCATTTCGGAAGGTGAAGAATGGAGAGCATCCGGCGGCGTGTTTCAAAATCGAGCAGGCTCCACTGCAGAAAGCCCAACACCAGCACTGCGGCTGCGGAGACACTGCTAATGGGCACCTTAAACGCGGGAAATAAACAGCATGCTGCAAAGGAAATGGCTACCACGCCTACGGAGCTAGCTGCAGTGGCCATGCGGCGATAAGGGAACGGCGATTCGCCGTGCTTGAAGTCCGCCATTGCATAGGCGAGCGGCAGAATAGCTGCTCCGATTATTTCCGATATCGCGAGAGCCGCTCCGACCCCGAGTAAGCCAAAGGGGTAAATGAGGGCGAGGCTTAAGGCAATGACGAGGACTCCGCGCGTGACACTGATTTTTGCCTGAGCCTTCAGAGCGTTTGTCGACTGAAGGAATGCGAGCCCCGGATGGCCGAATGTTCGGAATGCAACACTAAGCGCAAGCAGCGAAAACAGGGGGAAGTCGAAAGCCAGCTTTCCCCGGGTCCACAAGCGGTAGACTGGTTCGATGAAAAGCGGGAGGACGCACAAGCCGAAATTGATGGCTGTGCCTGCCGTGGCCCAGCAGACGCTAAAAACCTCCTGAAGCTTCCTGAATTCTTTATTAGCGCGGAAACGAATGAGATCGGGGCCAAGCGGATGCATGATGATCCCGACTCCCTGGTTCGCAGTATTCGCAATCGTTCGCAAAGTTGAAAAAGAAGGGACAACACGAGGAGCGAGCACGCCGGAAATGATGGCTAGTAGGCCACTGTTGCTAAAGCCGTCGAGAAGGCTGGTGCCAGATATGACCAGGCTGTTTTTCAAGACGCCAAAGACCAGCGCGGGTCGTGGTCGGCTAATGCTGACGTTGTGCTCTCGCAGTGTGCGAAGAGCCATGATCATCAGGAAGGCCTGCGACAAAACTGTAGCTAGGCCGTAAGCCACCGCGGCTCCCCACAGGCCGCATTTCAGAAATGCGGCAACCGCGACTGCGACCGTCACCAGAATCCGGGAGGCTACGGTAAACAGGGTGAATTTGGAGTAGTGACCGAGCGCGTAAGTAACCCGAATCAGAACGTTAGCCGTAGAGCCAAATCCGATCCAGCAGCCGACAATGATCGCCAGAGGCAGCCAGACGTTTTGTGCTCCTGCACTCACGATATCTCCCAAACCGTAGAAATGGAGAAGCTCAATCCCGCAAACGATGAGCAACTCCGCCACCGTCAGCGCCAGACCGAGGAAAATACCTGCACCGATCATACTAGGCAGAGCCTCGCGATCCTGATGCAAGAGCCGGGCTGCCTCGTTACCCACGTAGGTTTCCTGCCCGTAATTCGCTGTGAAAAGGAGACTCTGAACCGCTAGTACCGTAATCCAAAGCCCGTATGAGTCCGCATTCCAGTAATGGAGCAAGACCGGAACAAGAGCTAGATTCTGCAGCAGGATCGCCCCAATGCTAGCCATGTTGGCCATGCTGCCAGATAAAGCCCGCTTCTCAAGATTTGAAGGGGGCGTACTCACAGGCTGGAAAATTCAGGCTTTGCGGAATTCACGATGCGAGAAAAGGACGTGTCTTCGACGTCGTTGTTCGCCGACGCTACTTTCGCCCATGCTTCCGCGGTGCGGCTGGGGAAGCGCGCTCCTTCTCCATCCACCCAGCTCTTCATGCCTGCCTTCGCCATGAAGTCCTCCTGCGATTTGCTGTAATAGTGATTAATCCTGAGGACGTCTGCTACGGCAGGCTCAGAAAACGAGCCGTGTACCGGGACGCGGGCAGTGTTCACCGCAAGCGCTGCATTACTGTAAAACCAGTAATGTGAGTTCCCATACTTGATAACACGCCTCGGATTAACGATAGACTTCACGTGCCGATTCGGACCAGCGGCGCGTCTGGTGTAGTTTGCCATTACACCTCCCTGGGGTCGAGCGATGTGGCCGTTTGAGCCGAAGTACACCCAATTCAGCGCGAGACTTGGGAAGTCCTCAAAAGTCCTCAAGATGGGTTTTAAACTGTCGCCCTGCATAGGCCACAGGAACTCATCAGCATCGATGAATGCTATCCACTTTGCCTCGCTCCGGTAACTGGTAATGCAATGAAGATCCGCGGCGGGAGAAGCAGGCACTTGCGGCCAGTCGTGAAGGGACACTAAACCATCGGCAACATACGGAGCGAGAACGTCGCGGAAGTCGTCCGTGCTATTGTTGTTATAGAGATAGAAATGCTCAACCCCGACACGGTGATGATACTCGATCCACTCTGCCAAATACCGGCCTTCATTTTTAAAGCGTAGGCACACCGCCAGCTCATGCTTGAAAGTAAGCGGCTCTTCTTTGGAGGCGATGAGATCGACCCCAAGCCTCACTGGTTGTCCGCGGAGTTTAGAAGCGACGATGGAAGCATTCTCGCCCCATGCGTAGAAATGTGCCTGTAACTTGAATAGGAGACGATAAAGCCACCTTTGCCGCGTGAGGCTAGTCTTTAACGCTTTGATGAACGTCCTCAAGGAAGTTTAAGATTCAGTGGTGTTAGCTAATGGGTTGATTCGTTCGCGGGGAGCTTGTTGTTCGAGTTACTATCTGAGCGTGAAGTTGCTTAGGGCTTGAGCACTAGTCATTGGCAACGGAAAGCCGCTGCTTGCTGCTCTAGCGGAGCGTTCTCAGGGCTGCGGATCACCCGGGGGAGTGGAACTTGGCGCAGTCGAGGCTGACACAGGTTTCTCCGTCTCTGGCTCGCTTGCGGCGGCGGGAGTGCCTGCATCAACATCGCTCTCCTCGTCGGTCGCAGTCGCTGGTGCTACACGCGCCGCCGTTTTGGCCGGCGATCTTCTTCGCTGCGTCTCACTGCGAACAGCAGGGGCTGCTGGCGTAATGGCGTAGGCTTCAGGGCTACCGTAAACTTTGTCGCCGTAGGTGCCGCCGGAATAGTGGTAGTAGTAGCCACCGCTGTTTTGAGGCAGGCGGTTGAGGATGAACCCGGCGGGTCTCGCGTTGGCGTCGGTAAGTTTCTGGATGGCGCGCTGAACGACTTTCAGCGGGGTTTTGCCGGCATGAACGACGAGGCAGACGGCACTGACATGTTGGGCAATGAGCAGGGTATCGCTCACCGCATGCACGGGCGCGCTGTCGAAGACCACGCGGTCGAAGCTCTTAAGGATGTTTTTGACCAATGCCGGGACATTGCTGTTCGCGATGAGCTCCGCAGGATTCTGCGCACGCCGTCCGGATGGAAGGACGTAGAGATTGGGGATGTTGGTCGGGTAATAAGCTTGCTCCAACGGATACTCCCCCTGGAGCAATCCGGAGAGGCCTTTTTCTTTTGGCTGTTCGAAGAAGAGAGGTTCAATGACCGGTAGACGGAGATCCGCGTCGATCAGCAAGGTGCGTCGGCCGAGTTGAGCGAGAGAGATGGCGTGGTTTACCGAGCAGAAGCTTTTGCCCTCGCCGGGAACGCCGCTGGTGAAGAGAATGCTCCGGAAATCTTTCTCCGGGCCGAGCAACGAGAGGGCCGTGCGCAGGGTGCGGAATGCTTCGGCGAGGGCGCTGTTCGGCGTCAGGGTTACAGACAGGCCGCGTTTCTCGGCTTCGGCTTTGCTGCCCAACGGAATGGCACCGACCGCATTGATGCCAAGAGCGGTTTCCGCCTGATCCAGCGTCTTCAGAGAGCTGTCCGCGAGGGAGAACGCAAAGCACAGGCAGAAGCCCATGAGCAATCCACCCACCACTGCGGCTGCGAGCACCAGCTTGGGCTTTGGCTTGACGGGCTTGTAAGGAAGGGAAGCCGGGGTGTTGATGCGGATTTTGTTGTCATCCATTCCGGTGGTGAGTGCCGTCTCTTTCAGACGCTGCTGAACCGAGTCGTAGAGGTTCTGGTTGCGCATGACCTCGCGAGAAAGGCTGTTATACGGAATCATCAAACGGTCGTTCGCCAGCTTGGCTCTGTTTTGATCATCCATGACTTGGACAAGGGCTTTCTCGGATTCTCTGGCAGATTCGACCTCGGTGGCCTGAGCCTCCGCGGCCTGCAGAATAGCTAGGCCCAAAGAGCCGCGGAGCTTTTGCAGGCGGCTCTCTCCTTCGATATACTTTGGATGTTTGGGTAGGTAACGCTGCTTGAGAGTGGCAAAGGCGGCTTCTTCCTCTGCGATGGTCTGTTGGAGCTGGAGGACGGCGGGGGAGTTCTTGATGCTCTTCACTCCGAGAAGGGCGTTGTAGAGCATGTCGCCTTGGAGAGCGTTTTTGAAGCTCTGGATCTGTCCGGCGTCTGCCTCGAGGCCGATCCGCAAGGAGCGGGCATCATTGACTCGCTGCGTGACGCCAAGGAGCTTTTGGTCGATGAACGTCTGGCTGTCGTCCAACGCCACATCAGGATGTGCGTCCTTGAAGTTTTGCGCAGCTTGCTCCGCCTCGCTGAGAGCCGCTTTCAAGCGAGACGCTTCTTCCAGGAGATAACGGTTGGCTTCCCCGGCGACGCCTAACTTCTGGGCGGCGTCATTGCGGATGTAGTCAGCAATGATCGCGTCGGCGATCTTCTGGGCGAGCACCGGATCGGTATTCTGCGCGGTAACAGAAATGAGGCGGGTCCCGCGTTGCAGCTTGGCTCCCACGGCGCTTTGCAGTGCGCCCGCAAGCTGTGGCTGGGAGATGGTCTGGCCAGGTTGCAGCTTGATTCCAAGCTGTTCGGGAGTGAGCGCCAGACGCTCGATTACCTTCACCAGAACCTGGCTGCCGACGATGTTTTTCTCGATGGTTTTGAGCAGTTCCTGGGCTTTGAGATCCTCAGAATTGAGATCTTTGATGTCGCCCATGACTTTGGTGGAGGATTGCTCGACCTGCACCACTGTCTCGGACTCGTAGGTTTTTGGAGTCCGCAGAATGTAGATGGTGGCGAGGCCAACCGTGATGAGGAGGCTGCCGAGGATCATCCACCATTTGCGGCGGAGGGTGTGGAAAAGGCCGGACAGATCTATCGCGGGGGATTCGATGTCCTGGTCGGAGTGAGAAGAATCGTCAGATCTCATAAATTAAAATACGCTCTCCCCGACGGTGATGATGTCGCCGCTCTGGACAACAAAGGCCGTCGGATCGTTGCCGCTCGCCATGTTTTTGGCGTTGAGTTTGTAGAGGGTTTCTTTGCCGTCCACGGTTCGCTTCACTTTGATGTCCGACGGATCGGCAAAGCGCGTGTAGCCGCCAGCAGTTCCCAAGGCTTGTAAGAGGCTGACTTCGGAGCGATCGGGCATTTCGTAAGCGCCGGGTTTTTGCACCTGACCTAACACGGTGAAACGGCGCTTCGAGTATTCGGTCACGGACACCATCACCTGAGGATTGACGATGTAGTCTTTCGCGAGCTGCGTGCGGATGGATTGCGCGGCGGCCTCGGGCGTGAGTCCTCCGACTTTCACTTCGCCAATAAGCGGGAAAGTGATGGTGCCGGCTTGGGAAATGCGGGTCTTCGTTTCGAGGTCGGGTTCCTGAAAGACGGTGATCTGGATGATGTCCTCGGCAGAGAGAGGAGTGGAGACGCTGGCCTTTTTTTCAGACGCCGTCTCGGTCTGAGCAGATAGCGGAACAACAGAGCTGGCCCATATCGCGAGCGACAGCCAGGCAAGCCCGGCGAGAGATGATTTTAAGTGGTGCATAGAAAACTGAAGATTCCGGGGAGGACTCACTTGGTAATTTATGGACACGTCGTAGCAGGACTTAAGCCAGCTACTGAAAGAGGGGAGTCTTCCACCATTTTTCCGGAAGATAAGAATCTTCCTGAGCTTCGCTGCATGGCACAGCGCTAATTTGAGGTGGCGATTATCAAACAGGTTGCCTTCCTGCGCCACCAGGAACCCCCGTGAAGTGCTTAAAACAACACAGTCGCTGACAAAATGAACTGGTTTGCATCGAAGCTCACATCTTCGCGGCTGGAGTCGTTCTGGCGATAAACATAGCCAAGCCGGACGAAGCCGTTTTGGGTGACTTCAAAGGTCAAGGTGGTGGAAAGTCTCAAGATTTCATCCTGGCGTTCGCTTCCATCGAAGTTTGAGGACGAGCTATAATCGAGGAACGCGTATTCCAGGTTCGTGCTAAGGGTTGCTCTTTGAAAGATCCGCTGATTGTAGCCGAGAGCGAACGTGGTGCGCTCGATGGTAGCCGCCTGTTCGCTAGCCGATGGCTCCACTCTGCGGGCGACAGAGAAGTAAAACTCGGACCCCACAGACGGAGTGTAGCCGACGCCACCCTGGATGGTGCCGTTCAGTTGCTCCTCATCTGCCCCCTGGCGAAATTCGACGCCGCCGGTCACGTTGAACGTGAACTTCGCATACGAGTTGTAGCGGTAGCGAACCAACAAACGCTGGAAGGTGTCCGTCTCCAGGTCGTCTTGTTCCAACGTGCCAAAACTCAGCCCAGCTCCCAGAGTGCTCTTGGGCGTGATGTCGTAGAGCACAAAGCCATTTGCCTCAATCTGCGTGGAATCTCTGCCCACATCGTAGTTGCGATTGCTAAACACGCCTTCCAGTTGTAGGCGCGTTTTCTCGCTCCAGTCGTAGACGCCAGAGAGCATCGCGCTGGTAAGAACGCGGTCGGTGCGAGTGCCCAATTCTTCATCGGGATCGGAAAGCGTCTGAACCCGCCCGTCGAAGGAGATTCTCAGACGGCTGAGCGTCCAACGCGCCGTGCCTGCGAGGTCATGCTCAAGAGAGTTCAGGCCATCGTTGTTCCAGAAATAGTACGCCGTCGGGGAATAGGAGACCGCGATCAGATTATCCGTTCCCTCCTGCTGGTCGGCGACTAGGGCGCGGGAGGTGGTGTCGATGAATCTCGACGCCCATTGCTGCACGTTTCCGAAGGCGAGCGTCATGCGAGCCGACGTGACGATTTGCGTGTCTGAAACCGGGTCTGTGCTGCTGATGAAGATATTGTCGTCAAAGACGACGCTGGCGGTGAGCCCCGCGTGGAATTCCGGCTTCCAGAAACTCGGCTCCGCTCCACCTTCGCCAAGAGTGACGGTGTCGATCTCATTTTGGGTTCCGCTTTCGGTGTCGACCTCGATTTGAGGTCCTTCCCCTGGCGGAGTTGGCTCTGCTCCGTTTTCAGAAAGGGAGAGTTGAGTCGGCGGGAGATCTGCGGGAAGTGGCCCGATCGGTTCGATGGCGCGGGAAGCGGGGATAGCCGCCGTTTCAGGCCAGACGTCTTCGGCCGCAAAGGTGGCGGTCGGGTGCAACGCGGCACAGGCGGCGAGAGTGAGCGCGTAACGCGGCCACCTCCGGAGCGCCCCGCGTCGAGTGGACGTCCAGTCCTGCTGGCTGCCACGTGTTTCCCTAGCAATAATTCCCTTTGTGTGCCCTTTGCTCATTGCGACAGGGCTTTTAGAGAGTGCGGCGGAGGAGTGTCAAGTTTTCCATGAGAAAAGTTGCGCTTTATTTTTGCCGCCCGAAAATCAGACCCGTGACTCTCACCCGCCTTCTCCCTTGTCTCGTTCTTGGCCTGCTATCATTTTCCTCGCTGAGCGCTGCTACTCCGTCGGAAGACCTGCGCGCACTCTTTGATGAAGCCTGGGCTTATCGGATGGAGCAATCTCCCGTCGAGGCCTCTTACCTGGGCGATCTGCGCAACGCCTCCGAGTGGGATAAACTTTCCACCGCTGACTTCGAGGCTCGCCGCGAGAAATACGAGGGCTATCTGAAAAAACTCACGGAGATTCAGCGAGAAAAACTCCCTCCCCACGAGAAGCTCCACTTCGACCTTTTCAACAAAGAAATGTCCCTCGCCATCGAGGAATCGCTCCTCGGCCTGCAATGCCTCCAGATCTCCCAGCGTGGCGGATTGCAAACTGCGGATCAACTCGCCGACGCGCTCCCTTTCAAAACCGTCGCTGATTATGAGGCTTGGGTCGCCCGCCTAAACGCCTTCCCGGAGCATGCCGCGCAAGTCACCGCGCTCCTGCGCAACGGTATTGAGCGCAACCTTCTTTTCCCGAAGATTCTCATGAAACGGGTTGGGCCGCAGATCGACAAGCAGATCACGGAATCGCCCAAGGAAAGCCCATTTTACAAACCCTTCACCCGCTTTCCGGAGTCGATTGCGGTTATCGATCAGGCACGCCTCGCCACGGCTGCGGAAGAAGCGATTTCCACCGCGGTCATCCCCGCTTTTAAGAAATTTAAGAAATTCTTCCAGGACGAATATCTCCCCGCTTGTCCGGAGAAAACCGGCTTCTCCAACCTCAAGAACGGACCCGAAATTTACTCGTTCCTCGTCCGCCGCGAGACCACCACCGACCTGACGCCGGAGAAAATCCACGAGCTCGGTCTCAGCGAAGTCGCCCGCATCCGCAGCGAAATGGAGAAGGTCAAAAAGGAAGCCAAGTTCGAGGGCAAGCTCGACGAGTTTTTCAAATTCCTCCGCACCGACCCGCAATTCTTCTGCAAAACGCCCGAAGAACTTCTCGGCCGTTACCGCGCCACCGCGAAACGCATTGATCCGCTGGTCGTTCGCCTCTTCCACACCCTGCCCCGGCTTCCCTATGGCGTGGAGCCCATTCCCGACATCATCGCGCCAGACACCAGCACGGCTTATTATCGGCCAGGCACCTCCGACGGCACCCGCGCAGGCACCTATTTCGTGAACCTCCACAAACCCGAGACTCGCGCCACTTGGGAAATGCTGCCGCTCGCCCTGCATGAAGCGGTCCCCGGTCATCACCTGCAGATTTCTCTCGTCATGGAGCAGGGCGAACTCCCCAAATTTCGCCGTCACGGAGGTTATACCGCCTTCACCGAAGGTTGGGGCCTCTACGCCGAAACGCTCGGGTACGATCTCGGCCTCTACAACGATCCGTATGAGAAAATGGGCCAGCTCAGCTTCGAGATGTGGCGCGCCGTTCGGCTGGTCACCGACACCGGCCTCCACGCCATGGGCTGGGACCGGCAGAAAGCCATCGACTATTTCAAGGCAAACACCGCCAAGAGCGAACTGGAGATCACTAACGAGATCGACCGTTACCTTTCCATGCCCGCGCAGGCCCTTTCCTATAAAGTCGGTCAGCTAAAGTTCACCCAACTGCGCGACGAAGCCGCCCTCGCGTTAGGCGCTCAATTCGACCTGAAGGAATTCCACGATCTGCTCATGCGCATGGGCGCCGTCCCGCTCGACATACTCGAGCGCGACGTCAAAGCCTGGATCGCCACCAAGGCCAAGGCGGCAAACATCTCCACTATTCCCAGGTAAGCATCACGCCGCCGCCACTTTGCGGTCGGGCGCTGAGTTTGCGAATCTGGACCTGTTCGCGGAAAGCTGATACCTCTGAAACGTATGAGCCTTCTTTCCACCATGTTCGGGAACGTTTCCGAGATTTCGCCCGCCAAAGCCTCGCAGGACTACGCCGCCTTTCTTCTCCCGGGGGAAGAAATCGCCAAAGCCTACACCCTCGTCCGCGACACCTTGGTGCTCACCAACTTCCGCATCCTCACTCTCGATAAACAAGGATTCACAGGCACGAAGGCCGCAGTCACCACCATTCCCTACCGAAGTGTGGACCGGATCACCAAAGAAAGCGCCGGAGTTTTCGACCTCGAGGCAGAACTCTACTTGTGGATCAAAGGAACAGCCGAGCCGATGAAATGGAGCTTCTCGAAAGGCGTCAACGTCAACGAAGCCTACAACCACATCTGCCTATACATGCTGGCAAAATGAAGTAGCTCGGCACAAACTCACGGCAGCGGCGGCGGTTCTGCGAGGATGTTTTTGGCCATGGCACGGCGCGCGGACCA
>DASVRZ010000065.1:0-11287 GCA_036388355.1 Chthoniobacterales bacterium | reverse complement strand
GAGGGTGGGCCGGCATGTTCTACGTTGTCCGCATGGCCAAAAAGAAAACGTCTCCGCGAACGCCCGAGGTCTGTCCCGTCTGCGAAGAGGACGTTCCGCACGGCGCATTGGCCTGCCCGGAATGCGGAGCGGATCACCGTTCCGGCTGGAAAGAGGACTTGGATAATTACGACGGAGCCGGTGTGCCGGAGGACGACTTCAACTACGAGGATTTCGTGGCCAAAGAGTTCGGCTCCGGCCCTAAGCCGGCCCACATCTCCCCCATTTGGTGGATCACAGCCATCCTCCTGCTAGCCGCTATGGTGACGACGTATTTCCTCGGCAGATAACCACAGGGAACGGTTAGGAGGAACTCGAGATGCTGCAGAACCGCGAGTTGCATTTCAAAGCTGAATGGGAGAGCGCCCCGTTTGGGCGGCTACCAACTGGTCTGCGGATCGGATTCCCGCAATCAGCTCGGGCCGCTTTTTTGCAAGTGCCCGAAACTCACATTCCACCTGGAGTCCGTGCCAAAATCCTTCGGATTGCCCGAAGAGGGCGCCGAAGCGAATAGACATAAGGGGCGTGATGGCGCGGCGACCAAGCACGATTTCGTTAATGGCGCGCGGCGGCACCCCGATGGCGCGAGCCATGGCGTTCTGCGAAATTCCCATCGGGGTCAGGTATTCCTCCAGCAGGATTTCCCCGGGCGTGACCGGCGGTTCAAGATGCGTGAGAAAGCTCGCGAGCATGGGGCATATCCCAATCTAGAAGTGGGCGAACTTGATTACTTTCGAGGGTAGTGAGAGCGACGGTGTGGCCATCATAGCCGACGAATTCCACTTCAAAAGCCGCTCCAGCTTCATGCACAAGGACGGCAGTGCCGACGTCCCCAACCTTTAAGCCGAATTCCGGCAGGTCGCAGGTGAGAGCTACGGCATCGAGTTCGTTGATGGTTTTCATAGCTTGGGCAGTGGATGAGCAGTTACGAAGCGCGGCGCGGGCTCACCAGGACTGATAAACCACGCGGTGCGGACATTCAAGCGGGTGCCAACTGGTGAAAGAAGAGGGCCGTCGATGACGTAGCGGACGCCGTGTGGCGTCTCTTCGGTGAGAACGACGGCGTTATCTTGCGCGTGTTTTCTCAAGGATTCAGCGAGTTGCTTCCAATCGTTGACGCTAAAGCCATGCCGGAGAAAGAATACCGCCTTGCTGCCACCAGCGGGGTGCCCGGGATTCAGAAGATAGAGCGTAATCTTCCGCTCTGGAACGATGGAGGAAGAGGCGCTGGGCAGTTTCAATATGATTCTTTAAAGCCCTACGTGAGGCAACGGAGTGCCGGAACAAGGGCGTTCCGCCAATGCAACTTGGGAACGAAAGGGAATAGCAGCCTATTTAGCTCGAGGATTTTCCGGATTGTTGAGAACTCGCCATCCACGATCTGTCAGCCGACCTTGCTTATTCGCTGGAACTTCCGTGATCAAAAATATTTTACCGCCGCCATGGCCAAATTGCTTCTCGAACTTGTCTGCTAATTCTTGTGCGGAAAGAGGAGATGTAAACAGAACACAGTGGGGCAGTGGAGCATGCCAATCCCAATCGGGTCCAATGGTATCTAATAAATCAGTGACTTGATCGCGAGTCGCATAAGACTCGCTAAACACTACTAGGAACGATTTCCTCATTCTGGTTTATCTAGAAGTTCACTACTGGCGGGGTTTGTGATCGCGACTACTGACGACGCAAGAGTTCCGATCTTGCTGCCCTTTTCGTAGATTAGATCTAACGCTTGCCGGCGTATCTGATAGTCCTCAGAATGAAGCCGGTTCGGATCAACAATCATCAGATAAATATAGGCTCCGCATGCGGACAGAACTGGCAGTGACCCGAGGCAAATTGTTGCCACCTGAGAGGCACCAGACAAAAAGTAACTTGTTACTAACGCTGTGGGCGTGCAGATCCCACACAGCCATAATAGAGGGTTGAGAGCGCTACGGACTTGAAGTCGGACCGCGGCATCATGCGCTGAGCGGGTAAGCTTTTCTATGATCTCGGGCTCCGGCATTGGTATTAATCCATTATTGCAGTGGCTTTGAGATGATAAATCGAGGGTTGCAATTAATCATCTTAATTTGACTTCAATACCTCAATGAATGCCTCCTGAGGAATATTCACGGTGCCGAAGGACTTCATTCGTTTTTTGCCTTCTTTTTGTTTCTCTAACAGTTTGCGCTTTCTCGTGATGTCGCCGCCGTAGCATTTGGCGATGACGTTTTTGCGCATGGCGCTGACGTTTTCGCGCGCGACGATTTTGCCGCCGATGGTGGCCTGGATACTCACTTGATAGAGCTGCGTGGGGATGACTTCCTTGAGCTTGGCGGCGAGTTGGCGGCCGCGGTATTCGGCTTTTTCGCGGTGCACGATGCTGCTGAAGGCGTCGATGGGTTCGCCGTTTACTAACATGTCTAGCTTCACCAGTTTGTCGGCGCGGTAGCCGGCATGCTCGTAGTCCATGCTGCCGTAGCCGCGCGTGATGGATTTAATCTTGTCGTTGAAGTCCACGACGATTTCGTTGAGCGGCAGGGTGCAGGTGAGCATGACGCGCCGTGTGTCGAGCGACTCGGTATGTTCCAGCACGCCGCGTTTTTCCAGGATGAGCTGCATTAACGGGGAGATGTATTCGTTGGGCACCATGATGAAGGCCTTGACGATGGGCTCGCGGATTTCCTCAATGACGCTGAAGTCGGGCAAGTGCTCGGGATTGTCCACGAGGAGGACTTCGCCGTTGGTGCGAAGGACCTCGTAAATAACGCTCGGATACGTGGCGATGATGTCCATGTCGTATTCGCGGCGGAGGCGTTCCTGGATGATTTCCATGTGGAGGAGGCCGAGGAAGCCGCAACGGAAGCCGAAGCCGAGCGCGACGGAGCTTTCGGGCATGAAGTTGAAGGCGGAGTCGTTGAGCTGGAGTTTGCCCATGGCGATCTTGAGGGCTTCAAAATCGGCGGTGTTGATGGGATAGATCCCGCTGAAGACCATGGGGTGCACGATCTGGAAACCGGGCAGCGGGATGAGGGAAGGCAGGCGGCCGTTGGTGAGGGTATCGCCGACTTTGATCTCGGCGGGGTCTTTGACGTTGGCGATGACGTAGCCGACGTCGCCGGGGCCGAGCCGCGGCTGGACGGACATCTTGGGGTTGCTGGGGCGAAAGATGCCCACTTCCTTGACGTCGTAGCTCTTGTTGGTGGCCATCGTTTTGATGTTGTCACCTGCGGAGATGCTGCCATCGACGACGCGGACGTAAACGACGACGCCGCGGTAGGTGTCGAAGGTGGAGTCGAAGACGAGGGCGCGGAGTTTTTCGTTGGGCGTATCGACGGGGGCGGGAATCCGGGCGATGACGGCTTCCAGGATGTCGTCGATGCCGATGCCGGCCTTGGCGCTGGCGGGGATGGCTTCTTCGCCGGGGATGGCGAGGATTTCTTCGAGCTGCTTCCGAACCGTCGGGAGGTCGGCGTTCGGGAGATCGATCTTGTTAATGACGGGGATGAGGGTGAGGCCCTGTTTCATCGCGAGATGGACGTTGGCGACGGTCTGGGCTTCGACGCCCTGTGCTGCATCGACGATCAGGAGCGCGCCTTCGCAGGCAGCGAGGGAGCGGGAGACTTCATAGGCGAAATCGACGTGCCCCGGGGTGTCCATGAGGTTGAGTTTGTAGATCTCACCCGACTTGGACTTGTATTGCATCGTGACCGGATGCGACTTGATGGTGATGCCCCGCTCGCGTTCGAGGTCCATCGCATCGAGCATCTGATCCTGCTGCTCGCGCACCTGGATGGTGCCGGTGTGTTCGAGCAGGCGGTCGGACAGGGTGGTCTTGCCGTGGTCGATGTGGGCAATGATGCAGAAGTTACGGGTGTTGGCGGTGGACATGCGTGAGCGGGAAAGAGGCTAAAAAGGGGAGCGCACTATCGCGGATGCCGGGGGGAAGGTCAACGCGAATGGGCGGGAGGCCCCACCTGCCCCGCTGGGGAAAGAGAGTGTCACGGGACGTAGGTGATTTGTAGTGGTTCGCTACACATTTGCACCTTTGCAATACACTAAAAACGCGTATTTGGACGTTTCTGCCCCGTAAAACCCCATGGCACCTCGACTGCTAAAGGAATGCTGTCCTTAAAAACACTTTAACACACAACCAACACTCCAATGCTCTACACATTCGACTCCATCTCTCCGGTCAACGTTAGCGAAATGACCGACGAACAGCTCATGCGTTCCGTGGTTGATCAAGACGTGCACGCTTTCGACGAACTTCACCGCCGCTACGCCTCGATGCTCAAAACGCAGGTGGCTCGCGTCCTTCATGACGAGTTCATCGCTGAAGACGTCGTTCAGGAAATCTTCGTTGATCTCTGGACCTCGGCTGATCGTTATTCCGAAGCCAAGGGCAAAGTGATCGGCTGGTTGATGACCATCGCTCGCCGCCGCGCCATCGATCGTCTCCGCAAGTTCCAGTGCCGTCAACGTGCCGAAGACCGGCTCGAGAACGACATGGAAAAACAACCCGCTGCCTGGACTCACACCCGCATCGAGAGCGACATCGAATCCGCCGAAATGCAGCGCCTGCTTTCCAACCTGCTCAGCAAGTTGCCCGACGCACAGCGCAACGCAGTGGAATGGGCTTATCTCCAAGGCATGAGCCAACGTGAGATCGCTCAGAAAATGCAAATCCCACTTGGAACGATCAAGACCCGTCTAGACTTGGCCGTGCGGAAACTCTCCGGATCCCTCCGCGAGGTGTTGAATGACACGACCGGCGCGGTGATGGCTTAAGCTATCAGCTGCTCAAAAACAATCCTTCAGGGGCGGTCTTCGGACCGCCCCTTTTTTGTACATTAAGCTCAGACACGGCACCCCGCGGGCTCCTTCAGTACGGGACCAAGGCCGACAGCACCATACAAGATCTAACCCGCCGAATTTTCAGCGTCTGCTTTGAATCCAGCAGAGCTCAATCTCGTGGCCTTTTGATTACGCATCACCGGATCGCCCGGCTCAGCTTCCCGCCCCGTCTGTGCTGTAGCTGTTCGGAGTTGCACGCAGCACGAAAGTCGTACGCATGCGCACAAGGATGTCGGTCAGAAGACGCAACTCGACCGCTGCGCCCCTCACCACTGCCGCCATTAGCGCACGATGCTGATCGTTTTAAGCATACTGTTATCGGTGCCGGCTGCGCCCGGACGGAACGAACGCGACAGCGATGGCGAAAATTTGGCAGATGCGATTGTGGTTGGCTGTAGCGCAGGCCGACTGCACTTTCACTGGCGTTTCGCGTTTGGGTGCAACGATCAATGGCCGCTTGTTCCGTGGTGAAGCCGCAGGGGCGATCGGCCGTGCTCAAGCTCTAGTTTTCTCCCCCTCGTGAGGGTGAATCACACCACCGCTGCGGGTGATGCCTTGAATCAAAACTACAGAAGAAGAATCCTACCTCGGTGCCGTCAACGGAACGGCTCTCATGTGCATGGGCTGAAGCTTGGCCATGGCGACCGTGTTTAGAGCTTTCTTCACGTTCTCGTTAACCACGGAGACGCGGGAGCCAACGGATAGCATCTCGTAAAGAACGATCACGTCTTTCGATTTCATCCGAATACAGCCAAAGCTGACGGGCTTGCCAATCATCTTCTCCTCGGTCGTCCCGTGAATATAAATGCAGCGCTCGAAGGCGTTCTGATTGCCAGGCTCGGTGCCGGAGAGCCAAAGAATCCGCGTGACGATCGGATCGCGACCGGGAGCGTTTGGCGGAAGGATTTCACCCGTAGGTTGGCGGCGGCGAAAGACCGCGCCGGGAGGAACTCGATCCCCGATTTTCTTTGCCACCCGCATGGTTCCAGATGGCGTGGACCAGCTGTTATGGCGATCCCCCACCCCGAATCGTGATGTCGATATCGGAAAAGTGGCGACTTTCTTTGTGCCTTCCATCACCACCATTTTTTGATCGGGAACACTGACGACCGCCTCGCGAATCGGAGCAAAAAACGCCGACTGAGCGGCCGCACTGAGTGTGGTGATTAGAAGTAAAAGAGAAATTCGAATTCCGAACATCGTATTTAGATCAAATTAGTTCCTGTAGGCTAAATAGCAGGAGCCGCGCCCGATTAAGCGGGCAGTGGAGCGATTTCAGAACGCTTTCCGAAGCTCCAGCGAGGGATCCATTGGGAGATGGAATTCAGCGCCACGTAGCTAAATCCGATCTGGAAAAGCATGAGGAATGGCAGGTTCATGTACTGGCCACGTTGGACCGCTTCCCAGACAAACCAGGTAAAGTAGCCTGCGAAAAGCAACTCGATGATCGGCAACAGCGACTTGATCGGAATGTAACGAGCCGTGTTCCAGCGCTGGCCTTTCTTCTCGATCCCGTATTTCGGGGTCCGTTCGAAGCCGGATTCCTGATTGAAGATCGCCTCCAAGACGGCCTTCGCGTTGTTGAGCGACATGCCGATACCTAGCGCCAGCAGGAGCGGGAGCAACAGCATTTCGCGCAGCCAGTTTTTCGGATGCAGATGGATCTGCGCGCAGAGGTAAAACAGCGCTACGGACCCGGATGCCGACACGAAGATCGGGATATCCACGATGAGCAGATGCCACCAAGCAGGGATCTGCACGCTCGATGTGGGATGCAAAAGCACGCACAACGCGGCGAGCAACAGATAGGCAAAGTTCGAGGTCAGGTGAGCCGTGGCTTCCATCTTGATGACGAGCGGCAAATCGCTGCGCCAGAGCATCGGGAGGATCTTTTTGCACGTTTGCACGCTGCCCTTAGTCCAGCGGTGTTGCTGAGATTTGAAGCCGTTCATGTCCACAGGAAGCTCCGCCGGAGTGACGACGTCTTTGAGGAACACGAAACGCCAGCCCTTCATCTGAGCGCGATAGCTCAGATCGAGATCTTCCGTAAGGGTGTCGTGCTGCCAACCGCCGGCTTCCACGATGCAAGTTTTTCGCCAGATGCCGGCGGTGCCGTTGAAATTGAAGAAACGGCCGCTGCGGCAGCGAGCGGTCTGCTCAAGGAGCAAATGGCCATCGAGGAACATCGCCTGCACCCGGGTGAGGAGCGAGAACGTGCGGTTGATGTGGCCCCAGCGGGTCTGAATCATGCCGATCTTTGGATCCGTGAAGAAGTGGATTGCCTTCTTCAGCATGTCGGGGATCGGCACGAAGTCCGCATCCAGAATAAAAATGTATTCGCCTCGGGCAGTCTTCAGGCCTTCTTCCAGAGCGCCCGCTTTGAAACCAACCCGGTTTTCCCGGCGCACCACCGAAATATCCCAACCCTCGCGGCGCATTTCGTCCACCCGGCTTTGGGTGAGCTCCACGGTTTCGTCCGTCGAGTCATCGAGCACCTGGATCTGCAGCGATTCCTTCGGGTAGTCCAGCAATGAAACAGACTCAAGCAGGCGCTCGACCACGTAGAACTCGTTGTAGATAGGCAATTGCACCGTCACCACGGGCAAGGTCTCGAACTCCCGGAGCGGCTTTGGCTCCTGGTTCCGATACTTCAGGAAAAGATAGATGATCGAATACCTATGCAGACCGTAAGCAGACAGCCCGATAAGCACTGATAAATAGCAGAAAGTCCATATGATTGTGCCCGTGGTGAGTTGCATGTCGACTGTAGAGAATTGGTTAATCGGAGGTTCCGAAAAGTCGGGCGTATGATGCCCTGTAAAGTGGCAGGGTCAAGCGGAAAACCCCCTGAGAAAGGCATCATCTTCAAAAAGTTTTCCCGCTTTTATCCGGCAACCTTCTCCTCGACAACTAGTGCGCCGTGTTGAATATCCAGCTACGGCTGAACTCCAGTTCCCGTCACTTTCATGCATCAGGACATTAAAAAAATTCACTTCATCGGGATCTGCGGCACCGCTATGGGTTCTGTGGCCGCGGCACTTCAGGAGCAGGGATATACCGTCACCGGATCCGACGCGAACGTCTATCCGCCGATGTCCACTTACCTCGAAGCGCGAGGCATCGCCCTCAAAAGCGGCTTCAGTGGAGACAACATCGCCGGCGACGCCGACCTGATCGTCGTGGGCAACGCCATCAGCCGCGGAAACATCGAGCTCGAAGAAGTCCTCAACCGCAAACTCTACTACCTGTCGCTCCCGGAAACGCTAAAGGAGTTCTTCCTGCGCGGACGCCGCAATCTCGTGGTCACCGGCACGCACGGCAAAACCACAACCACCACGCTGCTGGCCTGGATTTTTGAGTCCGCCGGGCTTGCTCCGGGCTACATGATCGGCGGAATCCCGAAAAATCTCCCCTCCTCTTCCCGGCTCGCGCCTTCGGAGCACTTCATTATAGAAGGCGACGAATACGACACCGCATTCTTCGACAAACGCTCCAAGTTCGTCCATTACCTGCCGGAACTCGTCATCGTGAACAACATCGAGTTCGATCACGCCGACATCTTTGATGACCTGGCGGCGATCCAACTCAGCTTCCGCCGATTGCTGAACATCGTTCCGAAAAATGGCGTGGTTCTGGTCAACGCGGACGACGCCAATTCCCTCCAGGCTGCCTCCACATGTCCGGCCCCGGTGCTGCGCGTTGGGTTTGCCGCGGATGCCGACATCCGCATCCAGGCTGCGAGTTATGGCCCACAAGGATCGGAGTTCAACCTCCTCGGTCACTCCTTCCACCTGCCGCTTGTCGGGGAATACAACGTCCGAAATGCAGCGATGGCCATCTCTGCGGCCCATCGGTATGGAATCTCGATCGAAGCCATCGGGAACGCGGTTGCCGCCTTTTCCGGCATCAAACGCCGCCAGGAAGTGCGCGGCGAAGTGGCTGGCGTGAAGGTCGTCGATGATTTCGGCCATCACCCCACGGCCATCAAGCAAGCCATCGCCGGCATCCGACATCAATACGCGGGCTCCCGTCTTTGGGCTATTTTCGAGCCGCGCTCCAACACAACTCGACGCGCTGTTTTCCAAGACGCGCTGCCCGAAGCCTTTGGTGAAGCGGATGGTGTTTACCTTTCCCAAATCGCTCGGCTGGAGCAGCTCGCGCCGTCGGACCGGCTGGACCCGGAGAAGGTGGTCGAGGTCCTTCGGGCGCGAAACATTCCCGCGTGCTATCTGCCCGATGCCGCCTCCATCGTCGCTCATCTCGTGCCGCAGACCCGCCCGGGTGACATCATCGTTGTCTTTAGTAATGGCGGCTTTGACGGCATTCACGATCGCTTGCTGGCGGCGCTCGCTCGCTGATGAAACAGCTCCCGGAACACTTTTCCCACCACTATCCCACCCTCATCCGGCGGTGGCGAGAGGTGGCGAGAGATTCCGGGCTCCGCATGAAAGCCTTCGCCGAGCACGACGGCTTTCCGCTTTTCGTTTTGCAGACGCGGCGTCCGTCTCCCGATGCTCCCTCGGTCTATCTTTCCGCCGGCATCCACGGCGATGAACCCGCGGGGCCGGAGGGCGTTCTGGCTTGGGCGCGGAAACACACCCGCACGCTTCAACACCTGAGCGTGACTATTTTCCCATGCCTCAACCCCTGGGGGCTCTCGCGAAACATCCGCACCGACCAGAGCGGCGTCGATCTCAACCGCCAGTTTCACGAAGTGGGCGTCGGGTATTTCCGCGCGCTTCATCAGTTGATCGATGGACGACATTTCGACCTCGCTGTGGCCCTGCACGAGGATTACGACGGCCAGGGTCTCTATATCTATGAGCTTGATTCCGCTCCCACACCCCACGCGCCGCAACTCCTCGCCGCCGCACGGCACATCCTGCCAGCCGATCCGCGCCGCACAATTGACGGTCGCCGATTCACAAAGCCGGGTTACCTTCATCGAAATGTTGCCCGCCGAAAACTGCCCGACGGGCCCGAAACCATCTTCCTCGCCCGGCGAAAGGCTGGCATCTGCCTCACGGTCGAGACGCCGTCGGAGTTCTCCCTGGACCGCCGCATCCGCGCGCATCGGGTCATTCTGCAAGCCGCGGTGGAACTCGTCCTCCGCCAGCATCAGGAGCGAAAGAACACCTAGCGCGTTCCTGCCGGTGCGCTTCCTCCGGCTGCTCCCGCTCCTCCTCGTCCTCTTTGCAGCGAGCTGCAGCACGCCGTCGGCTCCGCAGAAATCCACCGGCAAAAGCATCCTCTGGCGGGTGCAATCGCCCACGAACACCGTCTATCTGATGGGCTCCATCCACGTCCTCCCCAAGACCGCCTATCCGCTGAAACCCGCTCTGCGACAGGCGTTTAGCGACTCCCAATGCGTGATCTTTGAGATCGAGCTGGGCAAGGGACAGAAAGAAAAAGCCCTGGAGGAATCTTTCGGCGACGGACTTTATCCGGCAGGCAAAACTCTCAGCCAGCACCTCAAACCCGAGACGCTCGCCATGCTGAAGACCCTTCTCCCCTACTTCGAGATCAAGCTGGAACAGCTCGAACCCATGCGCCCCTGGCTGGTTTCCGATCTTCTCATGAGCCTCTTTCTCGCCAGCAACGGCTACCGCAGCGATATCGGCCTGGACATGCATTATTTCAAAGAGGCCCAGAAGAAAGGGAAACCCACCGGCGGCTTGGAAAAGGTCGCGGCACAGACCGCGCCTTTCCGGCAGTTCACTGACGCCGAGGCCGACGAATACCTCCGGGAAACCATTGCCTCCCTCCCCTTCACCGGTCTGTGGTTTAGCCAAATGGTCACAGCCTGGCAAACCGGCGACGTCAAAGCGCTCGATCTCCTCATCAACCGCTCCGCGCAGAATCACACCGCGTTTTACAAATCGATCTTCGAAGATCGCAACAACGCCTGGATGCCGAAGATCCGCAGTTTCATCGGGGGTCAGGAGAACGTGCTAGTCGTCGTCGGGAGCGGCCATCTCATCGGCCGAACAGGCGTCGTCGAGCAACTCCGCCGGGCAGGATATACCGTCGAGCAGATGTAACGTTTTCGGAACAGCGACTCGCCCTGGGGTAACGGAAAAAACGGGGGCTCCGGTCAGAAGAACAAGCGCGAGCTGAGCATAAAAATTACCAGAGTGTAGCCGGCTACTGGCAACAAGATCAAAACCGAAACCGGCCAGAAACGCTCCCTTCGAATCAGAGACAGGAACAGCAAGACGGCAGCAATGAAGGTGGTCAGCCCCGACTCGAAGAAAAGGGAACCCGTGCCCAACAAACTCTCGTCTGCGTCTCCGAGGAACGCGTCTACAGACGCTACTCGGAAGTATGCGGCCGTGAGCACCACGGCTGCCGCGCAAAGCAACGTCGGGAACTTCTTCTCCCCCGCCGGAGCAGCTTGCCCTTGCCGGAG
>DASVRZ010000064.1:0-5698 GCA_036388355.1 Chthoniobacterales bacterium | reverse complement strand
CGCGAGGGACATATGAGGATTGTGGCGAGGTTTGCTCTGATTGTCTGCTCCGGCGTCCACTGCGCGCCTACTCTGCGGAGAGCCGCTACAGCTTGCTGAGGAGCTCTGCGGCGGCGGCGTTGGCGGGGTCGAGCTTTAGGACGGTTTGCAGGTCGGTGGTAGCGGCGGCTTTGTCGTTGCTGGCGAGATGAGCGCGGGCGCGGCCGATGAGGGAGGTGACGCGTTCCGGCTCCAGGACGAGGGCGCGGCTAAATTCGGTGAAGGCTTCCTGTGCCCGATTCAGAGCGAGAAGCGCGTTGCCGCGGGCTTCGAGCAGGTCGGGCCAGTCGGGCTGCAACAGCTCGGCCATTTCGTAGTTCATCAGCGCGCCTTGGGAATCGCCGGCGGCGAATCTCTGCTGCCCGTCGCGGTAGATGTCCACCGCGTTGGAGTTAAGGACACGCGGCTTGGGTGTGGGCGTGGGGGCGGTTTCGCCCATGGTCCTCCGCGAGCTTTCCATGCTGGCGGAGGACGGAGCGCTGCTTCCGAGCCGGGCGTTGAGCTCGGCAAAGCGGGCGCGTTCCTGCTCTTCGAGCATGCGTTCGCGCTTTTCCTCTTCGAAGCGCCGCTCTTCCAGGACGCGCTCCTCGCGGCGGTTTTCCTTCACGGTCCACGCGACAAAGAAGCCGATGCCGATGATCGCCAACACGATGGCGATCGGCATGAGGATGGCCGAGATGGGCCGTTCGTTACCCGGACTTTGGCTCGGGCGGTCGTTGTTTTTGCGAGCAAAGAAGCCGCTGGGTTCCTCTTCTTCCTGCGGGCCGGGGACATGGGTTTGCTGGATGCCGAGGCTGCCGAGCAGCGCGGAGAGGGCCTTCGGGCGGTCGGTCGGCTGAGGTGAAAGGGCGAGGAGGATCTGTTGGCGCCAGTCGGCTTGGGCGTCGGTGAGCAGGGTGGCGGCTGCGTCAGAATCGAGTGCGCCAGAGCTTTGCAACGGAGGGTTTTTCCCGGTGAAAAGCTGGAAGGCGACGGCTCCGAAAGCGTAGATGTCGTCCGCGTGAGAGGGCGCTCCGCCCTGGAGGCGTTCCGGGCTCAGGCAGGCGAGTTTCCATCCTAGCTCGAGGTTTTCCGTCTCTTCGCCCGGAGGCGGCAGGGGAGGGTAGAACCCAAAATCGCACACCTTGGCGGAGGTGCGGCCGGTGGGCAGAAGGATGTTCCAGGTGTTGAGGTTGCCATGGACGAGTTGGCGCTGGTCGTTGGCAGCGGCAACGGCGAGGCCGACGGTTTGTAGAACCTCCTGCACGCGTGGAGCGGGGAGTTTTTTTCCTGCCTGCAAGGTGCTTGCGGCGAGGGTGGGGCCTTCTTCGTAGCGGTTGGAGAGGGCGAGCCAGGAGCCTTGATGAAAGAACTCAATGGTGAGCGCGATGTCGGGGTGATTGAGAGTGCGGAGGCGGCGCAGAAACTCCCGCCAGGCCTGGCGTTCCTCGTCGCTGCCGCCGGTGCTGGAGCGAAATAGCTTGAGCGCGATGTCGCTACGGAAGCGGGGATCTTCCGCGAGCCACGTGGTGCTGCTGCGTCCGTGGCCTAGCTCTGAGACCAGCGTGAAGCGCCCAAAAATCTTCGAGCCAACCTCGATGCGCGGTTCGCTGGCGGCCGGTGCCTCTGTGGGAACAGGCGGCTCGGCGGAACTGGGGACTACTTCCATACGGAGGATTGTCCTAAGGATGCGCGGCGGAGATGTCAACTGCCGCACCTTGCTATTTACCCTCGGTGGCGATATTCTGCAGCTATTAGGAAAACTTATGCCAGCCTTGATCTCTGAAGAGTCCGCCATTGAGAAAGTGATCGCCGGGGAGCGCATCACCGGCGCTGAGGCGATGGAGTTGTATTGGTTGCCGTTGCCGGAGCTCGGCTGGCTGGCGGATCAGCGGCGGCAGCAGATTAAAGGCGCTGCCTACGGTGGACGAGGGAACGAGATCGTTACTTACATCATCGATCGGAACATCAATTACACGAACGTCTGCAATGTTTACTGCAAGTTTTGCGCGTTCTACCGGACGGAGAAAGACGCTGATCATTACGTCCTCACGCACGAGCAGATCGACGAGAAAATCGAGGAGCTGAGCGCCATCGGCGGCGTGCAGATTCTCATGCAAGGCGGACATCATCCGAAGCTGGGCATCGAGCATTATCTGGAGCTGCTGCACCACATTCGGGAGAAATTTCCCCATATTAATATCCACGCGTTCAGCCCGCCGGAGTTTAACCACTTCTCACATGTCTTTCAGATGCCGTTGCGGGAGGTGATCACGAAATTCAAGGAAGCCGGACTTGGATCGATCCCCGGTGGAGGAGGGGAGATTCTGGTGGATCGGGTGCGGAATCGGATCGCGCCGCTCAAGTGCAACTCGGATCAATGGCTCGAAGTGATGGGCATCGCCCACGAGCTGGGCCTGAACACGAGTGCGACGATGATGTTTGGCCACGTGGAGACGGTAGAGGAACGCATTGAGCACTTGCAGCGTCTGCGCGATCAGCAGGATGCGACGGGCGGCTTTACGGCGTTCATCTGCTGGACGTTCCAGCCGGAGAACACAGTGTTGAAAGCGGAACCCGTCGGCAGCGCGGAATATCTCCGCATGCAGGCGCTCTCGCGCATTTTCCTCGATAATATCGACAACGTGCAAAGCTCTTGGGTGACGCAAGGTCCGAAGATCGGGCAGATCGCCATGAAATATGGGGCGAACGATTTCGGCTCCGTCATGATGGAAGAAAACGTCGTGAGCAAAGCAGGCACGTCCTACCGCCTGGCGGTGGACGACATTCGCCGGCTCGTCACCGAGGCAGGCTACGAGCCGCGTCCGCGGGATAATTGGTATCGGCTGCTGAATTAAGGCCTTCGGTCCGGCGTGGTGGCGGCAAAATGCGCGCTGGATGTTTCTTTTTTTAGAAACGCTTGACGTTCCTACCGCTTTTCCCCCATCTATAGCCCGCTTCCGGGGCTGGGCCTCGCTTTCTTAACTCTATGACCACCATCACTGCCTTTTTCAGAAACCTTTCCGTCGCTCTACTTGTTGTGCTCGCGACGGTTACCGCCTCCGCGCAAAACGCTCCGATTGTGCAATCCATCGAGGTGCAATACGCCGGTCCAGCCGCGATCAGCAAAGAGCGCATCCTGGCCAACATTCGCACGACAGTCGGCAAGCCTTACTCCGAAGTCGTCGTCCAGCAGGACGTGCAGAGCCTCTATCGCACCGGCGCTCTGACGAACGTCCGCATGTTCGGCGAGCCGGTTGGCAGCAACATCAAGGTTTTCATCGTCGTCCAAGGCAAAGCGACCGTGAGCGAGGTTGTGATTGATGGCGCACAGATCATCAAAGCCACTCGCATTCGCAAAGAAATTACCGCCAAGCCAGGCGCAGTTCTCGCTGAAGACACCCTTGAAGCGGATCGTCAGAAGATCATCGAGATGTATCAGAAGAAAGGCTACACCGACATCGGCATTCAGTACCAAACCGACATCGACGAGAAGACCGGCAAAGCCCGCGTCACCTTCATCATTTCTGAAGGCGCCGTCACCGAGATCAACGACATCAACTTCATCGGCAACACCGTTTTCAAGGACAAGCGCATCATCAAGGAGATGACGACCAAGCCGAAGAACCTGCTCTCGTTCTTCAATAAATCCGGCCGCCTCAGCACCACCCAGCTCGACGAAGATCTCCAGAAGATCAAGCTTCTCTACCAGAACGCTGGTTATGCCGACGTGAAGATCATCGACTCTCAAGTCGCCCGCATCAGCAGCAAAAAGGTAAACCTTAACATCTCGCTCTTCGAAGGACCGAAATACACGGTCAACGCCATCGGCATCGAAGGCAATCAAGTCGCCACCACGGAGCAAATCCGCGGCGTGATGCAGATGAAGGAAGGCGCTGTTTTCGGCCCCGACCAAAGCCAGAAAGACATCAAAGCGATCGAAGATTCCTACGGCCGCCTCGGTTATGCCGACATGAAGGTCGATCTCATCACCACTCCAGCAGGCCCCGGCGCCTTGAATCTGCAGTATCGCATCGAGGAGGGCGTTCAGAGCTACCTCGAGCGCATCAACATCACGGGCAACACCCGCACCAAGGATAAAGTCCTCCGCCGCGAGCTCGTCCTCGCTCCGGGCGACGTTTACGACACCGTCCGCGTCGACGTCAGCAAGAAGCGCCTCGAGGGCCTCGATTACTTCGAAAAAGTGGAAACCTACGCCACCGACACGATGGTCCCCGGCCGCAAAGACTTGAACATCAACGTCGATGAGAAACGCACTGGCTCGCTCAACTTTGGTTTCGGCTTCAGCTCGATCGACTCCCTCCTCGGTTTTGCCGAAGTCACCCAAGGCAATTTCGACCTTCTCAACTACCCGAACTTCACGGGTGCCGGTCAGAAATTCCGCCTTAAGCTCCAATACGGTGCTCGTCGTAAGGATTTCATCCTGGGCCTCACAGAGCCTTACTTCATGGATCAGCGTCTCTCCCTAGGCGGCGAACTTTACTACCGTGAAGCCGACTACCAGAGCACGGTTTACTCGCAGCGGAACTACGGTTTTGCCACCACCCTGCGCAAGCCGCTGGGCAACTTCACTCAGGCTCGCATCGAGTATCGCATCGAGAACGTCGGCATCTATAACGTCGATCCCGAAGCGACTCAGGCCATCCGCAATGAAGAAGGCGACAAGCTGAAGAGCCAGATCTCCTTCGGTGTCACCAACGACACCCGCGACAGCGCCAAGCTCACCCGCAAAGGTCACAAGATCGACGCTGGCGTGCACTACGCAGGCGGCGTTCTCGGCGGCGATGTTGAGACCTACGGCTTCAACGTCGAAGGCACTCAATACTTTTCCCTGCCTTGGGACACCATCTTCCTCATCAACGGCGAAGTGGCCCTCATCGACAGCTGGGGAAATGGCGACGTGCCGATCTTCGACCGTCTCTACCTTGGCGGTGCAAACACCTTGCGCGGCTTCGATTATCGCGATGTCGGTCCTAAGGACGAACTCGGCAACCCGCTTGGTGGCCGCACGATGGCTCACGTGACCGCAGAATTCACCTTCCCCGTCGTGGAGAAAGTGCGTGGCGCATTCTTCTACGACACCGGTTTCGTGAGTGCCGAAGCCTATGACTTCAGTGCCGATATCAACTCGAACTTTGGCTTCGGTGTCCGTCTCGACCTCCCGATCGGCCCGATCCGCATCGACTACGGTATTCCGATTCAATCTGACGAATTTAATGAGTCCGGCGGCAAATTTAACTTCAACGTTGGCTACCAATTTTGAACGTATTCTCTTGCTGAACGTCTCATTCCAAACCTAAAAGTCTCCCACTCTACTTAAATAAATGAAAAAATACCTCACCCTCACGCTCGCCGCCCTCTCGATGGCGTTCGCTTCCACAGCTTCCGCCGAAATCAAAGTCGGCACGGTCGACATGAACAAAGTCTTCCAAGGCTACTACAAGACCAAGGACGCAGAATCCAAGATCAATGACGCTCGCGCCGCCGCCAAGAAAGAGTTGGACGACCGCATCGAAGGTTACAAAAAGAGCATCGACGAGATCAACAAGCTCAACGAAGAGCTCAAGAAGACCGAGCTGAGCAACGACACCAAAGAGCAAAAAGCCAAGACCCGCGACGAGAAGATCAACGACGCGAAGGGCATGGAAAAAGACATCAA
>DASVRZ010000063.1:0-4780 GCA_036388355.1 Chthoniobacterales bacterium | reverse complement strand
TGTTCGCCCAACTTGCCGACCAGGAAAGTGATAAAGGCCAAAATGCCGAGACGCAGGCCCGCGTTGAGGACCGCCACGTAAAATGGGTCTGGAATACCCCAGGAACACTGGGCGGCGAATCGAACCACGCACAGAACGGCTCCCAATTGCAGAGCGGTGCGCAGCCCGCAGTTCCACGCCATCAGAGTCACCGGGATCAGGAACAGAATGGGAAAGAAAACCACGGGCCCCGCCATGAAGTCGAAGCAAGACACCACCATCGCAATGCCAAACAAGATCCAGCGGTTATTCCACGGCGACCGCTCGAAGAAGTGCTCAGATGCGGCGGAATGAATCTCGGTCATGGGTCAGCCATGATGAAGCAAGTTCCAGCCAGCGACTATAAGTTCCTTAAGCCGCAAAAATCCCGGGCGGGGACACTCCTAAATACGACCGCTGATCCGCAGACCTGCATCAGCTCTTGGAACCAGCCGCAATCGGCTACTCGCTCCAGCCTTCGCAAACCTTCGGACGCGAAGGTTACCTGCCGGAGTCTAATAAATGCGCGCACCCGCATGCAGTTCACCGAATATTTCGTGTGCGGCCTGTCCTCCCATTCTCACTCCTCCCATTTGCTCTGCTTCTCGCGGCCTGCGAGCCAGCACCTGTTGCTGTTCCACCGGAAGACTCATCCCGCTCGGTGCAAAGCGCACCAAGCGCGAGCAGCAAAAAGCGGCAGATGGAGTTTCTTAACAAAATCCGCGCGGCTGACCCCGATGGCCGCACCATCGATCGGGCTCTGCTCAATGAGCAAAACGAACTCGGCCTCATCCTCAATCGCTCGGTCGAGATGGACAAGATCCCCGCGCTCATGCACACGATGCTCACGCAGATGGCGCGCGAATTTCCTGGGGAAGATCTCACCGTCCTGGCTTACGCCCCTTCGAATCCGCCGCGCAAGATCGGCACCGCCAAGCTCAATGCCGCCACTCGCGACATGACCTACACGCCGGAAAACTAACCCTCTCGCAAACACAAACCCACAACCCCATAAAACTATGCCAGGAAATGTTGATGACTTCATGCGCCGCTTCGGTGGCGACCAAACCGTTGATGACAAAGACGCGGAAGCTTACCACGACCGCTTCGTTTCCAGTCATCAGGATGACGGGGATTTTGACAACAAAACCTATCATCAGAGCGCAACCGAGTATCTCGGCAAGCTGCCGGATGATCAATTTCAGCAAGGCGCCCGCAACGCCATCTCGCAAGCTCCGCCCCAAGAGCGTGAAAGCATGCTCGGTGGACTGCTAGGAGCCCTCGGCGGTGGTGCCGGTGCCGGAGGCCTGGGCGGCATCGCCAAGATGCTCGGCCTCGGCTCGACCGACCCGCGGCAGATGAGTGAGGAGGACGGGGCACGTGTGATGGACTATGCACGCCGCGAACGACCCGAGGCGCTGCAAAAAGTCGTCGAAGAGAAGCCGTGGTTTGTCAAAGCCATGGGCAACCCGGTCGTCATGGGAGCGCTCACCATGGCAGCCGCCAAGCTGCTGCAAAACCAGCGCCGCCGTTAATTCTAACTAAACCAACAACAACAACTAACTAACATACATTATGGGATTCCTCTGGATGCTAATCATCGGCCTCATCGTCGGGGCCATCGCTAAATTCATCATGCCTGGCAAAGACCCGGGCGGCATTATCGTCACCATCCTCATCGGCATTGTCGGAGCCCTCATCGCAGGCTTTCTCGGCCGAACCTTGGGCTGGTATAACGATGGTGAAGCAGCCGGCTTCATCGCGTCCGTTGTAGGAGCGATCTTGCTGCTCTTCATCTATCGGCTCATCACCAAAAAGCGCGCCTAAAGCGCCGGCTGCCGCTTCCACGTAGCCAAGTTCGAAGCCGCGCGCGTTGAGTAACAAACCAAAGCCGCATTCCTCCTCCCGAGGAACCAGCGGCAAAACAAAAGGGCAGGTCCGTCTTCCGGAACCTGCCCTTTTCGTTTGTCTACAGCCCGACGGAAAACCTCACGAAGCATTTGTCGGAACCTCAGCAATCAACCAACATGCTGACGCTCGACGAGAACCGATGCCCGGACATTTTCCGGCTCTGGCTAGCGTCGCGTCTTGCAGATTCGAAACCTCGAATCCCGACGGGATTCAATCATCGAGCCTAGGGTTGCCGCATAGCGGCTACCCTGGGGCTCCATAGACGTCCATCAACCCTGAAAGGGTTGAATCATTCCCCGGAAACGCACACGCTCCCTCCATGGCGCAATCACTAGCAAAGATTCTCCTTCACCTCGTCTTCTCGACCAAAGAACGACGCCTGTTTCTCAAGGATCAGACACTGCGCGAGGAACTCCATCGTTACCTCGGCGGCATCCTAGCGAATGTCGGATGCCAGTCCCTCATCATCGGCGGCGTTGAGGATCACGTGCATCTGCTCTTCGCGCATTCCCGCACGGACACGGTGGCGGACGTGGTTAAGGAGTTGAAGCGCGGTTCATCCTTGTGGCTGAAAACCAATTCACCCGCGCTATCGGAGTTCGCGTGGCAAAATGGATATGGCGTTTTCTCGATCGGGCAGTCGCAGATGGAGGATGTGCGCGCCTACATTGCGGGACAGGAGGAGCATCATCTGAAACTAACTTTTCAGGATGAATTCCGCCGGCTGTTGCAGCGTTACGATATCGCTTTCGACGAGCGGTATGTCTGGGATTGATTTGCGCTGGTTGTGGTGCATCGCCTCCGAGATTCAACCCTTTCAGGGTTGAACGTAATGATGGACGGGTTCCCATAGTAGCCTGGGGCAGGCAACCATGGGCTGGTTGATCCAATCCCGTTGGGATTGGTGTCTGGACTGGTTAACAGGACCCGGCCTAACCCGCCTCCGAGCCGTGTGCCACGGTCGAGTTCACGGTTTGGCATTCTCTGCATCGGGGCCGAGAATCTACGAAGCCGACGGCGGAACAACATCTTCCGCCTCCTGGCTTTGCGTCGGGTCTTCCAGCTTCGATTGATCGAAAAACTCCGCCTCTTTCTCCGGCTGTCCGACGAAATCCTTCGCCAGCGTGAGCAGATTCTTCATCAACTGGAGTTCCAGCGCCGTGCGCGTCGTCTTCACGGCTCCGCGCGCCTGGCTCACCTGACCCTTCACCTCCACCTGACCCGTCCGTGCTTCGTTGAAGCTGCTGCGCAACGCGGTAAATTCCGCCAGCAACGGAGCGCCAAGTTGGGCCTGGAACTTCGTGAATTTCTCCACCGCATAATCCAGCCGCTGCTTGATCGTCTCCATCGTCGCCTTCGTGTAGTAGGTGAGCCCTTGCGGGAAGATCTCCCGATACTCCGCGCTGCCTTCGGCAAACACATCCACCACCCGCCCGCGCCGCTGGCGGATCTTCGTCCGGAAAAGCTGCAACACCTGATCCTTCGTGAGGGTATCGCCACCCAGGGAGCCGATCTGCTCCGCACGTGCCGACAACGCGGCGTCGAAGGGATCGAACACCGCCTGCGTCGCCGTCAGCATTGTCGCGTAAGCGGAATGCGCCTCGAGTTTACCCAGATGATCTTCCGCAAAACTGCGCAACTCCTCGGAGCTGATGCCCCGCACACTGAAGATATTTTCGAAAAACCGGCTCAATTTTAACATAATCAATCTCCCTTTTGATGTTCCCTGATTGCCTCGGCGGGGCGTCGTGCCCCTCCGCAGACGAGCCTCCTTTAAACAGATCACGCCCGATAGCGCAAGCTATTCGGCTGAGCTTTTCCATAAAAAACTCCCTCCGCCTTAAAAACACGGTCGCAGACCGCGTTCCGCCAGTGTTCAGAAACCCGGGATACCCCCCGACGCACGTTAAGTGCCAGTGCAAAAATCTGCACCGCGACCTGATGGACGTAAAACGCACCTGCAGAAACTTGCACCCCGACCGGACGGACGTAAAACGCAGGTGCAAAAACCTGCACCATCACTTTCCGTCCGTCGGACGCACCTGCAGAAAGTCGGAGTGCCATTAGACGCGCGTCAGATCGACCTCCAGAAATCCGCACCACCACCTGACGTCCGTCAAATGCGCCTCCGAAAAGTGGGAGGGCCGCTTTACGTGCGTCAAACCCACCACCAGAAAGTTGGCGTGCTGCTTTTCGCTCGTGAAACGAAGGTGCATAAACCGGGAGCCTCATTCCCAGCCCTGCAGATCCGCCTCCCCCGAGCCGAAGCGTCATTGGCAGGCCTGCGGACCTACCTCCCCGATTGGGAGCCTGAGTCACCCCGTCTTTAGGCTTCAACCTGGCATCGCGACGGACGAAACTCACCCCATGAAACGAACGATCCCCAAAAACACCGTTTGCCTCTGGTTCGACAAGGACGCTCTCGACGCGGCACGCTTCTATGCCGCGACGTTTCCGGACAGCGAAGTCACCGCCATCCACCACGCGCCCACCGACTATCCCTCGGGCCAGGCGGGCGACGTCCTCACCGTCGAGTTCACGGTGTGCGGCATTCCCTGCATTGGCCTCAACGGCGGGCCGCAATTCAAACACAGTTGCGCCTTCTCCTTCCAGATCTCCACCGACACCCAGGAGGAAACCGACCGCTATTGGAACGCCATCATCAACAACGGCGGCGAAGCCAGCGAATGCGGTTGGTGTCAGGACCGCTGGGGCCTCTCCTGGCAAATCACCCCGCGCGTCCTCACCGAAGCCTTCACCGCCGGCGGCGAAGAAGCCAAACGCGCCTTCACCGCCATGATGGAGATGAGCAAAATCGATGTGGCTAAGATTGAAGCCGCCCGCCGCGGGG
>DASVRZ010000062.1:0-6762 GCA_036388355.1 Chthoniobacterales bacterium | reverse complement strand
GTGTCGTTACCGATGAACTCGACGCCGTGGGCAACACCATGAAAGCCGTCACCAAAGGCTACGCTATCGCCAGCGCCGGTCTCGCGGCTGTGGTGCTCTTCGGCAGCTACTACGTGGACCTCAAGCACCATCTGGAAACCGTCCGCAACCTCACGGAGCTCCAGCTTGAAAACGCCCTCAGCTTCTCGCTGAAAGATCCGAAAGTGATCATCGGCCTCTTCATCGGCGGCTTGCTGCCGTATCTCTTCGCCGCCTTCAGCATGAGCGCCGTCGGTCGCGCAGCGGGAGCGGTCGTCTCCGAAGTGCGCCGCCAGATAAAAGCCAAGCCCGGCATTCTCACCGGCAAAGACATCCCCGATTACGGCACCTGCGTGGACATCGTCACCAAGGCAGCTCTGAAGGAAATGATCGTCCCCGCGCTGCTGCCAATCGTTGTGGTCATCCTCGTCGCCATGATCAACGATGGCGGCCACACCATCTTAGGCGGCGTGCTCGTTGGCAGCATCGTCACCGGACTCTTCCTCGGCATCTCCATGACCTCCAGCGGCGGCGCATGGGACAACGCGAAGAAATACATCGAAGAGGGCCACCACGGCGGCAAGCACAGCGATGCCCATAAAGCGAGCGTCACCGGCGACACCGTAGGCGACCCTTACAAAGACACCGCCGGCCCTGCGATCAACCCAATGATCAAGGTCGTCAACATCGTGGCGATCCTCATCATCCCGATCTTTTTCTAGGCACGCACTTTAGCGGCACAGGTAAACGGCGGAGTTTCTGAGACGAAACTCCGCCGTTTCTGCGTCGTCCCTCGAAGCTCTTGACCTAAGTCTCGTCAGCGTCCTGACTAAAAATTAAAGAGTCGTGGATGAGCCATTACGGGTTAACTACTTCTTGGCTCTCAGATTTCTCTCCGACTCCTGGATGGCTAAATCAATCCACCAACGCAGATCTAGCGACGCCTCCAGACGAGCGTTCTTTAATGGCGGCAACGCTAGTTCCGGCTGCTGGGATAAGGCAGCGACTGCAGCTTCGCGTCTAGTATAATCGCGGTCAGCCAGCCGGGCGATGAACAGTCGGAGTTGCTCTTGCGGATCAATATCGATGTTGAACTCTACCGTGGCTGGAGCGCCCACCTGGAGTTCTTCGCTAACAACAGAGGCAGTCAAGGTATGTGCGCCAGCAATGAGAGAATCGAGCGTGAGCGTTGCTTCAGCAGTCGTTCTCCAAGGACCATCATCGAGCTTCCATCGATAGCTCGACGTTCCGCCCGGTGCGGGCTCGAACCGGGCTATGACTGAATCTGGGGCCGGCTTTTCGATCACAAGGGAGGCTGGCAGCAGCGGCGATCTCGGGAGAATCATTATCTGTTTGTCTGCGTCTGTTCGAAGAAAAGTGGTCCCAACCGGATCCACCCACGCTTCCCGTAGCATGCGGCCATAGGTGAAGGGGTTAGGCTCACCCTCGGAGAAGACCTCGACGAGTTTGCCGAAGCCGCACTTGTAGAGCTTTCCCTGTGAGGTGATCCAGGTGGCTCCCTGGTTGTCCACTACCACCGATTCGGGCGAGGAAACCTGGCACTCCCTCGGGAGCCGGAGCTCCTGCTTGGGTAGCTGACGATTTGGATCGTCGGCAAACTTGACGTCCGTCTCCCCCTGCTGCCACCGCCCGTCCACGTCCCGGATCCAAGTCTCCTTGCCGATGGAGACGCAAAGTCGATCCATCTGGTCAAAAAAGGGCATGCCGATGGTGAATTGGTTCTGAATTTTCCGTCCGGTGATGGTGTCCCGCGACCAGTGATGCCAGGTGGTTCCATCGAAATAATGGACCTTCCAATCTAAAGCTCGATAAGCGATCCGCCGACGGTCAGCACTGTAATCTGGCGCGCAGAATTGCGGCCGCTTTCCAAGGAACTCCGGGGCGTCGGTCTTGAGTTCAGCGAGCGCATTTTCAAAGGTTGGAAAGAGGCGCCATTCTCCCGACGCAGGATCGAGAAAAGCCGACTGCGCGTCTTTGGGCAGCAGCCAGACGCGCCCAAATTGATCGATTGCAACGCCTAGGAAGCGCATCCGCATCTCCGTTGGGATTGAATACGGCGTCCATTCTTTGCCATCCCACTTATTGAGGATGTTAGGAGTCTCTGCAAATACCGCCCATACGTGTCCTGCGGCATCCGTCGCCCACCCATGATGAGCGAAGTAGATCTCGTGAACGCGCGCCGGTGGAACGGGAGAGGTTACGTCAACCAGGCCAAGAAATGTCTGCCCCCCCTTGCCGCTTGCGAAGAAGGTCCCGTTCGGAAGCTCGTAAAAATGCCGCGCATCTTCCAACGCAAACCCGCGGCTCCAATCCAGTCGTTCAACATGACCATCTCCCCGAATGATCCATGGCTCCGCATCAAACGCATTGAGAACGACGTCCGCGCCGAAGCGAAGCCAGCCACGATTGTGGTCGAGCGTAAAATGACCGTGGGTGTCTGCATGATCAATTAACAACGTCCATTTCCCCGCGCGACGCCTCCAGACAGAAGACCTATGCGTCTCATTTTGGCGGCCGGCGATGATGTATAAATCGTCCCCGGCGGAGAAGATCTTCTGCACCCAATGGAAAGCTCCTGGCTCTGGCTCGACCAGTGGAGTGGCCGCCCAAGTGGCGATGTTCACGCTAAAGACGCCCTCCTTTACGGCAGCCACCCACATGTGCTTCTCGTCCTTGGGGCCAATGAAAGAAAACCTTCGGCTTTGGATGCCCTCAAACTTGTTGTGTAAATGCAGCTTGCCGCCATCGAACAGCAGCACGCCGTTCAGTGCCGCGCCGGTCATGCCCCCCATGCGGGAATTCGACCACACCCATTCGCGTCCCTTTCCATCCTCCGTCACAAAGAAGCTGCAAAGTCTCCCCTCGCAAGTTTCCGGAATGAGCTGATCGCGCGGGACGGAATACACCACACCCAGTTTGCCTCGCGCGTCCGTGCGGTAGATATCCGGCGTCTCATTAGTCACCCAAATCCGATTCTGTGAGTCAGCAAACACTGGCGCTCGCAACCCGCTATTGGGAATCTCCCCGGAGCAAATTCCATGGAGTCGCGAATCCTTGCTGCGATGGCTAGTGACCGCCATCCTTTCTCCAGACAATTTCCAGACGCAGGCCATCCCCCCATCCGGCATCGGGGCCAGCTTCATCGGGGTTCCTGCTTCGAAAAGCAAAGGAAGGAGCCATGGGAAACTTGCCACCTGAGCAATCGTGCTCTCGGTTGCCGGAAACCAAAGCGTGCGGGGTTTCCATTCGTCTTCCAGCACCTGCAGCTTCTTTCCGACTGACCAGATGGTGCCTTTGGCGTCCTGCTTCACATCCCTGAAATGCTGTCCCTTTTCCACCTGTGGCGATGCGGCGGCCCAGGCAGAAAAACATAACCCTGACAGCAGGACAGCCCGGAGCCCTCTTCCAAGCGCAACGTGAAAGCGGGTCATCACCAGGAGGAGTGAACCTTGTATGCGAGGACGTTTTTCTCGGCGGCCTTCAGTTGAATGCGAAACTCCATCTCCTGAGCATTCGTTTTCAAAAACAAATGGGACTTATCGATGATCTTTGAATCAGCGCAATTGCCCTTCCTCCACGCGGGGCAAACTACCGCTCCCCGGCTTTCGCATTTCTCTCCGACTCCTGTATCGCTACATCGATCCACCAGCGGTGGTCGAGGGAGGCCTGCAGACGCGCGTTCCTCAACGCCGGCAAAGCTAAGTCGGGCTGCTGGGATAGGGCAGCGACTGCTGCTTCGCGTTTCGTATAATCCCGGTCAGCAAGCCTGGAGATAAAGAGCTCGAGTTGCTCTTGCGGGTCGATGTCGATGCTGAATTCGACGACCTTTGGCGCGGTCGCCTGTAGTTCGTCATTGATAGCGACGGCTGTTAAGGTATGCGGCCCGGCAAGCAGAAAATCGAATGTTAGGACAGCGTCACTCGCCATCTTCCAAGGGCCGCCATCCAGCTTCCACTGATAGCTCAACTTAGCAGTCGGTTCTGGAGTGAAGCGCGCGACGACAGAATCCGGTGCGGGCTTCTCGATCACCATGGAGACCGGCAGCAGCGGCGATCTGGGCAGGATCATTATCTGTTTATTAACGGCTGTTTTGAGGAAAGCGGTGCCAGATGGGTCTACCCAAGCTCCGAGGAGCGTGCGGCCATAGATGAAAGGATTAGGCTCACCTTCGGAGAAGATCTCGACCAGTTTGCCGAAAGCCCATTTGTAGAGCTTCCCCTGAGCGGTAATCCAAGTGGCTCCGTTGTTGTCTAGAGCCGTCGAATCGGCCGAAGGAACGGGGCACTCTGCAGGAACGCGGATCTCCGGTCTGCGGACCTGACCATTCGAGTCGTCCGAATATTTCACGTCCGTTACTCCCTGCTGCCAACGGTTGTCTTCGCCCAGAATCCAGATCTGCTTGCCAATGCAGACGCAAAGCCGATCACTCCTGTCGAAAAACGGCATCCCCATGGTGAAATAATTGCGATCTGTCGATGCGTCGATGTCGCCTCGCCATAATGTCTGCCAGGTACTACCATCGAAATAGCGCAGCCTATAGCTGCCGTCTCGATAAGCGATTCTCCGCCGATCTGAGCTGTATTCCGGTGCATGGAATCGCATTAGGCTTCCATCGAAAGACGGAGCGTCGCTCTTTTGTTCGATCAATGCTGCTTCGAAAGAGGGAAACACGCTCCATGCGCCCGAGGCAGGGTCGTAGAAGGCTGTTTGCTTCTCTCTCGGGAACCAGATGCGCCCAAGTTGATCGACCGCAGTCCCTTGGAAACGAAGATCCTCAGGAATCGGTCGCTGCGTCCATTTTCGTCCATCCCATTCGTTGAGAAACGTCGGACTCTCCGGGAATACGGCCCATACGCGCCCGGCGGCATCCGTTGTCCACACGTTGTTAGCATAGTAAATCTCGTGAACGCGCGGCGATGGCACCGTCGATGTTAGATTCATCTTCCCGCGGAACGTCTCACCTCTCATCCCATTTGCGAGAAACGTCCCATCGGAAAGCTGGAATAAGGCACGCGCATCTTGCAGCCCGAATCCCCTCTGCCAATCCAGCCGCTCGACGTCACCTTCATGCCGTATGATCCAGGGTTCTGCATGGAACGCACTCAGCACCACGTCTGACCCGACGCGGAGCCACTCGCGTTGGATATCCGTGAAAATGCCTGCGTAAGATAATTTCTCGATGAGGCGCGTCCATTTCTCCCCGCGGCGCCGCCAGAGCGCCCCCTCGGCAAACTGCTCGCGCCGGCCTGCGATGACGAACAAATCCTCTCCGCTAACAAATATCTTCTGCACCCAGTGAAAGCTCCCTGGTTCCGGCTCGACCAGTCGAGTGGCTTCCCAAGTGTCGATGTTCACGCTATAGATGCCTTCCCCGACGGTCGCCACCCACATGTGTTTCTCGTCTTGCGGGCCAACGAAAGAAAACCTTCTCGTCTGAATGCCATCGAAGCGTCGATGCAGATGCACTTTGTCGCCCTCGAACAGCAGGACACCGTTCAGGACCGCGCCGCTCATGCCGCCTGCTCGCAAGTTCGACCACACCCACTGCCGACCGTTCCCGTCTTCCGTCACGAACTGGTGGCAAACTCTTCCCCTTCCGTCCGGGAGCAGTTCTCCAGGTGGGATCAAATACACCACGCTCAGGTTGCCCAGGGCATCCGTACGGCGAATTTCTGTCGAATCACCCGTCACCCACAATCGGTTTTGTGAGTCGGCGAATGGTGGTACTCGCAGGCCGCCGTCCGGGATCTTCCCTACGCTGATCCCATGGAAAGTTAACTCCTGATCGCGGTGACCAGTGACAGCCATTCGCTCGCCCGACAATCTCCAGACGCACGCCATCGAGCCATCCCGCATCGGCGAGAGACTAAAAGGCTTCCCTTCTTCAAAGAGCAAAGGCAGCAACAGCCATGGATTACTGGCCGCGAGAGAAAGCCGCCTTTCGTCCGGAGGGAATAACACCGGCCGCAGTTTCCACTCGTCTTCCAGCACCTCCAACCGTCCGCTGATCGACCAAAGCTGGCCCTGGCTGTCCTGCTTCACAGTCCTGGGTTGTTGCGCTGTTAGGATCTGCCCGCGAGCGCAAGTGAACGCCGAAAAGCAGAATGCCGCGAGCAGACCTACGGAGCAGCGAGCCTTCCGCGGCGCCGAGCGACTTCCGCTCATCACCAGGAGTAACGAACCTTGTAAGTGACCACCTTTTCCTCGTCTGGTTTGAGTTGAATCCGGAATTCCATCTCCTGAGCATTCGTCTTCAGAAACGGATGAGACTTTTCGGTGATCTCCCAATTCGTCCAGCGATAGAGATGCTCAACGATGCGGACTTCGACTTCTTCTTTTTTGTGGTTCCGCACCTTGATCTCGAACGTCTCATCCACCCAATGATCGGAATTATCCGTCTTGTAGTCTGTCCGCCGCCGCTCACCGACTAGATCGAAGGCATTTCCGGTATGGACGCGGATCGTCTCGTCCTTGGGAGTGTGATCGATGACGTTTTCCCCTGTGAATTCCAGTTGTTTGTCGTCGTCTTGCTTGTAAAAACGCAAACGTCCTTTCGGCAAGGGCATGCCGAGGTGGTTCGCTTCGGAGTTCAGAAATTCTCGCATCACGGCCACTTTGGTTTGGCTCCCGCTGCCAAATTCCTGGTTGCGCCGCAGTGAGGTCAGGTTGTTTCCGCGCCACCGGTTCCAGTCGATTTCGAGACCGTCATAAACATAGATTTTC
>DASVRZ010000061.1:0-10504 GCA_036388355.1 Chthoniobacterales bacterium | reverse complement strand
TTCCAGATCTTCGCTCCACATCCCTTGTGCCTCGACGTTTCGGCTTTCCCTTGTTCCACGTTACGCTTAAGTTCCAGCGTCGTCTCCCAATATGCTTCTGCTCTCTCCATCCCTGCCTAACCAGGCGCTGCAACGAACGCCCCGGGATCCTCACATCGGCTGCTCTCGCTTCGCTCGCAAAGACAGCGGCCCCTACGCAGTTCCCTCCGCGTCGCTGAGTTTGAGGGCGTTAGGCCGATTGCTCTGATGAAACTTAATGACGTTTCAAATTGGTGGCCCCTCATTACGTATTGTTGGATGGGGCTCTCCAATCTAATTTTAATCTGCTTTTTTGCGTGGGGGTATCTGAGCGGACGCCGAGGATTTTACTTAGCTTTGATTTTCTCCAGCGTTTTGTTTGTGTATTTGAATCTATACCACGTCGTTGTTCAGATTTACTCACTGACTAAAATCCGATTCTTCCCTGTAGAAACGGCGCGAGTATTATCTGTTTGTAATACGGGCATATTCGCCGTTGCATCTTTAACTTGGCTCTATGGTACCATTTGTTTGGTTCGATCTGCCGTCAAGCAAGCCTCCGACACACCTGATATACCACCTCCCGTCATTTCGGACTAACGATACGCTCCAGCGAATGCCTCGAAGCGGTCACATCTCCTGCATACGCAGGAGCCCCGCTCATCCTCCGCATCTCAGCTTAGGGTCGTGAGCCACTAAATACCTACTCTAGCAGCCGTTCACTGCCATTTATTACCCCCATGTTATCTCCCGACCACACCCCTCCCGCGCCTGCTCCTACTCCCACTACAGGAAAACGGACCCTCGTCATGAGTATTCTGAGTGTCGCTATCGCACTTCTAAACGCTTTTATATCGTTTATGGCTGTGATCCTGGCGATACCCGGCAGCGGGAAGCCGGGCATCGGATTCACTGTGATTAGCGCCACTTTCTTGATCGGGAATGTTGGGTCACTCATCTACGGACTCTTGTCTTGCAGACATGCGCAGCGCCGACGCCGAATTATTGGCATTCTCGTTCAGATTGCCACCGTTCCCGTATGTTTCTGCACCGCTATTCTGTTGCTCTACATCTTCAACGAAGGCCAACTGTGATCAAGAGCTCATCCGCCGAGTGATTCAGACGAGTTCCGCTCCGCTCGCCCGCCTGCACACGTTCTAAATTTTCTCGTTCCCAAACTCCTGTTTGGGAAGGCTCTTGCCCCGGAGACTCCGTTTCCTCGCCTGTCCCAGCACCAAAGGTGCGCCATCCCATAGCCCAGCCCATCGGGCTGGGTTTATGTTAATACCAACAGGCGGCCTGAAGGGCAGCGATCTTAGTAGGGTAGGGACGAGTAGCCGAGTCGTCCGCAGCGCACACGAACGGACATGTGAGGCCACATGTCCCTACCAGGAGCTGCCTGCGCTTCCCGGTGAATGAACCTGCCGCTCCCACCTCTCGCCGCCTAACTTCCAGACGCCCTCTCTGACCTCTGCCTACTTCGACGCTTCGGGAGACGGAGGCGTCTCCTCGTTTCCGGGGCCGCCATCGCGTTCCACATGACTCGCCGACTTCCACGCCGCCAACGTTCCTGCATCCTTCTCAAAGACGTTCATATAGATCGCCTCCAGCGTCTTCTTACAGCCACGCGCCGCCTTCAAAGTCACCGGAATGGACGCCGTCGCTCCCACTTGCGTGGACCGCGCCTGGCCTTGTTGCCCGGTGCCTCCGATCAGATCCGCCGCCATCTGCTTCAGCCCCTCCACCGTCACCACCAACGCATGTTCGGCCAGCGCGGGCACGAGATTCAACTCCTCAATCGCCGTCGCGAAACTGGTGAGCTTCGACGCCAGGTTGCGATCACTATCATCGTGCGGCATGCGGAAACGATCCATCAGCGCCGGCGTCTGTCGCTCCGTGGCAATCGCCGCCGCGGAGGTATTGATCTTGCGCAGCATCGACTCCACATCGCCGCGATCCGCCCGTTGCTCCTCCGTCTTCTCCCCAAACAAACCCGCATTCTGAATCGCCTCGTGCCCTCCGAGATCTTCCACCAGCCCCTCCATCGTGGTGATCGTCGCCGCGTGCTTCAGATCCACCGGAGTCGGCGGCACATGCGTGAAATGCGCCTCCACCTGCCCCTTGGCAAAAGCTAACATTCTTACTAACCGATTGGCTTCTTTCGTTTCCTTGGCAGTCATAATAACAAGTGCTTTCTAGTTAATGATGTTCCACTCTGGCCACGAAGCGAACACCGCTCCGCCAGCCCATTTGCCCCGGGGATGGCGAGAGACAACTAAACTTCAGATGTTTTGCCAACAAAAAAACTGTGCAAAAAAAGAATAAAACTAGGAGCCTTAGTAAAGATTAAGCGCTCTTGCAGGGTGCTAGGCCCTCCGTGGCTGCCCTGTTACACCCCTGACCAAACCTCAGCCAGCGCCTCTGCCTGCTTCAGCACTAATGCCACAGCTTCGTCCTGACCTTCCGGCGGATACTTGTATTTGCGCAGGAGTCGCTTGATGAGCAACCGCATGCTGGCCCGCACGCTATCTCGCACCTGCCAGTCCACCGTAGTGCTGGAGCGGAGTTTCTCCGTCAGCTCCGTTGCCAGCTTCTTGAGCGTTTCATCGCCCATCGTTTGCAGCACTTCCGGACGTTCGGCGAGGGCATCGTAAAACGCGACCTCATCGGGATTCAGCCCCAGCTCTTCATCCCGCTTCATCGCCGCCTGCATGTCCTTCGCCATAGCGATCATCTCCGCGATCACCTGCGAGCTCTCTATCATCCGGTTGTGATACTTCCGCAGCGCCTCGATCAGCCGCTCACTGTATTTCTTTTCCTGCACCAAATTCGTCCGCGTCTGTGCCTTGATCTTTCCCGTGAGCAAACGCTCGAGCAATTCCACGGCTAGGTTCTTCTTCTCCATTCGGCGGACGTCTTCCAGGAACTCATCTGAGAGCAGCCCGATGTTTGGCTTCTCCAGGCCTGCCATTTGGAAAATGTCCTGCACGTCTTCCGCCTTCACTGCGTTATCGAGGATCTGCTTGAGCGCCGAATGCTTCTGCTCGGCGCTTCGCTTCTTGTTCACGCCGTCATGCTTGCGCAGGACCGCGGCTATCGCGGAAAAGAACGCCAGCTCCAACCGCAGCTCCATCGCGCCGTCGAGCGTCGAGCAGAGCGAATAAGCCACGTTCGCCGCGGCCATCGCATCGAGGAAGCGCTTCTTGCCGTTGATCTCCTTGTCGTTGCCGAGCCCGAGGATGTGATTCGCCGCCGCGGGTAACAGCAGCATCGGGTTCGTCTTGAAGCCGCTATAGTCAAAGCCGTGGAAAAGCGTTCGCAGCACGTCCACGCGATTCAGAAGTTCCCCCAGCGCCTGTTCCGCCCGCTGCGTAATGTCTCCCTTGCCCTTCGCCTGCGTGTAGATATTCAGTGCGTTCTTCAGCTCTGCGGCGATGCCGATATAATCCACCACTAGCCCGCCCTCTTTGCCTGCGAAGACCCGGTTCACCCGAGCGATGGCCTGCATCAGATTGTGCCCCGCCATCGGCTTGTCCACATACATCGTGTGGCAGCAGGGCGCGTCGAATCCCGTCAGCCACATATCGCGCACGATGACTAACTTCAGCGGGTCGTTCGGGTCCTTGAACCGCCGCTCCAGCCGCTTCTTCTGTCCCTTGCTATAAACGTGATCTTGCAACGCCGCTTTGTCGGTTGCGTTGCCCGTCATCACGATCCGGATGGTGCCGTCCTCATGATTCCAGCCTGCTGCCTGGCCGTTGCTGTTCAGTTTCGATCCTGCCCAATCCGGGCGCAGCTTGATGATCTCAGCAAAGAGGCTCACGCAAATGTCGCGCGACATCGCCACAATCATTGCCTTGCCTTCCAGCACCCTCGTCCGCGTCTCATAGTGCTCCACCAGATCGGCCGCGATCTCCTCCACGCGTTCCTTCGCTCCCACGAGCTTCGCCAGTTCCGCCCATTTGCTCTTCGTCGATTCCCTCGCCGACACGTCCTCTTCGTCCTCGATCACATCCTCCACGTCCTTGTTTAGCGCTTCGATCTCCGCGCGGTTGATGTCCAGCTTTGCCAGTCGGCTCTCGTAATAGATCGGCACCGTCGCCTTGTCCTCTTTCGCGTCCTCAATGTCGTAGATCGACACATAGCCGCCAAAGGTCTCCAGCGTGTTCGCATCCGCCTGCTCGATCGGCGTCCCGGTGAAGCCGATGAACGACGCGCCGGGCAAGGCATCCCGCATGTGTTTGGCGTAGCCGAAGACATATTTCTTCCCGATCACCTCTTTCGTCTGTCGATCCTTCACGTCCACCAGCTTCGCCTTCGTTCCATATTGCGAGCGGTGCGCCTCGTCCGTGATCACCACCACATTCGAGCGTTTGCACAGCACCGGATGATCGCTCTCCTGGCTCTCCAGCGAGAACTTCTGGATCGTCGTAAAAATGATTCCTCCCGATTGCCGCGCCGCCAGCATTTCGCGGAGTTGGTCACGCGATTCCGCCTGCTCCGGCGTTTGCTTGAGGAGATCCTTCGCCGCGCAGAATTGCTGGAAAAGCTGCCCGTCGAGATCGTTGCGATCCGTCACCACCACCAGCGTCGGGTTGTTCATCTCCGGCTGCTGCAGGAGCTTTCCCGCATAACAGCACATCGAGATACTCTTACCCGAGCCTTGCGTGTGCCAGAAGACGCCCGCTTTACGCGAGCCGGGCACCACTGCCCGCCCATACGCCGCACGCGGTTCTTCTTCTCGGAATCGAGACCTTTCCTCGGCCGAGGCGATCAACGTCACGCGCACCGCTTCCCGCACGCCGTGGAACTGATGGTAACCGGCGATCTTCTTGATCAATGCGTCTCCGTCCTGCTCGTAGAGCACGAAGTAGCGGATGTAATCGAGAAACAACTCGGGCCGGAAAAATCCCTTCACCACATTCTCCAGTTCGAACTCCACCTCAGGTCGGTCGTTCTCGTTCGCCCGCGTCCGCCACGGCATAAACCATTCGCCGCTCGCTGTTAGGGAGCCGACCCGCGCATTCATTCCGTCGCTCACCACCAGCGCCTCGTTATAGACGAGCAGGTCCGCGATCTCCTCTTTGTAAGTCTGGAGCTGCCCGTAGGCTTTCCACACGTCCGCATTGGTGTCCGCCGGATTCTTCAGCTCAATGATCCCCAGCGGGAGTCCGTTGACGAACGCCACGAGGTCAGGCCTCCGCGGCTTCTTCGTCCCGGTGACGGTGAATTGATTCGCCACGAGGAAATCGTTCCGTGCTGGATTCTGGAAATCAATGAGCTGCGCGTGATCGATCTTCTTCTCGCCCGCTGCGTTGGTGAATTCGACCCTTACTCCGTCCATCAGCAACCGGTGAAACGCGCGGTTATTCCGTGGTAGGCTAGTTTCCGTCGGCGTGGTGACGACATGCACCACTTCCTCCACCGCCGCCGGCGGCAGCTTTGGATTGAGCCTATGCACCGCCGCCGAAAGCCGGCCCTTTAAAACGACCACCCGAAAATCCGCCCGTTCCGGTGTCGTGCCTTCCGGTGCGAGGTCAGCGCCGTTCGCGTGGTTCCAGCCTGCCTCCTGAAACCACTGGGCGGCGAGCTGTTCCAGTTGGTCTTCAGTGATCACGGCAGAAGCCCCCACTTCACGTACGTTTCACGGGTGTAATGCGTGAGAGGCCATCCCGGAAGGTTGTCATGTGTAAATGTGCCTATCGCATCCTGTAAGGGGAGTTTTTTGAAAGGAATATGGATCACGCGAGCGGTCTCATCATCAATTCGTTCGGCCAAGTCGCTTGGCCAAAGCCCACGATGCTGAGCGGGAGACAAAATCGAGTTGTAACCTGTGTATGCTGCAATGATTGGAAGACCGTAGGTGTCGATTGCTTCTCTAATCTCGAACGGGACCCAATCTGTGTCGAACCGGGTTGTTGCGCCGATGACGAGAACAAAGTTCTTTGAATTTTTTAGACGGAACCGAAGAGAAGATTCAAGAGTAGCACGTTTGCTCGTATCGCGAACAGCCGCTGCCTTCTCGTGGCTGTTGAACATCGCGAAGTCGTCATCGGTTTTTGCGGTCCACGCCCTCATGAGATTGTAGTAATCCATGTCCGACTTGCCGGGCAGATTGGTGCCTTCAGCATGAAATGCGACGTATGTTCCGTTTCGGTAGGCCATCTCAGTTCTCCCAATGTTTTTTGACGTCTCGAAGGTCTATTTCCTCGTAACGGTCCCGTGGTAGCACGAGACGAATGTGATTCGTGACCATCTTTTCTTTAGTTTCGGTGATCGCCGAAAGAATGATTAGGTTTACAAGGTCGCGAGTGGGGAGCCCTACGCCCGAAAGGCCGCTCCCAATCAACGGTAGGTTAAGAGGCTTCCCTCCGCATTCAACGCGGGCTCGGGCCCACAGCCAGTGAAGAGCTGTCCACATCATTGTGACGTCTGCGGATGCTTTACATGACACCGGGTCGGTATTGGTAAGTGCCACGGCGATGTATCGATCTTTATCCACAGTGATCAGCGCTGTAGAACCGATTGGGAAACGACGTGTCTTACCTTCCGCTCGCTGGATCGTCTCATATTCTGAACCGCCGAGCTGCGCCTCGACTTCCTTATCGAAAGGTTCTGGATGTCCTCCGAAACATTTGTTCAGAAAGATTCCGTGTAAGCTGTTTTCAGAGACCGGCTTTCCTAGTTGGCTGTCGAAGAATTCGTTGACTGCAATGGCGCGGAGGCCGTCCTGCAGAAAGAGATCACCAAAGAGCACGATAATACATGTGTTGGTATGCTTGACATCGATCGATACCTTCGAAGGTTTCCAAATCTGTAGCAGTCCGTAAATGACGCTAGTAACGACAAAGGCAGTTAGTGCGACAGGACCTTTGATTCTAATGTCTGGAACGAAGAAGTTCAGCGATTCTGTGAGCGTCCAAAGCACGCTGAACGCCACGAAAATATTGGCTATCGTTTTCCATGGATGCCGCCGTAAACCGCGCCAGAGGTCCTTTAGAGCACGCATTGTTTTGTTTCCCGATTGTAATTCATAGCTAGGAGGGCTTGACCGGGACTCATAAAGTTTACAGGCTCCGTGCTCAAGAAAGGTAGTCCGCCAAGAAGTTAGTGATCCCTTTGATCATCTGGTCGACATCCAATGGTGTAAACTCATCGAACTCGCCATGTGCAGCTTTGTTTCGGATGTCTGCCCAACTCCGCAATTGCTTCGCCTTCAACTCGTTGAAGAGCCCTGCTCTCTTGAGATCATCGATCAGCGGGTTCATTGTCTTCGGTTCGCCTTTGGGTGTCGTGATCGAAACGGGCGGCGCTTGTTGAGTGCACAGGGTGCGCAACGCTTTCTCTAACACTGCGCCAGCAAGAACTGCAGCCGGAACATGCTCATATTTCCCCTTCTGCCCATCGCGAAGAAGGCTTTCTGCTTGACCCAAATAGTCGCTTGCTACGGCGGCCTCAATGGCGGCAGAAAGATCCCCTATAAACCCATGTTTGATGTCTTCCGCGATTGCGCACATGACATTCACGGCCCAATCGAGCTGATTGGTTTTTGTTATTAGAAGAAGGTCTTTGGCTACAGAGCTATGGACGCTATTTTCGGGGATGACCTGATCTAGAAGGGACGCGCAATGAGTTCTCCACTTAACGACGCGCGGCCAATCCATCTCGAACGTCGGAGCGTGTTGCTGCATTCGCCCAACAAAGTCTTCGTAATATTCGCCCGGAATAGTTTTAACCGACTCTCTGATAGATTGCCCTTCTCTGATTAATTCCTCAAAGCGAGCGTGATACTTTTGTTCAATCTGCGGAGGTAGGCTCATCGGAAATTAGGTTTTAGGATCGAAGTTCCTGACAGCAGCCTCGGCAGGAGCGCGTCACGCAGTGTAGCTAGGGTTCGGGATTGATGTTCGTTGGCGTTGATAGCTGCAAATATTGGGCTGATGTTTTGATCAAACGCCGCCAGTAAGGAGGGCGGCGGCAGCAACTGCTTGCTCATGTATACGTGATTTCGATTCAGACCAGGAACGGCCGAGTCGGCGCTGAGCGATCCGAGATTATGAAGCGAAAGGGCATAGTAAAGGAAGTAGAGGCTGCGGCATGCGCCGTTCGGAACAACGTAGAATGTAGTGTCAATCGGGAAGAAATCGCCGTGAGACCACCTGACAAAACCTGGGTTGCCTTTCCGACCGACGACAATCCCAGGCCCTGAGACCAGTTTTTGATCGTGCCAGCCAACGACGCCGTTCGAGCCATACACGGCAATTTTCCCGCCGTTGCGATGTTCAGCCTTCAACGGCTTACCGTAGGCCAACTCAACTATGTCGCCGAGTGATCGAGTCTCCCATCCTTGAGGGATTTCGCCGAGTTCGGAATCTTGAAACTGTGCGGGGAAGAGGGCGGCGGTGGGTTCGTCGAGGCCCGCGGGGGGGCGGCCTTCGGCCTTGGCACGGACGGGGTCGAAATCCACGAACCAGCTCTGGAACAGCGCCCGCGCCATCGCCTCCAGCGTCGTGCTCATCCGCCGGTTCAACTCGATCTTGTCGTCCAACGCCCCAAGCACCGCCGCGATGGCTTGTTGCTCGGGGAGCGGTGGGAAGGCCACGCTCAATCCGCGCTGCTGAGTTAGACTTACGTAGTCGAATGTTGAGTTATTCCCGACCTGCGACCAAAGCTGATCCATGAACGCCGAGCTGCGCATGAAGCAGTAGAGATAGCGCTGATCGAGAACTGAAGGATCGGTGCTCCTCCAAATCGTCGTGCCCGGATTAGTGACGAAAACATTGGGCGCATCGTCATCGGTGATTGCGATTCGGCCAACCGTAGCCCGGTGAGTGAGAATGATATCGCCGCGTTTGCCGATGCCTTTTCGAACGCGCCGGAATCCAGCTTCGTTTATTCGCCCGCAACTTTCAAAATCAACCCGGCCGTCCTTCAAGTCCGGCGGCCGGAGAAAGGCAATGCCCGTCGCTGCAAACTCATCTTGGCGTGGCCGATTCTCTCCATGATTGCCGTCCTCAACAAAGATAGCTCCTCTTTCAACTAGCTCCGAAACGGTTGCCACGTTCAGACGGCTTCCGAAGTTCTCGGCCATCTTTCGAAGCGCGGCAACATTGTATTGGAGCGCCTCAGTCGACATATCCCATTCCGCTCAAATTCGCTCTGATCGCCTGTTCTAACCTAGCGGATTGAGCGAACTGCCCGTTTAACTCCGCAACGAGCTTCGCCATCTTTTCCCCGAATGGCGCGCCGTCGTCTTCGACATCTTCCGCGCCGACGTAGCGTCCGGGCGTGAGGGCGAAGCCGTGGGCGGCGATCTCCTGGAGGGACGCCGATTTGCAGAAGCCGGGGATATCCTGGTAGGGAAGACTCTCTGAGCCCTCCGCGGACGGCTGCGGCGAGGCGTCCTTACCTGCGCTGCGTTTCCATTTCTGGAAGGTGCCGGTGATCTTTTCCAGATCCTCTGCGGTGAAGGCGCGCAGCACGCGGTCGATCATGTAGCCGAGCTTGCGGGCGTCGATGAAGAGAGTCTGGCCGGTGCGTTCGCGGTAAGACGGCCGGCTCGGCGAGCCAGCCCTACCTTTTTTGTCTTTCGTGAGGAACCAGATGCAGGCGGGGATCTGGGTATTGGTAAAGAGCTGGCCGGGGAGCGCGACCATGCACTCGACGAGGTCGGCCTCGACGAGGGCCTGCCGGATTTGTCCTTCGCCGCCGGAGCCGCTGCTCATGGAGCCATTCGCGAGGAGGAGCGCCATGCTGCCCTGCGGGGCGAGGTGATGAAGCATGTGCTGGATCCAGCCGAAGTTGGCGTTGCCCCTGGGCGGAGTGCCATAGAGCCAGCGCGGGTCGCCCTCCAGCTTCGCATCCCACCAGTCGCTAATGTTGAAGGGCGGATTCGCCATTACGTAATCGGCGCGCAAGTCGGGGTGCTGGTCGTTGGTAAAGGAGTTGGCCGGTTCCTTGCCGAAATTGAAGTCGATGCCGCGGATGGCCATGTTCATGGCGGCGAGGCGCCAGGTGGTGGGATTGCTCTCCTGCCCATAGACGGAGAGGTTGCCCAGCTTGCCGCCGTGCTCCTCGATGAAGCGCTCGCTCTGGACGAAGAACCCGCCGGAGCCCATCGCCGGATCGTAAACGCGCCCCTGGTAAGGCTCCAGCATCTCGACGATCAGCGAGACGATGGATTTCGGCGTGAAATATTGGCCGCCCTTCTTCCCCTCCGCGAGGGCGAACTGGCCGAGGAAGTATTCGTAAACGTGGCCGAGGATGTCCTTTGCGTGCAGGTCGGCGTGCTCGAAAGGTATGGTGGCGATGAGGTCGATGAGGCTGCTGAGGTTCGCCGGGTCGATCTGGAGCTGGGTGTAGGTCTTGTTGAGGACACCCTTGAGCTTCGGGTTCTCCTTCTCGACGGCATCGAGCGCGTCGTCGATGAGCTTGCCGGTGGAGGTGATCTTGTAGGTGGTCTTCTTCCCGTTGGTGATCTCGATCT
>DASVRZ010000060.1:0-4310 GCA_036388355.1 Chthoniobacterales bacterium | reverse complement strand
CGCGATCATCTTTTCATCGAGATCCAGCGTCATCACGTCCGCGGCGAGCAGCGCCGAAATCGAGAGCTGATCGAACTCGCCGCGCGATATCGTCTGCCGCTGCTGGCGACCAACGGCGTGCTTTACGCGCAGCCGTCGCAGCGCGAGGTGCTCGATGTTTTCACCTGCATCCGCCACCACACACAGCTCGATCGCGCGGGCCGCTTGCTCGAGCAAAATGGGGAGCGGCACGTGAAAGGCGCGCGCGAGGTGGAGGCGCTCTTTGCGGATTTGCCGGAGGCAATCACGAACACGGAACGCCTCGCGGAGCGGCTCGAATTTTCCCTCGAAAAACTCGGCTACAAGTTCCCGACCTTCCCGACCTCGGATGGTGAAACGATGGAGGCGATGCTGCGGCGCGTAACGCTCGCGGGGGCGCGGCAACGCTATGGGCCGCGGATGTCTTTCAAGGTCGCACGGCAACTTCGCAAAGAGCTGGAACTCATCTGCCGGCTGGGGTTCGCGGGTTATTTCCTCATCGTCTGGGACCTCGTAAACTTCTGCCGCGAGAGCGACATCATGGTGCAGGGCCGCGGCAGTGCGGCGAACAGCGCGGTCTGCTTTTGCCTCGGCATCACGGGCTTCGATCCGGTGTCGAACCAACTGCTCTTCGAGCGCTTTCTGAGCGAAGGCCGCAAGAGCTGGCCGGACATCGACCTCGATCTTCCGAGCGGCGACCGGCGCGAGCGGGTGATCCAGGAAGTGTATCGACGGTACGGCGAACGCGGCGCGGCGATGACGGCAAATGTGATCACGTATCGCGGACGCAGCGCGGCGCGCGAGATCGGGAAGGCGCTCAACTTTTCCAATGACGTGCTCGATCGCTTTTCGAACCTTTTCGCGAATGGCGACTTCCCGCACACGCTCGGGTTTCGCGATCAGATGGCGAAGGCGGGTATTCCGGTAGATCACCCGCGAACCCCTGCATTCATGCGGCTCTACGAGATGATGCATGGTCTTCCGAGGCATCTCGGTCAGCACTCCGGCGGCATGGTGATCTGTCAGGGTCAGCTCGATTCCGTGGTGCCACTCGAACGCGCGTCGATGCCCGGCCGCGTAGTGGTGCAATGGGACAAGGACGACTGCGAGGACCTCGGAATGGTGAAGATCGATCTGCTGGGGCTAGGCATGATGGCGGTGATCCAGGATACGCTGACGCTGTGCGCGGGACGCGGTCATCCGGTCGATCTCGCGCAGATTCCCAAGGACGATCCGGCGAGCTACGCGATGCTCCAGCGCGCGGATACGATCGGCGTTTTCCAGGTCGAGAGCCGCGCGCAAATGGCGACGCTGCCGCGGATGAAGCCGACGTGTTTCTACGATGTGGTGATCGAGGTGGCGATCATCCGGCCCGGGCCGATCCAGGGGCATCTGATGCATCCGTATCTCGCGCGGCGGGCGGGCCGGGAACCGGTGACGTATTATGACGAACGCCTGATCCCGATTCTGAAGCGCACTTTAGGCGTGCCGCTTTTTCAGGAGCAGATGCTCAGCATCGCGATGGAAATGGCGGATTTCACGGGCTCGGAAGCGGAAGAACTGCGCCGCGCGCTGAGCTTTCATCGTTCGCACGAGCGGATGGAAAAGGTGCAGGAGAAACTGCGCGCGGCGATGGAGCGGAAGAACGTGCCGCCACATAAAGCGAGGCAGATTTTGGCGGCGGTGACGTCCTTCGCGCTCTACGGATTTCCCGAGTCGCACGCGATCAGCTTTGCCTTCCTCGCGTATGGCAGTACCTGGCTGAAGGTGCATCGTGCGCCGGAGTTTTACGCCGCTTTGCTCAACAATCAGCCGATGGGTTTTTATGCGCCGGCGACGTTAATCAAGGACGCGCAGCGACGCGGGGTAAGATTCCTCCCGGTTTGTGCTCGCGAGTCGCAATGGGCATGCACCATTGAGGCAAATGGCGCAATTCGGCTGGGGCTCTGTCGGGTCAGCGGGTTGACGCATGAACATGCGAACCAGCTCGTCGCCGCACGGCCATTTTCCTCGTTGCATGAGCTCCGTGCACGGGTGCGTTTGAGCCGCGACGAGTGGCGGACGCTGGCTGAAATCGGTGCGCTGAATGCTTTCGCCGAGCATCGACGCGCGGCCCTTTGGGTGGTGGAAGAGGCTTACCTCGAGGACGATCTTTTCAACTTCAACTTCGCCAATCCCGCGCCGGGTTTGCCTTTGATTCCACTTCCGCTCAAGCCGATGACGCTGAGGGAGCGTGTGACGGCAGATTACGTAGGTACCTGCGTGACTCTGGCGCGACACCCGATGGCGATGGTCCGTGCGCGGTGTCCCGATTTGTGGCGGGCCGCTGATCTTTCCTCTGCCAGGGATGGCCAACGGCTGCGCATCGGAGGAAACGTCATCTGCCGTCAGCGCCCCGGTACGGCGAAAGGCTTTGTTTTCATCAGTCTGGAAGACGAAACGGGAATCTCCAATGCGATCGTACGCCCTGATCTTTTCGAGCAGGAACGTTTGCTCATTACGGAAGAGCCATTTCTGATGATTGAAGGAATTCTGCAGGTCCGTGAAGGCACTAAAATCGTGCGAGCCGAAGCTTTTGCATCACTGAACCATGAACCGGCGATGCACGCGGAGTCCTACGACTTCCACTGAAGGACAGAAGCCAGAGTCGGCGAGAAAAAGCTCGTTCACCTTCAGCCGTCCGCTACTCTCCACAGCTATGAGAACGGGCCTCGTTGGAGGGAATTCGCGCAAAGTTGCTGGAGCACTGATGAGCGCTGCCATGTTCGTCGTTGTGACCGGGAGCCGAGTTTTGGGAGAAGATCCCTCCCGCTTGAAGATCAAACGTCAACCGGTGGAATCGCGCAGCTTCGCCAGTATAGGCTATCATGCACCTTCAGAGTTGCTGGATCTTCAGTTCAGAACAGGGGAACTCTATCGCTACTCCAAGGTGCCGAAGAAGGTGTTCGAGGGCTTGCTGAATGCGGAGTCCAAAGGCAGCTACTTTTCCCGAGAGATTCGTGGGAAATTTCATTACCAGCATCTCCCCAGCAATTCGCAATGAGGATGACCATTGATGAGATCAAGCTGATCACCTTTGTGGTGGTCGCTCTACTCGTTGGAAGCACTGCAAAATACTATCGAGGCATGCAGACGCGCTCGGAAAGCACGCCTTTGCCTCACGCGGAAACGGCAACTTACCCATAAAGGCCGCGAGCAGTCTCGGAATTCCAGCCTGCATTCCGACCCTACTTCATCTCATCATCTATGCACTTGATTGACCACGTAGGCACTGCAAAGGTGGGCTGCACGTGCTGGCAGGAAACTTTTTCTGCAAATCCTGGTTGATCATGGGTTCTTGGTGGATAGAGTGTCCGTCCGCTGAGAAGCGGGAAATGCGACAGGCGGGGGCGCCGGACGCGAGAAGTGGGAAAGGACGAAGGAAAAACTTTCGAACTTTTTCATTGACCGCGAGTCAGAGTTCCCTACAGTGCACGTCCCGCAGCGACTGCGGAACAGCTTTAGAAGCTGTTTGGTTCTTCCAGCTTTGGGACTTCAGATTGCCGCTCAATCTCGTCCCGACAATAAAGTGAGCACGTCTGGCGTGCCAGTTTAGTGTCGGTGCCAACGATTGAGTTTTTTGTTGTCTGGAAGTCGGGAGGATTGGTTTTGATCTTTGAAAGTTTGATTCTGGAGTTTGTCACACGACCTCGGGAGAAGGTGGGCGCGAGCCTGCCGGAAATCCCCGGGATGAACGAACTCAGAACGGTCATAAAGAAAGATAAGAAGAAAGCAGCACGCCCCGGGAAAGCTTGGGGAGTGCGTTAAGCAAAAATTGAATTGTGCGTTACACGTCAGATCTTTGATTTTCAAAAACTACAGATCGGACAAACCCCACGTCGTCCTGCCCGTTAACTCGGAGGGATGAGGTGGGTATGAACGGTCAGATTTAGCATTGGGCCTTAGCAGCCTGGTGCGCAAGCTTTGGGCGCTTTGTTTTCCTGCAAAGGAGAATAAATCCCATCCGTTTTTCACGGAGAGTTTGATTCTGGCTCAGAACGAACGCTGGCGGCGTGGATAAGACATGCAAGTCGAACGGGATTATTGGTGTAGCAATACATCAATGGTCCAGTGGCGTAAGGGTGCGTAACACGTGGGCAATCTGCCGAGATGTGGGGGATAGCTCGCCGAAAGGCGAATTAATACCGCATGTGGTTAGTGTTGGATTCAACACGACACCAAAGCCGGGGACTGTAGCAATACAGCCTGGCGCATCTTGATGAGCCCGCGGCCTATCAGCTAGTTGGTGAGGT
>DASVRZ010000059.1:0-21538 GCA_036388355.1 Chthoniobacterales bacterium | reverse complement strand
TCGTCAATGGCCGAACTTATGAGCAGAATAAGGGCGCGAATTAGGTGGCTTCGAGGCTCGCGAGCGCCTCGGTGATGTTCACTTCCTTGCGCTGGCGGTTCAGGAAAAAGTTCACGGTGCCGTAGCCGACACTTTGCAGTGCGCGCAGAGCAAGCGGGTAATCGGCTCCCACGCGGTGCGGAATGTGGGCGTCGGCTCCGAGGACGACGGGAATCCCCCGCTGTTGCATCTGCGCGAGGATCTCGGGGCCGGGATTCATTTCGGGGATGGCTTTGAGCAGGCCGGAGGTGTTCAGCTCCATGGCGACGCCGGTCGCGGCGACGCGATCCAGGGCACGCTGCACGTCGGGAAGAATGCGGGTGAGATCCCACTCGTGCGGAGCTTGGTTTTTGACGAGGTCGGGATGCGAAATGGTGTCGAACAGACCGGTTTCCGACGCCATGGCGAGGTGCTGGAAGTAGGTTTGCTGGTATTCCAGCCAGGTGCCGGTCTGGTAACGGGCGCGGTATTCCTTCACCTGCGTGTGGACGGAACCGAGCACGTGGTGAAACTCTGCCCGGCCAAGGAGCGTCTCGACGCCAGCTTCCAGACCGGGAGCAAAGTCGCATTCGATGCCGAGGCGCACATCGACGCGGCCGCTCCAGGCGTCACGCGCGCGGGAGACCATGGCGAGGTAGTCTTCAAACTGGTCTTCGCGCATCCGGACGTTAGCCGAGTAGCCGCCGGGTACGGGATTGTGGCAGGTGACGATGATGCCGCGGAGGTTTTTGCGTTCCGCTTCGGCGGCATACTCCTCGGGTTCGCCAACCGCGTGCCGGCACAAGGGCGTGTGCAGATGGCTTTCGTATAGGAGCGGTTCGGGCATCGGGACGGAAACTTTAGCAGACGTGCCGGGGTGTGTCACGGGAGGCGAGCGTGCCGCTCGTCCCCCACCCTGTCGGTGCGGGATCGTTTTTCCCGGTGGGAAATAGGCTAACGCGAATTCCTCTCCCGCAGCTCACCTGCATGATGGCGGTGAGCTGCGGATGATGAGGCTTACAGATCCATATCAGTCACTGCGCCAAGGGACGCGGTGGTGACCATTTTCGCATATTTGGCGAGCACGCCCTTGGTGTAACGAGGAGCTGGCGGGGTCCATTTTTCGCGGCGCGCGAGGAGCACTTCGTCGGAGACGTTCACGTTGATCTCGCGTGTCTCGGCGTTGATCGTGATTTCGTCGCCATCTTCGATGAGGGCGATGTTGCCGCCGACATAGGCTTCCGGAGTCACGTGACCAACGACGAACCCGTGACTGCCGCCGGAGAAACGTCCATCGGTCATCAAGGCGACGGTTTTACCGAGACCGCGTCCCATGACGGCCGAGGTTGGCCCAAGCATTTCGCGCATTCCGGGGCCGCCTTTGGGGCCTTCGTAGCGAATGACGATCACGTCGCCCGCGACGATGGTGCCGTCGAGGATGCTGTGCATGGCGGTCTCTTCGCTGTTGAAAACTCGCGCGATGCCGCTGAAATGGAGGCCTTCCTTGCCGGAAATCTTGGCGACTGCTCCTTGCGTGGCGAGGTTGCCATAGAGCACCACGAGGTGGCTGTCTTTCTTGATCGGGTCGCTTAGAGGGCGAATGATCGTCTGACCTTCCGGATACGGAGCGACGTCCGCGAGGTTTTCCGCGACGGTTTTGCCGGTGACGGTGAGGGCGTCGCCGTGGAGCAGGCCCGCATCGAGAAGCATCTTCATGAGCGGAGTGATGCCGCCAATGGCGACGAGCTCGGACATGAGGAATTTGCCGCTCGGCTTGAGATCGGCGAGAACGGGAACGCGTTTTCCGATCTCCGTGAAGTCGTCGATCTTCAACGCCACGCCGGCGGAGTGGGCCATGGCGAGAAGGTGCATGACGGCGTTGGTCGAGCCGCCGAGGGCGATGACGACTGTGATGGCGTTCTCAAAGGCTTTGCGCGTGAGGATGTCGAGCGGGCGGATGTTCTTTTGGAGGAGGTTGAGAACAGCGGCCCCGGCGTTGGCGCAATCCTCCATCTTCGCAGGCGAAATCGCCGCTTGAGCCGAGCTGTTAGGCAAGCTCATGCCGAGCGCTTCAATGGCCGAAGCCATGGTGTTGGCGGTATACATGCCGCCGCAGGAACCGGCTCCCGGGATTGCCGAGGACTCGATCTCGTGAAGCTCGTCGCGGGAAATTTTGCCATTGGCGTGGGAACCGACCGCTTCGAAAACGGAGACCACGTCGAGGAGGCGTCCGGCCGTTCCCTTCTGCGCAGCGAGTTGGCCGGTGAGGCAGCCGGGTAAGATGGTGCCGCCATAAACGAAGACCGAAGGGCGATTCAGCCGGGCCATCGCCATGATGCAGGCGGGCATGTTTTTGTCGCAACCGCCGATGGCCACCAGCCCGTCGAAGCCTTCGCAACCCATCACCGTCTCAATTGAATCCGCGATGACTTCACGCGAAACGAGGGAATATTTCATCCCTTCGGTGCCCATGGAGATGCCGTCGGAGATCGTGATGGTGTTGAAAATGACCGATTTCCCGCCCGCGGCATCGACGCCTTTGCCCGCTTCGATGGCGAGCTTGTCGATGTGCATGTTGCACGGCGTGACCATGCTCCAGGTGGACGCGATGCCAATCTGCGACTTGGAGAAATCCTCTTTTTTGAAGCCGACCGCGTAAAGCATGGCGCGGGACGGAGCACGTTCGTCGCCATCAAGAACGAGCGAGGAATGGTGACGTTGAGAGTTGGGTATTTGGTCGGACATGGGAGGGAAGTTTTAGATCGCCGCGCCTCTTTAGGCAAACCTGAAATGCCCGCGCCTCCCGGCCGCCAGCTCGTTATTTCAGACGCAGGAGCCCGGCCGCACGGGTGAATACTTCGTCCGGGAAACCCATCGCGCGCTTGAGCTGATAATCGCGCTCCAGGACGTTGGGCTCGGCCTGCCATTTCCGGAAGGTGGCGAAATCAATCAGCCCCCGCATCCAGGCCCAGTGCCCATAGACGAGCACCGGGAAATCGCTTCCATGCAACATGCGTTCGGCCATGGGTGATTGGCGGCAGGAGCGAATCGCTCGGCTGCGGACGGGGATATTAAAAGCGCTGTTATCCGCATACAGCCTCGGATGCCGCGTCATCATTTCCTGGAGGACGTCCAAATAGTCCGGATCAAACATCCCGCTGCGCGTCGCTGAGTGCGCGGCAATGACGGTCACCCCGCACTCGAGCGGCAGTTCCAGCGTGCGTGGATCGGCTAATTTGGCGTTGATCACCGGCACAGTGTGTTCGCCGCCCGTGTGCGCCAGCAAGGGCAAGCCGGCCTCGGCCATCCGCTCCCAAAAGGGACGGTAAGCCGGCAGGTTACAATCGATGTTGTGGCAATTGGGCAGGATCTTCATCAACACGGCACCCTTCTCCAGGCAGCGCTCCAGTTCCTCAAGAGCATCCTTCCTCGCCGGGTGAATGGACACGGCCGGGAGAAACTCCGGATGCTGCCGGGCCAACTTCAGCACGTAGTCGTTCGGCACGTAGAACGACCCCGCTCCTTCCATTAACTCGCCGTTCTCGTGATACACATTATCCATGGCCAGGATCACCCCCGCATCGAGCGACGAGGTGCGGATCATGTGCAATAAACCCGCGATGTAGAGCTGGTCGAAGTCCCCCTTGAAAGCGTTTCCTGGCAAGCCGATATGCCGGCACATCAGCCACTCGACCGGAGCGCGCCAGCCGCCGGAGCGCATCCAGCAACCCGTCTTGCCAGTGCCGGTGCCGACGATGTGGACGTGCATGTCGATCAGTTTCATTAGGAACAATCAAGGCCGCGCGGAACCGGTTTAGCGAGCTAATTGTCCAGCTCCCCTTTCCTGCGCCCTGCCCCTCCGCCGCTTCTGCAACGGGAATCAAGAAATCTCCTCGCTAATGTTTCCCGTGGCGTATTACCTGCTTTTTCCACCTGCCTCTCGTAAAATCCTCCGCATGAAACTGCCCTTCCTTCTTTTCTCCCTCGCCGCTCTCACCCTTCACACGCAGGCTGCGGACAAAGTCGAATGGGAACCCGCCATCTACCCGGAGAACCAGCTTTTCCCCTCCATGCTCATCAGCACTGCGACCGTGCAATTGCCCGAGGAAACCTTCTCCACCTGGGACGAAAACCACCTCGGCGATACTCAAGGCAGCATCGGCGTCAGCGTCGGCGGCCTCGCCAAGGGCGCGAAGGTCGAAGTCATAGTGCAGGAAAACGATTTCCTCCAGAAGAGCGTCTTCTCCGGAGTGGTGGACAAACCCGCGGAGGGAGACGCCGACATGCTCATCCACCCGAAGATCCGCTATCGCTACGACTTGCTCGGCAAAGTGCAGCAAGCGATCCCTCTCGACATCACGATTGAGTTGAAAGTTGACGGCGTTTCCCAGGGCGAAAAGACGCAAACAATCAACCTGCGCCCGATCAACGACTGCCTCTTCGGCGTCGAAGAAACGGACGAAAACGACGAAACCATCTCTTCCGATTACATGTGGCTCTTCGCCGCTTATGTGAACGAGGATCACCCAATCGTCGATCAACTCCTCAAATCCGCACTCAAGCTGGATGTCGTGGATAGCTTCAGCGGCACCCAGAGCGGCGATAGCGACGAGGTCCTCAAACAAATCTTCGCCGTCTGGTCTGTGCTCCAAAAACGCGGCATTAAATATAGCGACATCACCACGAACTCGCGGCAATCCGAGACTGTTTTCAGCCAGTCGGTCCGCTTTCTCGATCAATCGCTCAACAGCACCCAGGCAAATTGCGTGGACGGCTCCGTGCTGTTTGCCTCGGTTCTGCGCAAGATCGGCCTCGAGCCATCACTCGTGCTGGTCCCCGGCCACATGTTCATTTCGATCCCCATCGACGAGGAAAATTCCATCGGCCTCGAGACCACCATGCTCGGCTCCGCCGCCGATGATGAAGCCGACGTCTCGAATTTCCCCGAGAGCGCCATCGAAGTTTCGGAGGAACTGGAACCCGCCTGGAACAGCTTCCAAGCTGCCGTTTCGACCGGTACTGGCGCCTTAACGGAGAGCGCGGAGAAATTTAAAGATTCCGAAGAAGAAGGCTACGACCCAAATTACCAAATGATAGACGTAGGAGTCGCCCGCGGCATCGGCATTCTGCCAATCGCCCGCCCTGCGAAACCCGCCACTGGTGAGCTGGCCGAGGAGTAAAGAGCCTTTATATAGGGGCGGACCTGCTGGTTCACCCAAGGCGCGCCGGCAGATGAAGCACAGCTCCATCCGGGTCGCAGCACGTCGTTCTGTAGGTTACACTCGTTCATGCAATTCGCTTTTATCGTCTTGGCTGCGGCAGTTCTCTCTCTCACCACAACGCGCGCGGAGGACTGGCCAGCCGCCGGTGCGCGAGCTTATTGGAATCAAGGCAAAGCGGAGATTAGTCGCTATGCACTATTGCAAAATCGTTATGGAGAATTGCACTCCGGCGATGCGGTTCTGATCTTTGTTTCGGAGCCGTTTTCGCGATCAAAGCAGGTGAAGCTGGATGATTATGCGTCTGCGGGCGGCGACTTGGTGAATGTGCTGAAGCTGAATTTCACAAAGACGTTCCTGACAGGTATTTATCCGTATTCGCTGATGCTCTCGACGTTCAGCCCAGCGGATGGTGCGTCGCCTGCGCTGAAGGTGACGATGAGCGGTCAGGAATGGTGCGGGCATGTCTTCAGTCAGCTCAACCGCCGTGGCGATCATCTGGAACTGCAGGATTTCTCCTATTTTGAATCGGACGGCGACCGGAAGACGTCTCTCCCGGCGGCCATTTTGGAGGATGAGATGTGGGCGCGCATTCGCTTGAATCCCGAGGCGTTGCCGGTGGGTAAGCTCGAGATTATCCCCGGAAGTTTTGCCGCCCGGTTCATGCATCTGCCGCAGAAAGTGGAGAAGGCAGAGGCCAGCGTCACGAGCTCGGAAGATGTGATCACGTATTCGCTGAGATACCTCAGTGGGAGCGACCGCGAACTGCAGATTTCTTTCAAAAAGGACTTCCCTCACCAGATCACCGGGTGGAGCGAGACTTACACGGACTTCAGCGGCAAACGCCTGACCACCACCGGCAAACTGACGAAGACCATTCTTTCGGATTATTGGAAACATCATCAGAACGCCGACCGCATGCTGCGCAAGGATCTGGATCTTTCTCTGGAGCACTAAACAGCCGGGGCCATGCGCCGGGTGAGCCAGCAGAAGCGGCTGATTGCGAAGATTGCGGCGAGAGCAAGGCCCAAGGCTAGTGCCCACCAGATTCCGGGGCCGGCCCATCCGCGGACGAACGCCAGATAGTAAGCCAGCGGCAGCGCGATTACCCAATACCCTACAAAAGCGGCGAGCGTTGGCACGCGGACGTCGGATAAGCCGTTCAGGCAGCCACCGGCGATCACTTGCAGCCCGTCGCAGATCTGGAAAACTCCGGCGATGGAGAGCAGAGCGGCAGCCATGAGCACGACGTCCTGCTCTTTCACGAACCAGGCTGCGACCGTGTTTCCAAAGAAGAGGAAGACGAGGGCGAACATCCCCATCGCCATGACGGCCATGGCCATGGAGGAAAACCCGATCATCCGGAGCCGATGGTTTTCTCCCGAACCCACGACATGCCCGATGCGGACGCGCGTGGCAAACGACAGCCCGAGCGGGATCATGAAAGTTGTCGCGGCACAGTTGATGGCGATCTGATGCGAGGCCAGGCTTTTCGCGCTGATCCAGCCCATCATGACCGCTGCCAGGCCAAACGCGCCGACGTCCAGCAGCAACGACAGGGATAGCGGGGCGCCGAGTTTCGCCATCATGAGCAGCCGTGCGCGGTCGAGCTTCGCAAACCACACGGACGGCAGTAGCGGCTGGAAAAATTTCCCTCGCAGGACGCAGGCGAGCATCACGGTTAATGAAAGGCAGCGCGCTGCGAGCGTGGCCCAACCGGCACCGACGATTCCGAGGGCTGGGGCGCCGAGGTTTCCATAGATGAGCACCCAGTTGAGAAAGACGTTCAGGCCGGTGGCGCTCAGCATGATGATCATGGGCAGCCAGGGACGGTGTTGCGCCTCGCTGAATTGCTTAAGGCATTGCTCGATCATCGCCGGGAGCAGCGACCATCCTACGATCTGAAGAAATGGCTGCGCCAGCGCCACCACTTCGGGTTCCTGTCCAAAGTAGTCGAGGTAGAAGGAGATGCTGGTCACGAGGCACGCGACGAGAAATCCCATGGAAGCTGCGATGAAGAGGCCATGCCGGAGAATCTGCCCGGACTCCGCCGCATCGCCGCGTCCATTGGCTTGTGAGCCGAGAATCGACACCGGGATTTGAAACCCGAGGCCGAGGATGAAGAGAATCGACACGAGCACGGATGCGAAGGAACACGCGGCAAGCGGCAGCACCCCCACCCGAGCGACCATCACCGTGTCCGCCACGCCCATGAGCATTTGACTCAACTGGCCAGCCATCATGGGAACGGCGAGTCGCAGGGTGAGGCGCGCTTCGTTAAGGAAAGGGAGACCGGTCGTTTTCAGATCATGAGTTTTGCCGATGCATCGGCGTTGGCAAGCTGTGGTTGAGGTGGAACTAGCTTCCCTCGGCGACCCGGTAGAGCTTAAAGAAGGGCGTCTCCTGCTGGAGCTTCAGAAACGCCGGGACGCGCTTGGGTGTCATGTAGAGAGTGGCGCCGAAAGCGTCGTTGGCTGGTGGGATATCGACCAAGGCAGATGCGGTGGAAAGAACGCGGCTCGGTTCGTAGCCGATGACCCAAGCGACCTGGCGGCGTTGGAGAATTTCCCGCGCTTTTTCCGGAAAGCGGCTGAGGTAAAAATGGGCGACGTCTTCGGTGCCGGGCAGGCTTTGGTGAGAGCTGCCGGCGACGCAGTTAGCGCCCGTCCAATAAGCAATCGGCGGAGAAAGCCACCATGGGGCGATGACTCCGCCGAGGGAGTTTCGGATCGGTTCGCAGATCTGGCGGAGTTGCCGGTAATCTTCACGCTGCTCCGCCAAGCGTTCCCGCTCAGCCTGAGCAGGCCAAAGTCGCGCGTCCCATTCGCTCGCCACTGGCCAGAAGCCGACAAAAAATAACGCCGCAACCCAACCGGCGCGCCATTTTTCCAGTAGGAACGGAAGCGCGAAAAGAAAGGCTATCGCCAGAAAATATCCCCAACGCGCGGCTGTCGTGCAGAGGACGAACATCAGAAAAAACAACCCGCCCCAGACGATGGAGGACCGCTCCTTTTCGCGGAAGATGCGCCAGAGCAGCGCCGCCGGCAGCACGAGCACTGCGAGACCCAGCCAGCTCAGGTAAGTCTTGGAAAACCAACCCATCGGAGCCAATTCGCCGATCGATTTGGACCAGCGATCGAAGAGTGGTCCGGTCGGCAGCGGCCCGACATGCCATCGCTCAATCGCAAGCGCAACGAGCAACACTCCAGCCAGCGTCATCGCCGAAATGGCGCGAGCGCGGGTAAACCATGACCGCTGATGAGATGCGATGCCGAGCAGAACGGCAGCAAGCAGCAGGACAGTAGGCTCGAAGAGCGACGTCCAGAGAGCAAAGCCCCAGGCGAGGCCATTTAAGACCGCCCCTGTTTTGGTCTGCTGTCGTTGTAATGTCCACTCTGTAGCGAGCGCACCGACGACCAAAAATATGAGCAATGCTTGATGATCTGGCCGGCCCAACACGGTCCCGTGAACGAGAATCGGACTGACCGCGAAGGTGAAAAGCACGCCTATCTGCGTGATCCAGCGAAACTGCGCCACCCATTTCCACAAAATGCCGCCGGCAGCCAGCGCCAACAAAATGGGCACAACGGCTCCAGCGAGATCCCGGTTGCCGCAGACCCACGCGACTGCCGCGATGACATAATCGAACACTGCTGTCGTGTGCGGAGTGGTGCCGATGGGCCAGTTTTCAAAATCGTGATGCCGGAGAATTTTGCCCGGATGTGCCATCACAGCAGCCACCCGGGTCATCCGCGAGTAGCAGTCGGCATCTACGAAATAGATCTGCCCGTCCACGAAGATTTGTTCGTGATTCCAGAGTCGCACCACCAGGATCAAAGCCAGACTGAGAAAGAGAAGAAGCCACCGTTTCAAGCCGCCAAAACTCTCCTGACGCCGGGAAGTTGTCGATCACCGAGTGAAAAGTGCAGGAACAGCACAAATTGTGGTCCAGCCAACCCGCGACCACATTATATCGTGGTGTTGCACCGTTTGCGCCCCAAGAAAAGCGTTGTCACTGCCTTCAAAACCCGCTAGTTTTTGGGCTTCGCAAATAAAACGTTCTTCTATGGCTGACAGCCCTTCCGACTCTTCCGCACATTCACCCTCAACGACCGGCCTCAATTCTGAGACTGCCTCTAAAAAATCCGATTACAATGCGGACGATCTGAGTTCCCTCAAAGGGCTCGAAGCGGTTCGCAAAAAGCCGGGCATGTATATCGGCGGCACCGATGAGCGGGCGTTGCACCATTGCGTGAGCGAAGTGCTCGACAACTCGGTGGACGAATTTCTCGCCGGTTATTGCACGCATATCGATGTGACGATTCACAGCGACGGATCCATTTCGATCCGAGACAACGGACGCGGCATTCCCGTGGACATCAACAAGGAAGAAGGCATCCCCGGCGTCGAATTAGTGCTCACCAGGCTGCATTCCGGCGGCAAATACGGCCAGGGAAACTACGAATATTCCGGCGGCACCCACGGGGTCGGCGCGAAGTGCGTGAACGCAGTTTCCGAGTGGTTTAAGGTGGAGGTCACCCGCGAAGGCAAGGTGCACGCGATGTCATTCGAGCGCGGCGTCACGAAGACGCAGTTGCACGTGGTGGCAGAGACCGAGGGGAAAAAGCACACTGGCACGTTGATTACGTTTTTGCCAGACACGGAGATTTTCCTCGAGACGATCGAGTTTAAGGCGGAGCGGATTATTACCCGTCTTAACGACCTCGCTTACATCAATGCGCCGCTGAGCTTCACGTTCCTGGACGAACGCGCTGAAAGCCCGCATCCGATCCAGGTGCAGCATCCGCGCGGCGTGGAGGAGTTTGTTGGCCGACTGGTGGAGAACAAATCCGTGGTGCATCCGAAGGCAATCATGATCAAGGGCACTCGCGAAAAAGTGATCGTCGAGATCGGACTCCATTATACCGATACGTATAACGAGCAGCTTCTTTGCTACACGAACGCCGTTCCAAATCCGGACGGTGGCACGCATAGCTCCGGCTTTCGCGGCTCGCTCACTCGGGCGATCAACCAATACGCGAAAAACAACAACCTCATCAAAGACAAGGAGCCCGCCATCACGGGCAACGACGTTTTGGAAGGGCTGGCCGCAGTGGTCAGCGTTAAACATCCCGATCCGCGCTTTGAGAGCCAGACGAAGGTGAAACTGATTACGCCGGAAGTGGAAAGCATCGTCGGCTCAGTGAGTTACGAGGGATTGATGCTCCATTTTGATCAGAATCCGAGCGTCGGAAAACGCATCATCGACAAGTGCCTCATGGCCGCTCGTGCTCGTGAAGCCGCCCGCAAAGCCCGCGAGACCGTCCGGAAGGGCGCGCTCACCGGCGGCGGCTTGCCCGGTAAATTGGCTGACTGCTCCGAGCGGGATCCGGCTTTGACCGAGCTTTACGTGGTCGAAGGTGACTCCGCAGGTGGCTCCGCCAAGCAAGGCCGCGACCGACGTTTCCAAGCGATTCTCCCGATCAAGGGAAAGATCATCAACGTCGAAAAAGCCCGTCTCGACAAGGTTTTGCAGAACACCGAAGTGCAGACGCTGATCACGGCGATTGGAACCGGCATCGGCAGCGGCGATCAGGAAGGTTCCTTTAACATCGAGAAGCTGCGCTACGGCCGGATCATCATTATGACGGACGCCGACGTTGACGGATCACACATTCGCACGCTGCTCCTGACGTTTTTCTATCGGCAAATGACGGAGCTCATCAAGCAAGGCAAGATCTACATTGCCTGCCCGCCGCTCTACCTCATTAAGCGCAAAAAGCGCGAGGAGTACGTCGACGACGACGCGCAGCTGAACAGAATCCTGATATCGTTAGGTGCAGATGAGGTAAAGCTCAAGCATCTCAGTGACGGAAAGGTTTTCAGCGCGGACCAGCTCAAGGATGTGCTCGAATTACTGGAGCGCCTAGCGAAGTTTAACGACGCGATCCGTCGTCACGGCGGTCAGTTTGAAGAGTATCTCAACGAGCGGGATCCGAAGACGGGGCTGTTACCGGCCTACCTTGTCAAAGTCCGCGAAGGTAATACGGAGTGGACCACTTTTTTCCCGACCGAAGTCGAACTCCGTGCTTTCCACGAGGAGAACCGTGACCTGGCGCTCTTCGACGATCCGCCATCCACAGAGCTGACGCTCGAGCCGGTTTCTGACAAGCCTGCGTCGAAAAAAGACCAGATGCTGCGCCGCCGCGCCCGCATGGTGGAGCTTCACGAATCCGCGACCGTCCAGAAGATCATCGACGAACTCGCCCGCAAAGGCCTGAAGATCGATCATTACGCAAACAGCGATAAGCCGATCTTCGAAATGACCGAAGGTGAAGGTGATAAGGCTACCATCCACCGGCTGTTCTCCATTCCAGAGATTCTCAGCAAGATCTTGGAAATCGGCAAAAAAGGATTATCGATCCAGCGGTTTAAGGGACTGGGCGAAATGAACCCGAAGCAGCTGTTCGAGACGACAATGAATCCCGAGAAGCGTCGCCTTCTCAAAGTTGAGCTCAATGAAGACAACGCGATCGAAGCGGACAGCATGTTCACCGTTCTCATGGGAGATGTCGTCGAGCCGCGCAAGCAGTTCATCGAAGACAATGCCTTAAACGCCCGGCTGGACGTGTAATGAGGAAAACCCTTGCGGCAGTGACTACGCGTGACTACAGTGACCGAATGAAAGCCTCTGAATCCTCCCGCCTCACCGACGGCACTCCTGTCGAGTCACTCTCAGTTCGCGACATCGGTCTCATGCCAGGCGCTGGCGAGGCTGTTTCGGTCCGCGCGGCAAAGGCGCATCTTTCCAGTTTGCTCGATCTCGTTGAGCAAGGCGGCGAAGTGGTGATTACCAGCAATGGAAAACCCAAAGCGCGCCTGGTTTCCGCTGCGTCGGCATCGAGGCGTCAGCCGCTGGCTTTCTCGCCCGGCTACATCGCTCCCGCCTGGCGCGGAGGAGCGACTGCCGATGAAATGATCCGCGAGGATCGCGACGGTCGAGGGTGGTAAATCGTGTATTTGGATTCGGCCATCATCATCAAGCTGCTCGTGAATGAGCCCGATAGTCCTGTCTTCGAACAGGCGATTCTGGGGCATCTCGTTTCCACCTGCGAACTCGCGGTCACGGAAGTGTGGGCGGCTCTTCTGGCCAAAGAGCGCGCCCACGCCATCACCGCCTCTGAGCGAAAATCCGCGTGGGCGGAGTTTTCCGCGTGGATGGACGATGACCGGATTGAGGTCCAGTCGTTAGACGGCCAGCTTCTGCAAAGAGCAAGGAATACTCTCGAACGCTGTCATCCTGATGTGCCTTTGCGCACGCTGGATTCGATTCACGTCGCGGCCTGCGAGCACAGCCAGGATTTTCCTCTTTGCGCTACCAACAAACGAATGAGGGACGCTGCCCAACTTCTGCACATCCCCCTTTTCCCCGAAAAAATTTAACTCATGTATCATTCCAACGAAAAAGTCGAAAAGGTCAACGTCGCCGAGGAAATGTCGAAATCGTTCCTCGATTACTCGATGTCGGTCATCATTTCGCGCGCCTTGCCTGATGCTCGCGATGGCTTGAAGCCTTCCCAGCGCCGCATTCTCTACGCGATGAACGATCTGGGCGTGCAGCCCAACCGCAAGCACCTGAAATGCGCAAAGATCGTTGGTGAAACGATGGGTAACTATCACCCGCACGGTGACCAGGCGATCTACCCCACCCTCGTTCACATGGCTCAACCGTGGGCTATGCGCGAAATGCTCATCGATGGCCAGGGCAACTTCGGCTCCGTCGAAGGCGATCCACCAGCGTCCATGCGTTACACCGAGGCGCGTTTGCAGCACCTCGGCGCGGCGCTCATGCAGGATATGGACAAGGACACGGTCGACTTTGTTCCTAACTACGATGAAACGCGCACGGAACCGACGGTGTTCCCTGCGGCGTTTCCGAACTTGTTAGTCAACGGCGGGACTGGCATCGCAGTTGGCATGGCGACTAACATGCCGCCGCATAATCTGAGCGAGGTGATCAACGGCATCTGCGCGCAAATCGATGATCCGGACATCACCATCGAAGGTCTCATGGAGTTTGTGAAAGGACCCGACTTTCCAACGGGCTGCATCATTCAAGGTTACGCCGGCATCAATCAATATTTCGAAACCGGCCGTGGATCCGTTCGCGTCCGCGGTCGCGTTGGAACTACCGAAATCAAAGGTGGTCGCGAGCAAATCATCATCACGGAGATTCCCTTTAACGTAAATCGCGCCGAGCTGGTGAAAAAGATCGCCGATTTGGTGAACGAGAAAATCCTCACCGGCATCAGCGACGTGCGAGATGAGAGTTCCGAGGACACGCGTGTCGTTATCGATCTCAAGCGCGACGGCAATCCGAAGGTCATTATTAACAATCTCTACAAACACACGCCGCTGGAATCTTCCTTCAGCGTGAACATGCTAGCCATTGACCGCGGCAAGCCGCGTCTGCTGTCTCTGAAGGACGCCATTAGCTGCTTCATCGAACATCGGCGGGAGGTTATCATTCGCCGGACGAAATATTTACTAGCCCAAGCGGAAGCTGACGCCGAGAAGCTCGAAGGCTTGCTCATCGCGCTGGATAATCTCGATGATTTCATTCGCATCATTCGCGACTCCAACGACCGTGACGACGCCAAAGCTCGTCTTTCCGCTCTCTCCTGGAGCCGCGCCGTGGTGGAAGGCCTGGGCGTTCTCATTCGCAACGAACAACGTGTCGCAGACGGCTTCTATCGCCTCAGCGACAAACAGGTCGGCCACATCCTCGACCTGCGCCTGTATCAACTCACCGGCCTGGAGCGCAACGCGATCAAGAAGGAATACGACGACCTCGTCGCCGTGATTAAAGATTTGTTAGACATCCTCGCCAACGAGATGCGCGTCCTCACAATGATCAAAGAGGAAGTGCGCGAGATCCAACGCAGGTATGGCAGCGAACGCCGCACGCAAATCGTCCCCGCGGAAGGCGAGATTAGCATTGAAGACCTTATCGCCGACGAAGGCTGCATCATCACCATCACGCACAACGGCTTCATCAAACGCACCGCTGTTAGTGCCTATCGCGCGCAGCGTCGCGGTGGCAAGGGCGTGATCGGCATGACGGCACGTGAGTCTCAGCACGAAGACGAGGACAGCGACTTCGTGGAGCATCTCTTCACCGCCACCACGCACGATTACCTGCTCTTCGTCACTCAAGATGGACGTTGCTATGTCGAGCGCGTGTTTGAGATCCCCGAAATGAGCCGCGTCAGCCGTGGCCGCAGTATTGCTAACTTCCTGGAGCTCCGTCCTAACGAAAAAATCGCCACCACGATCCGCATTCAAGGTCATAAAACGGACGAGGAGACCTGGACGGACAAGCTGCACATCGTTTTCGCTACCCGCAGCGGCATTGTGAAGAAGTCCAACCTGTCCGACTTCAAAAACATCCGGAAAGGCGGAATCATCGCCATCCAGATCGAAGATGGAGATCAGCTCATCGATTGCAAACTAACGGACGGATTCAAGGAGATCGTCCTCATTACCCACCAAGGCATGAGCATTCGCTTCAGCGAAGAAGAAATGCGCGACCAAGGCCGGAACACGGTCGGGGTTTGGGGTATTCGTCCGGATAAAAAAGATTACGTCGTCGGAGTGGCACTAGTGGATCCGAGCTGCACCTTGTTGGTGGCCGGAGAAAATGGCCTCGGCAAGCGGACGCCGTTCGATGATGAGAACGGTCCGGTTTACCGCCTCCAATCCCGTGGCGGAAAAGGCGTTATCACCATGAAGACTAATTCCAAGACTGGCGGAGTGATTGGGGCACTAACCGTTCACGAGAACGACGAGATGATGCTCATCACCAACAAAGGCAAAATGGTGCGCACCAAAGTGGCGGGTATTCGGACAACGGGCCGCAACGCTCAAGGGGTCATCCTCATCGACATGCGTGAAGGCGAACGCCTCCAAGCTATCGCTCCCGTTGTCGCTACCGAGGAAGAGGATGCGGTTATTGAAGAAGCCAGCGGAGATGAAGACGCCAGCGCAGAGTAAGGAAATCGATGATCCCCACCGAACACAACGACCCGATTAACGCGCAGATTCTCGCGATTTCGGAAGATAAAATCGCCGGCTTCGTCCGCGATCCCTTTGTCCAAATCGCGGAACAATGCGAGCTGCCGCTGCAATTGGTCCTGGATCGAATTCGCGCGATGCTGGAGGCAAAAACGATTCGTCGCGTGCGCCAGACGCTCATTGCCACCAACCTTGCAGAAGGTGCTTTGGTCGCTTGGAGAATCGACGCCGACAAGCTCGATGCGGCCTTCAACTTCATGTCGAAAGTGGATCCTTTCTCCGGGCACGTGGTCGTTCGCTCCACCGATTCTGTTACCGCCGGGTCTGAATACAAGCTTTGGACCACGCTCAAAGTTCCCGCGGGCTTCAGCCTTGATGAGCATTGCGATCTGCTCTGTTCATTAACCGGTGCCGAAGCCTACCGCCTGATGCCCGCGAACGGCATCTTCGCCCTGGGTGTCGGCCACGTCCGCCGTAAATCCATTGAGCCGGGCGACAAATCCCCGACGCCGGCTTCCATAATTAAGACCGGAGTGGTAGAACTCACCGACTCCGAATGGAACGTGCTACTCAGCCTTAAGCGCGAGCTGGCTCCCGAGGAAATCGCCGCGAATCCTTGGCTCGCACGCGCAGAGGAGGCGGGAGTCTCGTTTGATCAATTCTGCGAAACGGCAGAGGCTCTCAATGAAAAGAAGGTCATCGGCCGCTTCTCCACTTTCCTCGAGCACGTTAAACCTTCCCAAACGGGCGTCCGCGTCACCCGTTTCAACGGGCTCTTCCACTGGGCCGTTCCTGCAGGTCGAGAAGTCGAGGCCGGGTCAGAGATTGGGCGTCACGATATTCTCACGCACTGCTACTGGCGCGAAGGCGGACCTGAGTTTCGTAACGTGAACATCATGGCTGTGGCTCACGGCACCGAAAAGCCGCGCCTTCTGGAACACAAAGCGGCCATCGATGCGCATCTTGAGTCCGTCGGCATCCCCGTCAGCTACACCAACGTCTTCTGGGGCGGCCGCAGCGAAATCAAGCCATCTGAGATTTCACCCGCTATTTATCGGGAGTGGACCTCGTCCATGCAAGCTACTCCGGTGTAGCTCGGGCTGGTCCCCTGCTCTAGCGTCGCGTTTTACTGAGCCTGTGGGGCACCTTCAGCAGGAGCAGCAATCTCGTCGCGAATCACAACGTCGGCCCGCTTCCCACGGTTCTGCACAAAGGTGTTGTTGTCACCGTAAAGGGCCCAAGGTCCCTGAGGCACCTCGTCGAATTCGACAAACTTCCAATCGGTAACGTCCGTTCCGCTCAGCCCAAGATAATCACGGACTGCAGGAGATACATCCAAACCGGCACCACGATTCAAATTCGCGCGCGGGCGCTCGTTGCCAAAGACATATTCCCAGTGATCCGTCCGGAAGGGACCGCAATCTTCCCACTGAGCATAGCAGACCCGGCCTCTATAGCGGATCGCCAGCCATCGTCCTTTACAGACCGTCTTGCCGACTCGCTCAAACGACTCTTTAAACCAAGGGATCACGCGCGGCGCTTCCGGCTTGGTCGTCCCACGAGTCACATCGTTGTAAGGAAGTGCGATATAAAAAGGATTCTGCCTCGGGATAAAGCTGGCCGGGATGAATCCCCGCCGATAAGAGACATTTGGATTATCGTATCCACCGTAGTTTCGTGCCCAGTTCTTATCCCAGCTACTGGCGTGATTCGGGGTTGGGTTATTCGCCGTAGGAGTCTCGCCGACCCAGAAAACGGTGGTTACGATTCCGTTCTTCCAAGGATATTTGCCGAGTTCGGAGGACTTGAAAACCACCGGTTGCAGAGCATCCACTTTGCTTAGAACCTTCTCCCGCAGCTTCGACGTGAAGTCCAGACTCGCGTTGTCGCCCTGGGCCAATGCCGTCAATGGGAGCGCCACTAAAACGCTCACCGTGGTCAAAAAATGGAGTAAGTGACGCTTCATTTGGGGAGAGTAAGGCTAAACGCCGGGCAGGACTGTGTCAACCGCTGGTCATCTGGCCTTGTTTTCGCCTCCGATCACCCGCTACGTTCCCGCCATGCTCTTCATCACAGGCACCGACTCAGGCGTCGGCAAAACCCATTTTTCCTGCCTTCTTCTCCGCCACCTTCGGCAGGACGGAATCCAAGCGGTCGGCTTCAAGCCCATTTGCTGTGGCGACCGGGACGATGCTGTCCAACTGGCCAAAGCCTCCGACGACGCCTTAACCGTCAACGCCTGCAATCCCGTCTGGATGCGCTTCCCCGCGGCACCTTACACCTCCAGCATCATCGAGGAGCGCCCAATCGAGTTGGGACAGATCCGGGACCAATGGCAAACCCTGCGCGCCCGTTTTCCCTCCATTGTCGTCGAAGGAGCGGGCGGCTGGTGCGTGCCCATCCAGCGCAACTACAGCACCGCTGACCTCGCACGGGAACTCAACCTGCCCGTGGTCATCGTAGCGGCCAACCGCCTCGGCGTTCTCAATCACACCCTCCTCACCCTCCAAGCGATCGAGATGGCCGGGCTCATCTGCGCGGGAATCGTCCTGAACAATGGCGTTGCACCAACGGATAGCGTCACGATCACAAACCGCAGCATCCTGGAAGATCTCCTGCACGGCACCGCTGTCGGCGTCTTAGGAGAAATCGACGCCAATCAGCCGGCCCTCCCCAAAGACATGCGGCAAAAACTGCGCCCATATTTCTGATAAGAAACTTCTTGCCGGATCGGTTGCCATAGGCCAATTATACCACCCGCTAGTCGCGAATTCCTGAGTAGCTCAGTGGTAGAGCGATCGACTGTTAATCGATTGGTCGTAGGTTCAAATCCTACCTCAGGAGCCATTCTCTAAGTGCCTGTCGCACTTGGTTTTACTCCGAGATGGATGCCCGCCGGAGCCTCAACTGTGTGCAAACACGCATCGAATTTACAATTCGCGCGTACTCTGCTACAACTCGCCCACTCCTCCGTAACGGTCATGCTTTGGCGCGTGCAATCTCGTTTCCACGATGAACATGCAGCAAAAATACAGATCCTTTCAGCGCCAAGGTGGAGTCTTCTACTGGCAGGAGAACGGAACATCCAAGCGCGGCAGCCTCAAGACCAAGGACCGCGCCGAAGCCGAACGCCTCCTCCTTGCCATGAACGAGGCGCACAAACAGCCCACAATGAACCTTGCCCTTGGCCGAGCTTACTTGTCCGCCCACGATCCTCAATTGATCACCCGGACACTGCAAGTTGTCATGGACGAGATGGCAGAGCACGGCATCCTTGCTACACGATTCCGCTGTAAAAGCGCCTTCAGCAGCCGTGCCTTCGACACGATCCGCCGCAAAGCCCTGGTTGAGACTAAAGCAGAGGACTTCCTCTCGATCTGCCATAAGAACGGAAATTCCATTAACCATTATTTACGAAGGCTCCATAATCTTGCCTTAAACCTTGGCTGGCTCGCTTGGCCAGTGCTTCACAAAGCGGTTTGGCAAAAGATAAAGTGCATTAGCAAGCGCGCTATTACTACCAACGAACATGCGGCGATCATCGCTAGTGAGCAGAACACGGAACGGAAGGCCTTTTACCAGCTGCTCTACGAAACAGGAGCAGCACAAACAGACGCAGCAAATCTGAATGCGAAGCAAATTGACTGGCGCATGGGAGTTCTCGTCTACCGTCGACAGAAGCTCGGAGACCGCAGCGAACCAGCACGATTAAGCATCGGGAAAACCTTAAGGGAGTTGCTTCTTACCTTGCCGAGTTTCGGCGACCTGTTCCCCAACATCAAAAACAGTGGTGCAAACGCGCGCGCTTCGGAGTTTTCCCGTCGCTGCCGGATTGCTGGGGTAAAAGGGGTCAGCTTGCACAGCTACCGACATTCTTGGGCACAACGGGCGAAATCTTGCGGGTATCCTCAACGATTCACACAGGAAGCTCTTGGGCACGGGAGCCGAGCCTCCATGAGGTTTATGCACGTGGGGCGGAGGTTATCTGTCCAGCTCTCGACGAGTATGAAGCGCGGCGCGTAGAAGCTGCCATCCCATTCGCTCCACCGCGTCTTGCAACCGCCTAATGCGAACTCTCCGTGTAGGTTTGACTCCCTAGCGCGAGAAGGACCTCAGAATACCGGCGCCAGCTCCACTAGCAGCGTCTTCCGTGATGGTGCGACCGGCATCAGTCGAACACCTCGTGACCCGCAGCCGGTCTCCCGCTGCAGCATAGAAGACACCCGCTGTTCCACAACGAACGACACTCTGCTCGGCGCTTAGCATCAACAAATTTCGGGACAGGCCCGAATGTCCGTCATCGTCAGCGTGACTCCTCGGCAGCGTTTCCTTTCGCTGACGATCAGAAACGTATTTGCGACAGCGGAGAGGGAGGCGCAACATCCGAACGACTTAATTTTTTGGGATTCAGTTATTATTGAGGATTGCTTTCGCACCATGATAAACGCCGGTTAATTGGACTGGCGCGCACGGTTCTTTGTCTCCCAGTGACGCGCGATAGCCTTTGTAGCCTGTGACAGCCAGGATGAGTCTTCACAGTATGAAACGACCTCAGTCGCAGCAAAATACTTTGGGGAATTCGCCGCGGGCTTGCCGAGCGGTACGAGGAGTTTCTCCCCGACCAGCACAGCTATATCATGCTCCTGAAAACCAAGGAGAACGGAGACTTCGGAAGTGTTGAGTCGTGCTGGGAGACGGCTGCAATTTAACAGCGCAAACGCCTCTTGGCGACTGGCGATCTTCTTCCCTGTTAACATGTCGCCTCCTCAAGCACGGCAGTAAGAGTGGTACTTTCAGAAAGTTCAGGTGTCATTCCGCTTTTCTCGAGCCGCTTTGCTTGTGTCGAGCATATATCGCGAACTTTTTGCGGTCCGCTCCTATTCTTAGCGCGACCGTTTTGACTCTGAGACGTCGCCGCCGTGAGTTGGGAGAATAATCGGGGCGTTCAGAACCTGAAGAAAACACTGTGAAGGTCCGCTGCTTGCAAAATACACCGCCAAGACATGAAGGGAAAACACCAACAAGGACTGCCAAAAAGCACCGTCATATTATATACAAGGTGCAATATTGAGGTGGGCTGCAGCAATTCATCAGACACCGCTACCATGGATGGCCTCGCTAACGGCGATCCTATTGCTCGATCCATTCTTAAGGCTTGACGCAAGGAAACCGGCTCGGATGAAGGTGCTCGTGAACTCACTTCCAAAGCTAACAAACGAAAAAAGCACGAACAACTCGCCCTCGAAAGCTTCCCTCCACCTACAAAAGCATAGCCCTTACATCAATATGGACGTCAAAGGAGCTTTCAAAAATGCTCTATTCTGCCGGACAAAAAGAGTGGTGCACTGGCGTGTGCCTAGGAGGATTGCTCACACTGATCACCCATTTTGCCACCCATCACACTAAAAGTGGCATCGCGTGCTCTGCTGACCGTGCGCATCAATATATATCCAAGCACGGGAGAGCTAAGCTGCCGACCACCATTAAAGAACCCCTTCGTCTCCTTGTTCATATCCGCGTTCTCTGCTTGGTCCGGAAAGCCGTCAACGGGCCCGATGTGAAAATTTCCGCTTCTTATCGAATTAGTGACGAGGGGCTAGAGCGCGCCAGTAAACTCCTCCAGGCCGACTTGTCTCCCAATATCAGAAGGAAGAGGATGGAAGCTGAGTGTAGAAAAGAAGCGCGACTTCAGAAGAAGCAGCCGTGGCGCTGCAAATTATTTAAGGACCTTAATTCACTTAGCTTTTCATATAGAGGGCAAGAAATAGCTTCTTACCTTCTCAGCAAACCGAATTTCAAGAATGCAGTCTGCAACACAGCCCAAGCAATGGACGGAAAGAATCACTACATAAAAACGAACCAAGTAGGCCAGATATCTACCTCCATCCATGGGTGTCCAAAAGAACTAAAAACAAATCTCACACTTTACGGAAGCGAAGTTGAAGTTTGCGATATAACGAACGCACACTGGTGCTTCCTTCCTCGGTTGTTATCAGACCGAATTTGTTATCTCTTTAAACAAGAGGCTGCCGTCTCAAAGATCCATGCACTCTGGGAGGAGCTTGCAGAGCTAGGGCGCGTTCTGAGCACCTCAGATCTCTATAGTCGCTGGTGCGACGATCCTTCCTCTATAGAACAGCGTTCGGATATGAAGAGGTTGCTCCCGAAAAAGGTGACAAAACGTGACACGCTTACGCGCGAGCGGAGTCAACGGTGCTGGTCCGTTA
>DASVRZ010000058.1:0-6206 GCA_036388355.1 Chthoniobacterales bacterium | reverse complement strand
TCGATGACGAAGCGATATTTCACGTCACTCTTGAGGAGTCGCTCGTAGGCGGTGTTGATCTGGTCCATGCGGATCGTTTCGATGTCGCAGGTGATGTTGTGTTGGCCGCAGAAATCCAGCATCTCCTGGGTCTCGGCGATTCCGCCAATGAGGGAGCCGGCGAACTGGCGGCGCGGCATGATCAGGTTGAAGACGTTGACGGGGAGCGGTTCGTTGGGCGCGCCGACGATGGCGAGGGTGCCGTCCACTTTGAGGAGGGAGAGGTAGGCGTTGATGTCGTGCTGGGCGGAGACGGCGTCGAGGATGAAGTCGAAGCTGGCGGTGTGGAGGGCCATTTCGTCGGCATTTTTTGAGACGACGACTTCATTGGCACCGAGGCGCAGAGCGTCTTCGGTTTTGCCGGGGGAAGTGGTGAAAAGAACCACGTGCGCGCCGAAAGCATGGGCAAACTTCACGGCCATGTGCCCGAGCCCGCCCAGGCCGACGATGCCGACTTTCTGGCCAGGGCCAACTTTCCAGCGGCGCAATGGCGAGTAAGTGGTGATGCCCGCGCAGAGGAGGGGAGCGGCGGCCGCGAGGTCGAGGTTGGTGGGGACTTTGAGGGTGAACGCCTCATCGACGACAATCGATTGCGAGTAGCCGCCATAAGTGACGCCGCCAGTGTGTTTGTCCGCACCGCCATAGGTGAAGGTGGCGGTGTTTTCGCAAAATTGCTCCAGATCGCGCTGGCAGCTGGTGCAGGTGCGGCACGAATCCACCATGCAGCCGACGCCGGCGATGTCGCCCACGGCAAATTTCGTCACCTCGCTGCCCACGGCAGTTACGCGGCCGATGATCTCGTGGCCGGGCACACATGGGTAGACGGTGCCGCCCCATTCATCGCGCACGGTGTGAAGATCGGAATGGCAGACGCCGCAGAAGAGGATGTCGATCTGGACGTCCTTCGGAAGCGGGTCGCGACGCTCGACGGAAAAGGGAGCGAGGTCAGCGTCCGGAGCGGTGGCGGCGAAGGAAAGCGTCGGTCTCATCTGTATGTCTTTCGCTTTCCCGATGGGAGCGGATGTCGAAAGTTGATGGGCGAGGAGACGCAAGACCTCCACGCGCGCCCGCCGCTTCTTGATCGCTGTTGCGGCAGTGGTGAACTCGTCGAGCGAATCCTCCGAGCTGCTCTGGCAACGAGGCGGACGGTCGCCACTCCGGGTGAGGTGCGGAAAATTCTCGGCCCTGCTCAGCAGCCTTTGAGCAACGTGTAACAGAGATGTTGCTTTTCGATGAAAGCAACCTAGAATTCGCGTCCCCGCCAAACCATCCGATATGTCTGCTTCGCGCGAACTCAAGATCTTTACCGGCTCCGCCCATCATGATTTGGCGGAGCGGATCGCTGCTGCTGTCGGTGTGCCCCTCGGTGATGCCACGGTGAGCAGTTTCCCGGATGGCGAGACCTTCGTGAAGTTCAATGAGAACATTCGCGGACGCGATATTTTCATCGTCCAGCCGACTTGTCCGCCGACGAACCAAAACCTGATGGAACTCCTCATCATGGTGGACGCTGCCCGGCGCGCCAGTGCGGATCGCATCACGGCGGTCATCCCATTTTTCGGATATGCCCGGCAGGATCGAAAAGATCAGCCGAGGGTGCCGATCACGGCCAAGCTCGTCGCCAATCTGCTCGTCGCCGCCGGCGTCAATCGCGTGCTCACGATGGATCTCCATGCGCAGCAGGTGCAGGGTTTCTTCGATATTCCGGTCGATCATTTGTATGCCTCCCCAGCGATGATCAAGACGCTTCAGGAGCGGTTGCCGAAGGATTGTGTGGTCGTTTCGCCCGACGTGGGCGGCATCAAAATGGCCTCCGCGTATTCCCAAGCTTTGAATACCGGCCTCGCCATTGTGGCCAAGCGCCGCAAGAGCGCCACGGAGATCGATGCGCTTTACGTGATCGGCGAAGTGGACGGCCGCGACGTGTTGTTGATCGATGATTTAACGGAAACCGCCGGCACGCTTACTAGCGCCGCGAAGCTCCTCAAGAAATACGGCGCGCGCCGGATTTTCGCCGCTGTCTCTCACGCTGTCCTCAACGAGATGGCATATGAGCGATTGAAAAATTCCGAAATTGAGGAATTATTCACCACGAACAGCGTTCCGGTGAAAATCACCGACGACGTGAAGATTTCCGTCGTCTGTATTGCCGACCTCCTCGGCGAAGGCATCACCCGCATTCACGACGACGAATCCGTCAGCTCGCTCTTCCGTATCAACGCAATTTAGCCGGAATTCCGCCGGCCACTAACCCGAAATAAACACAAGTCATGTCCCAACAACTCAAACTCGCAGCCCAAAACCGGACCCTTTCCGGCCGCAATGCCGTTAAAAAAGTGAAGGCTGCCGGATTCGTTCCCGCCGTCATTTACGGTGATAAAAACCAACCGCAGAACCTCCAGATCGCCATTCGCGACATCAATGCTCTCATGGCCCACGCTTCGAGCGAAAACATTCTCGTCGATCTCGAAATCAGCGACGGACCTAACAAAATCAGCCGCCTCGCCCTCATTCATGAGGTGCAGCATCACCCCGTCGGCCGCCAGGTTTTGCACGTCGATTTCCAGGCGGTTTCTGCTACCGAGACTCTCACCGCGAGCGTTCCTGTTGAGCCGGTCGGCGAAGCCAACGGTGTGAAAAACTTCGGTGGTCTGCTCTCCCAAAATCTCCACGAAATCGAGCTCGAGTGCTTGCCCAAGGATCTTCCTGAATCGCTCCAAGTGGACGTTTCCGGCTTGAACATCGGCGATTCCATTCACGTCCGCGACCTCGTTCTGCCTGCTGGCGTCACGAGCACGCTCGATCCTGACCTCACCGTCTTCGCCGTGGCTGAGCCTCTGGTCGCTGAAGAGCCCGCCGCTGGTGCTGCTGCAACTCCAGAAGTGCTCAAGGAGAAAAAGCCTGAAGCGGCTGCCGCTGCTCCTGCGAAGAAGTAATTTTCTTTTACTCTCCTCGTTTCAAACTTTAATCGCTGTCGGCTTCACCGCTGACAGCGATTTTTTTTACCTATGAGCGAACCGCTTCCCGTCCGTCTGATCATTGGCCTTGGCAATCCCGGACGCCAATATGCCGGGACGCGCCACAACGTCGGCTTCGAAGTGTTGGATCGGTTGGTTGGAAGAAAAAATCTGCGCTGGCAGGGTCATCGGCAGTTTCAAGGCGAACTCGCCAGCGAAGCCAGAGTGATTTACCTCAAGCCGCAGACTTACATGAACCTCAGCGGGCAATCCGCGAGTCAGGTCGCCCGGTTTTACAAGCTGGAGCCCGCGCAATGTCTGGTGGTCGTCGACGACATCGCTCTCGATTTGGGTCGTTTACGAATGCGGAAGTCAGGCTCGGCAGGCGGTCACAACGGCTTGAAATCGCTGATCGCGCATTTTCAAACGGACGCTTTTCCACGTCTCCGCATCGGGGTGGGGGAAGTCTCTGCAGGACGCGATCTGTCCGATCATGTGCTCTCGCCATTTTCCAAGTCCGACCGTGAGAAAATCGAGCCGGTGCTTGACCGCGCCGCTGAAGCAGTGGAGTATGCGTGCTCTTCCGGCGTCGAGCCGGCGATGAATCTTTATAACCAGACCCCAAATTTATGAAAAACCGCTACGAAGGACTCCTCGTCCTCAACACCAAAGGCAAGGACGACACCGTCAAAGAAACCATTGAGCGCCTCGAAGGTGAGATCAAAAAAGAAGGCGGCGTGATCGAGCAAGTGCAACGCATGGAGCGTAAGCAATTCAGCTACGCCGCTGGTGACCTCGATTCCGGCTACTTCGTGAATTTCATTTTCGCTGGCGAACCCACTCTTCCCGGCAAGCTTCGCGCCAAGTTCAAGCTCGACGCCGACGTTTACCGCCAGCACTACCAGAAGCTGCCTCTCAAGCCCGTCGTCGCACCGATCCGCGGTCCGAAAAGAGCGCCTGCTGCCGAATAACATCGCTCCCGTCGCGCCATGGCTAATCTGAACAAGGTAATGCTCATCGGGAATCTCACGCGAGATCCCGAGGTCAAATACACTCCCAAGGGAAGTGCTGTGGCGGAGATTGGATTGGCGATTAATCGTTTTTACACGCTGGAATCCGGCGAAAAGCGCGAGGAAACGACGTTTGTTGACGTGACCTTTTTTGGGCGTCAGGCAGAAACGATCAAGCAATACTGCAGCAAGGGGAAACCCCTTTACGTGGAAGGTCGTCTCCAGCTCGACACATGGGACGATAAACAAACTGGCCAGAAACGAAGCAAGCTTCGCGTGCAGGGCGAGAACTTCCAATTCCTCGGCAGCCGCCAGGGCGGTGGTGGAGAAGGTGGCGGCGGCGGCGAGGAGTATTCCGACGGCCCACGCAACAGCCCTCCTCGCAGCGGCGGTGGCAGCTCACGTCCACCCGCTCCGCCTCCCTCACGGCCTCGTCCGTCCGATCCCGATCTGGATCCCGCAGACGACGATATTCCGTTTTAGCATTCCGAGAATCAGCTACAAAAGCGGCACCACCTAAAAGTGGCTGCCGCCTTTTCCTTTCTGAGGTGGGTTGATGCCACAGTTCTATGAGAGCGAAGTATCTGCGTGCGGCCTCGCAACCAGCTTTGTAGGGAACTTCCCGTGCCATCTTCCAAGTCCACTTCTTTCTTAATCATCTCCAGAAGCTCTTCGCGTGTGAAGAGGCCTTTTTTGTTCACGGAGCCTGATTAAAGAATCACAAACGAGTGCCAATGTCCCCACATCGTCGCCTTGACGCTCGATGCGGATTTGCCTCTCTCTGCCAGCTCTCTGTGCTGGATCAAAAGCCAGGTAACTTGATCTGTGAGCCTAAGGAACCCTTACGCGCGATCTCTCTTAGGTAGCCCCGCCTGACGCTTGTTCTGGAAAGAAGAAATCAAAGAGGCTCGTTTGGTTGAGTCACCTCTACGTAATCACCTGCATGACCTGCGAATCTCCGACGACTAAACGGTTGTCCAGCGGCCGGATGCCAGGCGACGTTTTACAAAGCGGGAAAGCGAGCCAGCTGACGGCTGAATTACATCTTTGGAGCAATCTGAACATCGTCGATGTAAAGGGCGCCGGTGTTAGGAGTGAGCGTTCCGCGGATCTCCAAGCCGCCAGGTACCTTCGTAACGTCTTCTAGATCCTTGTTTTTGAATTTGTTCACCGTGAAGGTTTTCGTCACTGTCGTCCATGCGGGGCCTACGGTGATCGTTCCATCCACGAAGCCGTCTTCGGCCGCCACAAAGCGTGTCACCTTAGCTGCATCGCGATCTCCCTTTTCAACTTTATCGGGAGCGAGCACTTTCTCGCCCCGCCACCCGAAAGTCCATTTAACGGCGGAAGCATTGCTTCCTCGCACCTTCATGGTGAGCGTGTAGGTGGCACCCACGGTGATTTCCTTCACATTGTGGCGGAGTAGAGCGGTATTCCCTGGCACGCGAGAGGGGGTGCCGATCAGGTATCCGTCCAACATGTTTAGGTATGCAGGATCTCCTGGGGCGATGAAGGAGGGAACCTTCATGATTTTGTTAGGCGAAGGCACATAGCCCACTCGGAGGACGCTCTTACCCTCGGGTGAGCCCAGCTTTTCCTCATCCGCCTCGGTGATGCAACTTGCTGTGGCATAGGTGTTTCCCTGATTGAAACCTACGGAAAACACCCACTCATTAGGAGTCCGTACCGTTTTACCCCAGATATCGGTGCCTTTTAGCTCTATCGGAGCGTTGAACTTCGGTTCCGTTGCGCTCCCGATGTTCGTGGCCAGGGCCACTCGGCCATTGGCTTTGCCAACGAGCAGATCAAATAAGCCATCGCCGTTCATGTCGGCTGTTGTAATTGTTACGTAGCCGCCCAGAGTGGGAGAAGCTCCAAATTTCAGATCTTCTTTGAATTTGAAGTCCGTGCCAGGCTTCCAGGACGGACCCGGATTGAGATAAATGCCGATCTTCCCTTCTCGATTGGCCGCGAGGATATCCATTTCTCCATCCCCGTTGAAATCCACAATGGCTGGAGTGAGATGCTCTCGCCCATCCCCGTAAGCTAGATAGGAACGGTTTGTCTCGTCGAATTTCGGCACGCTGTTGGAGCCCTGATTCAGCAGCAAGTGCACCGAATTCGCCGAGTAGCTGCCTTCGCCGACAGCCACATCGATGCGACCATCCTTGTTAAAGTCAAAAGCTGCTGGAGCGAAAAG
>DASVRZ010000057.1:0-6038 GCA_036388355.1 Chthoniobacterales bacterium | reverse complement strand
CGCTCCAGACAGAGAAAACACTGTTTACCTGGCGACCGGGGGCTCTACATCGGTTACCAAAGGCTTCCGGAAATCGACCGATGGCGGCACCACCTGGCTGCCTCTCGGCACCCAACCTTGGGGCGGTAACCACTCGATCAGTGGTATGTCCGTGGACCCCGCCGTTCCTGGCCGAGTCTGGGTTGCCTACGACAGCACCCATAACGGCAACAGTAACCTTCTATTCCGCTCGGACAACTACGGCGACAGCTGGACGCCCGTCAATACCTACACCTACTTCAATAGTGCAAACGTCGCCCGCGTGACAGCCGCCAACCGCCAGGTCGCCGTCTGGGCCAAGAAGCTAAACGACGACGGATTCCGGCTCTATATCTCTAAAGATGATGGCGCAAACTGGTCCGAAGCGACCCACGGAAACATGCAGACTGCCGGCAGCAAGCGTTATGGTCATATTGCGAACATCAACATGGACCCCTACCGCGTTGGCCAAATCTGGCTCACTGGCCTAACCTCGGTCCACGTGATCGACACCAATGCAGACGCCACCCCGTCGATCACTTCGGCAGCGACAGCGACTGGAGTCTCGGGGAGTAGCTTCTCCTACCAGATCACCACGTCGCGCACAGCTGCACCAGGTGAGCCCTCGACGGTGACGTGGACCTACGCGGCGACTCCCGCCCTCCCAACGGGCCTTACGCTGAATAGTAGCGGGTTGATCAGCGGCACACTGCCAACGGTGAGCAGCTCGACCACCTACAACATCGACCTCACGGCCACTGCCGTTCACCGCACCAGTGCTCCGAAGAGACTCACCATCACGGTGACAACCTCGGGTAACACGCCCATCACGCTGAGCAATGCTGGCTTCGAGAGCGACCAATCGCAGACCCCTGCAGGCTGGTTGTCCAGCGGCACTCACCTAGCTGCGGATTACGCAGAAGCTTGGAACCCCCGCACCGGCACGAACGTCCTCAGCCATTGGCTCAGCGGCAATCCGTATCAGGTTTATACCTACCGGACCGTCACCGGGCTTACTAACGGCACCTACACCCTCAAGGCGTGGACCATCAGCTCGGGTGGGCTGACCACTGCCAAAATGAAGGTGAAAAACTACGGCGGCAGCGAAGTCTTCACTTCGATCCCTGCTGGCGGAAGCTACACGGAGAGGGTGATCTCTAACATCAACGTAAGCAACAATCAGCTTGAGCTCGGGTTCGAATCCGCGTCACCCGGTGGAGCGGATCATTGGATCACAGTGGACGATGTGTCGCTCACCAAAAACTAAGCTGGCTAACTAGATAGACCTCAACAAGACCGGGCCTTGGCGTAAAGCTGGGGCCCGGTTTTTTGCGCTAATTTCTGATCACTGGTGCCGTCTCCTGCTGGTGAACGTCACATAGGATCCTCCCCGCAGAGCTCGCTTTGAAGAGAAAACGTGTCTCGACGCGAACTGTTGTCTACGTTGAGCGGAGATCCGAAAACGCTTCCGAAAGGGTGGGGAAGCGGAAGGCAAAGCCACTCTCCAGAGCTTTCGCTGGCTGAACTCTCTGGCTGTCGAGGACAATGCGTGAGAGATCTCCGAGGGCCATGCTGATGGCGAATGCGGGGACACCGAAAATCGTGGGGCGGTGGAGCGCGGAACCCAGCGCGCGGGTGAAGGCTGCGTTGGTGCATTCCTCGGGAGCCACGGCATTCACTGGTCCGGAGAGCTGTTCGTTTTCCACGGCGTGCAGGTAGAGGGCAGCCATGTCGGCGATGTGGATCCACGGAAGATATTGCTCGCCGCTGCCGATCTTGCCGCCCAAGCCAAGGCCGAAGACGCGACGCAACAGCGAAAATCCTCCGCCGCCATTCGACAGCACCAATCCGGTTCGCAACGCGCAGGTGCGGATCCCGAGCGCATTGGCCATGAAAGCTTCGTCTTCCCAGACCTGGGCGACTTCGGAGAGAAAACCGCTGCCGCTGCCCGACGTTTCCACGAGTGTTTCCGCCCCGCGGTGACCGTAAAAACCTGTCCCGGAAGCACAGAGAAAGACACCGGGCTTTTTCGGGAGCTGACTCAAGCTGGCGACGAGATGTCGGGTCGTCTCACGCCGGCTAGCGACAATGCGCCGCCGTTTCTCTGCGGTCCAAAGGCCAATAACGGGTTCGCCCGCGAGATGAATGACGGCGTCCAAGCCAGAGAGATTGACCGGTTTCTCCAGGATAAATTGCCGCACATGATCGCAGTGCGGCAGGGAGGAATGCGGCGTCCGCGAGAAGCCGGTGACATCGTGACCATGCGCTTTACAAAGCGGGGCCAGAGCCTGGCCGATCAATCCGGTGACGCCGGTAATGCCGATTCTCATGGTCTAGTCGAACCGCCGACGGAGCCACGTGACGGGAAAGCGGTTGCCGGGGCAATCCGTAGGCACGGGATTGATCTCTTTATGAGCACGAACGATGGAATATTTTCCTTCGACCTTGCCGCAGCGTTTGCGGAGATAACGGATGAGTTCGTCCAGAGCCTCGAGCTGTTTCTGGGTGGGCTTGTCGCGGTTGAAATCGCCGACCAGGCAGATGCCAATGGAGATGTAGTTCAGCCAATCGCTCCGCACGTGGCCACCATTAATCTGGTTATACCAACGGCTGCCGAGCTCGATCTGGCCATCTTTGGACGACGAGCCATTACCGATGACGAAGTGGTAAGCCATGCCGTTGGGCATTTTCCGCGTGCGGCGATGGTAGTGGTCGAAAATCTTCGCGTTGCCCTGCCGCGTGCCGCTGTTGTGGACAACGATGTATTTCCAACGCGCCTTTTTAACGCGCGCTCCGTCGATGCCTTTCTTGATGTTGCCCGTGATGTATTTGTAACGCGGGCCTCCCCACCAACTGCGTGGTGCGGGCAAGATTTCGACCTCCTCATTTCCAGATCGGCGAATCGTGATCGGCGCTTCGGGAGCTTTTTCCCGCTGAAAAGGCTTAGGCGGAGGAGGTGGTGGTGGCGGCGGAGTCGGGAGCGGGGTCCGGCGCGGAACAGGGGTGCGCTCGGGGGTTTCCTCCGGCTCAGGCGTTGGTTCCGGAGTGGGCGGTGGAGTCGGGCGGGGCGTCTCCACAGGCACTGCGCGAGGCGTGCGCCGGGGCGGCGGAGTTTGCGTTGGAACTGGCAGAGGAGTGCGGACGGGGGCAGGGGGAGGAGTCGGCGCGGGTGTCGGTTCCGGGGTTGCTTTCGGACGAGGCGAGGCCTTCGGGCGCGGGACTGCAGTCGGCTGCGGCTCGGGCGGGAGGGTGCGCATTTGCTCGCGCGCTTTCAGGAAGGTTTCGCGCCTTTTGCGGGTCTCCTCAGCCAACTCGGTTTGCGAGAACGTGTTTCCCAGAAGCAGGAAAAACAGGGCAAAAGAGGAGATTCGACGCACGATGGCGGAGCGTAGAAGAAAGCAGTTGGAGAGGCAAGACAGGCTTGGAAAATTCCATGTTCCTCCCCCGCTGAACCGAGGCGCAGTAACGATTCTGTGACGAACGCGGAAAAATCTTTCCACCCACCGAGCCCTCGGATATTCCACAGGCCGTTTCATGAAAAAAGTGCTCATTCTCACGGCCGGCTACGGTGAAGGTCATAACACCGCCGCGAGAAGCGTGCGCGACGCCTTGAATTTCGTCGCTCCCGGAGAAGTGCAGGTGGAAATGATGGACCTCTTCGAGACCTGCTACGGCAAGCTCAATGAGTTCGTCAAAAAGGCCTACATCACGGCGATCAACAAGGCGCCGAAGGTCTGGGGAAAGATCTACCAGTTGATCGACAACACCTCGATGGTGCAGACGAACCTGGTCGCCCTAGGCAAAATGAAAAAGGCGCTCAAGGAGATCCTGCTCACGATGCAGCCGGACGTCATCCTCAGCACCTATCCGGTTTACAATTATCTCCTCGACGAGATTCATCGCGACGGACGCCGCCGGAGCTTTTCGCAGGTGACGGTAATCACGGATTCCCTGACGATCAATTCCATCTGGTACCGGTGCTCCAGCGACTATTTTCTAGTGGCGAATGAAGACAGCGCTCGCGTATTGCGCGAAGCGAAGATTCCGGAAGAAAAGATCCGAACCTTGGGTTTCCCGGTCACGCATCTATTTGCCTCGCTGAAGCATGAGCGCGGGGAGTTGAAGGACGGAGCCAAGGTGCTGTTCATGATCAACTCCGGGAAGAGCGAAGCTCCCGAGGTGGCGCGCCGTCTGTGTGCGCGAAAAGATCTTCGGCTGACCGTCACCGTCGGAAAGGACGAAAATCTCCGCGCCAGGATCAATGAAGCCGTCGCGACCGCAGCCAACCCGGTGGAAATCTACGGCTGGACGTCCGAAATCCCGAAGCTGCTGACTTCCAATCACCTCCTGATCAGCAAAGCGGGCGGGGCAACCGTGCAGGAATCCATCGCGAGCTGCACGCCAATGATCATCACTCAAGTCGTCCCCGGCCAGGAGGAGGGGAATGCTCAATTGATCGTCGAAAACAACTGCGGCTCTCTTTCCACCACCACCGACGCCATCGTAGCATCGATCGACAAAGCGCTGCAAAACGAGGGTGCGCTCTACGCTCAATGGCAGGCAAACATCACCCGCCTCAGCCGCCCGGACGCTTCCTTGCAGACGGCGCGGTTTGTTTTGGATCTTCCGCCTCGCTGATCGCTCAGGATCTCGCCCCTTATGGTGGGCGTTAACGTCTGGCCATGAGACGGAACAATAGCTTCGGGTGCAAACCTGATCCCGAAAAAGGGACATGTCGTTTGACAGATCTTGCCGCCTAATCTTAGATTTCAACATCTCGGATGGGCTATGAAGCGTATCCATTTTAGTTCTTTGCGACTTTTGAATTTGCCCTGCGGTGTGCGGGATAAAAGGTGTCAACTCCCGGACCGATAATTAATTATTCCTTGGAGGCCGGTTTGGACGGTCAATGACAGGCCTTAATTGGAAGTCAGCCACCGAACCACAAGCCACCACCCTAACTTGGGGGAACGGGAAAGGTGCCTGAACGGCATTGCGGGGCATATTCAGAAGTTGCAAAGAGGCAGGAAGGGGTATGGTTCTCTTCCGAGGGGTGGAATTCCCCACCGAGCGAAACTAACCGTATTGATCGGGCATGATGGCGCCGAATTTATCCGCTGTATGCGCCGGTCAAGCCTCTTGGGTCATTCCCCGACTGGAAATCTGGAACAAATTGCCTTCTGGATCGAATCCGTCGCAGATATCGATGCCGCTAAAGAAATGTATGTCGCCCATTTTAGTTCCGCGGCTCTCAATCAACGCTTTCGCTGCGGCAACATCGCGCACGCCAAAAACAATCTTCGCAGAGGGACCACCGCGCTCGGATAGTGGCTTGGGCGCCCCATGGAGCGCTAAGGTGCACGCATCTGCGGAGAGCTCGACCCACTCGGTCGAAATTTCGCCGAGTACCGTCAGCCCCAGTGTGTCCCGGTAAAAGGCGGCGACTTTCGGCACGTCCTTAATGAACAGCATGATTCGACTGATCCGACCGATCAGTGGTGTATTCATAACGGACGCGGGCTTCGGCATCTGGACAGCAAGGAGACAGTGACGGTGCTTCACCGAACGAGGTGAACTTTACTGCCGCTGAATGGTGATCGAGCGGATGACCGACCGGTTGACCGGCATGCCGTTGGTGTTGGTTTCGCCCTTGCTGATCGCCTCCAGCACCTCCAGGCCGCTGGTCACTTTCCCAAAGACCGTGTGTTCGCCGTCCAAGGTCGGAGCCGGAGCCAGGCAAACGTAGAATTGGCTCCCGTTTGACGATTTGTTCGGGTTGATGTTGTTAGGGAGGCGACCCATGGCGACGGATCCGGTTTCATGGCGCAACTTGATCTCAGCGGGAACGACATAGCCGGGGCCGGTAGTCCCGACGGGAATGTTAGGTTTCTTCTTTTTGCTGAGCGGATCTCCGACCTGCACGAGGCGGTTCGGGATCGCGCGGTGGAACGCCATTCCTTTGTAAAACTTGTCTTTCGCGAGCTTCTCGAAGTTTGCCACGGTGAGGGGAGCGGCTCCGG
>DASVRZ010000056.1:0-27962 GCA_036388355.1 Chthoniobacterales bacterium | reverse complement strand
TGATCGTAGCTAAACGACACGAATTTCTCCCCATTCAGATCGCGCAAACGCACCCGCTCCCGACCTGACAATCGATGCGACGGCGGGCAGATCAGCACCAGTTTGTCTTTCCAGAAAGACTCCATTTCGATCCCTCGCCGCGCCATCGGATACGCCACCAAACCAAGATCCACCCGGCCATCCAGCACTGCTTGGTAAACCTGTGCCGATCGCAAAAACTCCAACGTAATCTCTACCTCCCGATACTTTTTCTTAAACTCCTTGAGATACGGCGGGAGCTCGTGAAGCCCAATGCTGTGCACCGCAGCAATCTGAATCGTCCCGCGGACCGTCGTTTTCAACTCCTCCAGCCGCTCGCCGAGCGAAGCGTAGGTCTTCAAAATCTCCCCCGCTGCCGCGAGCATCGCTCGGCCTTCCTCGGTCACGGAGAAATTCTTTTTTCCGCGTTCAAGCAGCGTCACGTCGAACTTTTGCTCCAGCGCCCGGATCTGCTGACTCACCGCACTCTGCGTGATTCCGTGCATTTCCGCGGCCTTAGAAAAGCTGGCCGTCTCCACGAGGTCGAAAAAGATCTGAAACGTCTGGATTTGCATGGCGCGGAGTGCCGCCGACTATTAAACCTTTTGCGTCAATGAGCACGTCTTTTTCCGACATGTCCGAGGCGATCGCCGCCCTGCAAGACCGCATCGCCGCAGCCGCCGCCCGATCCGGGCGTGGGGCGGACCAAATCGAGCTGATCGCCGTGTCAAAAACGCACCCGCTGGAAGCGATCCGCGAGGCACGCGAATGCGGGTTGCGGCTCTTCGGCGAAAACAAAGTCCAGGAAGCACGCGCCAAAATCGCTGACGCTCCGTCCGATCTGCGCTGGCATCTTCTCGGGCATTTGCAGAGCAATAAAGTCCGCCACGCTCTTCCCCTCTTCGAAATGATTCACAGTGTTGACTCTGTGGAGCTCGCCACCCAAATCGACCGGATTGCCGCCGAGCTGGGTCTGTTTCCGAAGATTCTCCTCGAAGTGAATGTCGCTGGCGAGGCGTCCAAGTTTGGCTTCAAACCGGAGGCTCTCCGCGCGCAGATCGAACAACTCATCGCTCTCCCGCGCCTCCAGATCGATGGCTTGATGACCATCGCGCCCTACGCCGAAGAACCCGAAGCCTCCAGGCCGTTCTTCAAACAACTTCGCGAACTTCGCGACCAACTCGCCACGGAGCAAAACATTCCCCTCGCCCATCTAAGCATGGGCATGAGCGGCGATTTCGAAATCGCCATTGAGGAAGGCGCAACCTTGGTGCGCGTCGGCACCGCCATCTTCGGCAGCCGCAGTTATTCCAAAAACAAAGCCGCCTGAAAGCCCGCCGGGCGCCCCTTAGCAACCCTAAAGCTGCCTCATCGCCTGGAGAACAATCTCCAACCGGGATTCCAAATCCTCAGTTTCCAGCACCTCCTGCCGCATATCCGGATCCGCCACAAAAGCCGCGGCCATCAGATCGCCAATAATCTCCGGATCGCGCACCTTCTCCAGATACTGCTCCATCTTCTGGGGAATCTCGTAGCCTTCCTCCGCCAGAGCGTGACTTGCCTGCCGCAGCGATTCGGCCAGACGGCGGGCGTTCTCGGGATCCGCAATTTCCGTGTTCACCGGCTCGATCTTCACCGTGCGAAAGGGCTCTGACTGCGTCTCTCCGATAATCCGCACGCGGGCCAGCCCCTGCAGGATGAGGTCCGACGTTCCCTCGGGTCGCTCCACGCAGGCCCTGATGACTCCGATTCCCATCACCTCCGCGAGGTCCGAAACCGGCTGGCTCGGCTCCTCTTCTTCCAACGCCTGGGCGACGCCAAAGATCCGCGAATCGTCCAACGCCGTCTCCAACATCTGCCGATAACGCTCCTCAAAAATGTGCAGCGGCAGCAGCGCATTGGGAAAAAGCACCGCTTGCGTGAGCACGATAATCGGGAGCTCGTTGGGGATTTCAATCGGTGTAACCATGAGTGAGGAGGGCAGCCTACCTTGTGTTACGTTTGTGCGACCTTTCCGGGCGACTCTTTCTTAAAGGGCGCTCTGGCGGCACATTTCGGAAATGCCCCGTTGACGCATCTGCCCGCCGCGTCCATATTCCGGGCCCTTTTCCAAGCCGGAAAAGACAGCATCTCTATGGACCACATTCGCAATATCGCAATCATCGCACACGTTGACCACGGCAAAACCACGCTCGTCGATCAACTCCTGAAACAATCTGGAACTTTCCGCGCCAACGAGGCCAAAGCCACCGAAGACCGCATCATGGATTCCATGGATCTGGAGCGGGAAAAAGGCATTACGATCAAGGCGAAGAACGCTGCTTTCCAATGGCACGAATATCACGTGAACATCGTCGATACCCCCGGACACGCCGATTTCGGCGGCGAGGTCGAGCGCATCATGAAGATGGTGGACGGCGTTTTGCTCGTGGTCGATTCGCATGACGGACCTCAGGCGCAGACGAAATTCGTGCTCCGCAAAGCTCTTGAAAACGGGGCCAAGCCCATCGTCGTCATCAACAAGATCGACCGCGAGAACGCCCGCCCGCACAAGGTCCTCGACATGGTGTTTGAACTCTTTATGGAGCTCGGCGCCAACGACTTGCAACTCGACTTCCCAGTCGTTTACGCCAGCGCAAAAGCCGGTTACGCCAAGGACGAAATCGATCAGCCGAGCGAAAACATGGAGCCGCTTTACCGCGCCATTGTTAAGCACATTCCGGCTCCGAAGAAGGCCGATCACACCTTCTTCCAAATGCTCGTTTCAAACCTCGATTACTCCGATTACCTGGGTCGTATCGCTTTCGGCCGTATCATTTCCGGTCGGGTGAAGGTCGGCGACAGCATCGTTTGTATTCACCTTGACGGACGTCGCGAGCGCACCAACGTCACCGCTCTGTTCGGCCATCAGGGCCTCATGAAAACCGAGATCAAGAACGCCAGCGAAGGCGACATCATCGGTCTTTGCGGGTTTGAAGACGCTTACATCGGCGAAACCTTGACCGACATGGAAGACCGCCCGGCGGTTCCTTTCGTGGACATCGATCCGCCGACGATCAGCATGAAGATTTGCATCAACGACGGTCCTCTGGCCGGTCGCGAAGGCAAACTCCTCACCGCCCGTCAGATTCGCGAGCGCCTCATTCGCGAGACCCGCACGAACGTTTCCATTCTCGTCAACGAGACGGAATTGGCCGGTCACTTCGAGATCAAAGCTCGTGGCGAGATGCAGATCGCGATCATCGTGGAGCAAATGCGCCGCGAAGGATTCGAACTCCTCGTTTCCCGCCCGGAAGTTATCTTCCAGCGCGATGCCGAAGGGAAATTGATGGAGCCTCTCGAAAACCTCTACGTCGATGTTCCACCGGAAAACCTCGGCACGATTCTCCAATCGCTGGCTAACCGTAAGGCGGAAATCGTCAGCATGGATCACCAGGCGAACAGCGTTGCGGTGCAAGCCGTTGTACCGACCCGCGGCTTGATCGGCTTCGAAACAGACCTCGTGAACGCGACCAAAGGTCACGGCATCATGTCTCACATCTTCAAGGAATACGCTCCGCACAAGGGCGATATCCCAACCCGTTTCAACGGCGTTCTCATCGCCATGGAAGGTGGCGTCAGCACCGCATATTCCCTCGAACCGCTTCAAGAGCGTGGACGTTTGTTCATCGCCGCAGCCGTGGAAGTTTACGAAGGAATGATCATCGGCGAAAACGCTCGTCCCGACGACATGCCTTGCAACCCTTGCAAAGCCAAGAAACTCAGCAACATGCGCTCAACGGGCGACGGCAAAGGCATCTCGCTTTCGCCTCCTCTGACCATGACGCTCGAGCGCTCTTTGGAATACATTGCTCCCGACGAATACGTCGAAGTGACTCCGATCAGCCTGCGTCTTCGCAAGAAGATCCTCAACGCAAACATGCGCAAGCGTTCCTCGCCGTTGGTCGCTTAAGCTAGGCTTTGCCAATCATCAGGGAGAAACGAGCGTTCAGCTTATTTCTCCCTGTTTGCTTTTTAGGTTTCGGCGTTTTGTAGCCGCAATTGCGTTCCAACTCGGAAAGCAGTCAGGCACAACGAGTCGCCGACTTGTTAGCGGGAATATTCAAACATGCAGTCGCATGTCGTTGAACCTTCGCGCCGCGCAGTAACGCAAGCCACCGCCGTCGGTTCCGCAAGCTCCTGAAGAGCTAGGCGCAACTGATCGACCGTCGCAGGCTTCGCCAAAAAACCGCACGCGCCTGACTTTTGGACGAACGGGTGCTCCCGATCGTAGTTCCCGCTGAAGAAAATCACCTTCGGCGCGGGCGTCCGCGTCATCAACACGTGGCAAGCCGTCAGCCCGTTTAACCGCGGCATCTGGATATCCATAATCACCACGTCGGGTGAGAGACGATCATACGCAGCGATCACGTCCAGCCCTCCGGTCGTCACAGTTCCCACTAACTCGTGGTCGCAGCTCCTCACCATCTGAGAGATGATTTCGGCAACGTTTCGTTGATCGTCAGCAATGAGGATACGCATGATGTCCTCAGAAGCAGCGTAAGCTGTGCCACGCATCGGCATTTTCAGCACCGCTCCTGCTCCCGACAGCTTCCGACGCACAAATGCTACAATTAGCCGTTCGCCATTCCTCCTGAACGGCCTGAACGTCGGCGCATGAGAATTCACCTGCTCGTGTTAGGCGCGGTCCTGCAAGTCCTTAGCGTTAACTCTCTTTTCGCGTATGCCGAAAACGGCCATCGCGTCATCGGCGCGCTCGCAGACCAGCTCCTCGCCAATAAGCCAGCCGGCGACACCGTGAAAAAACTCCTCGGCAACGTCTCTCTGGAAAGGGCTTCCACTTTGCCCGACGAATTGCGCGGTGAGGATCGCGCCCGCGGCTCGCTGAGTTTGCCGGAGAACCCCGAACTCGAGAAGGAACTACTCGCTTTCCGTGCCGCCAACCCACCGCATCAGGGCGACGACTACAGTCACCTGCCGCCGTCGCATCATTGGTTTCACTACACCGACGTTCCGCTACAGGCCGCTAACTACGCCGCCACCAAGAAAGGCACGTTCAAATGGGACATCGTCCAGATGACCGCCTTCTGCACCCGCGTGCTCGCAGGAAAGGAAAAGCCGGACAACGACCTGAAGATCACCCCCGCCGTCGCCGTCGTCCTGCTCTCCCACTTCGTCGGGGACATTCATCAGCCGCTCCACGTCGGCGCGCTTTACATGAACAAAGAGGGCGAGCGTCTCGACCCAAACACCGCCGCAGACGCTCTGGAAAGCCGTGGTGGAAATAACATTCAATTCGGAGCGAGCAACCTGCACGCGTATTGGGATTTCGACTCCGTCGAGTCCTGCCTCACCTATCATCGGCGGCTTCTGAGCAAACGCGCCGACGAATATCTTCCGGTCCATTTCGCGCAGAAGTTGGCCGACAAAGAACCCGAGTGGAAGATCGAGCCGACCGTTGCTCCCGAAGCGTGGGCAGAGCAATGGGCGAACCAAATTCTCCCACTCGGGCGCGAAGCTCACGACCGCTTGAAGTTTCTCCCACAGCAGGAATTCGACAGATCCCGAAGCGGAAAGCCCACCTTGCGCTGGACAGCCATCGAGCTGCCTCACGTCGGGAAAAGCAGCTACTCCGTATTTGCCTCGAAGGCCGTGGAGCTGGAAATGAACAAAGCCGGCTGGAGGCTCGCCGCCCTTCTGGAAGCCGCTCTCGGTTCTCCTTCAAAGGAACCTTAAAGCCTTTTCTGCTTCGGAACCGCCGCTCCGACCCTGCTGCTTTTCCCAAGGAAATCGCATTGCTTTAGCGGGGCCTTTCGTTAGCCTCGCGCCTATTCCCCTATGAAACGCGCCCTGCTTGTTGCTGGAGGCTGGGAGGGCCATCAACCCCTCCAATGTGCCCGGATTTTTGCTCCGCTGCTGGAGCTCGCCGACTTCGAAGTCGAAATCTCCGAAAGCCTGGACGTCTTCACCGATCCGGAAAAAATGCACTCGCTCGACCTCATTGTCCCCGTCTGGACGATGGGCGAAATTTCCCCCGCGCCGCTTAAGGGTCTTCTAGCTGCGGTCGAACGCGGCACCGGTCTCGCGGGCTGGCATGGCGGCATGGCCGATTCCTTCCGCACAGCGACGGAATACCAGTTCATGGTCGGCGGCCAATGGGTCGCGCATCCGGGGAACATCATCGACTACACCGTGGAAATCGTGGAGCCCGACGATCCTATCATGGCCGGCATCGAAGATTTCCAGATGCACAGCGAGCAGTACTACATGCACGTGGATCCTTCCAACGAAGTGCTCGCCACCACCACTTTCGACGGCTCGATTTACCCGCACATCGACGGCACCGTCATGCCCGTGGTCTGGAAACGCCAGTGGGGCAACGGCCGCGTCTTTTACTCCTCACTAGGCCATGTCGCGGCGGATTTCGACGTGATGGAAGCCCGCGAAATCATGCTCCGCGGCATGCTCTGGGCCGCCCGCTAACTTCAAAATGCTAAACACACCTACTCCCATCGGAATCATCGGCTGCGGAAACATCAGCGGCGCTTACGCCTCGGCCTGCGCTCGCTTCAGCGACATCCGCCTCGTCGCGGTCGCCGATATCGACTTGGACCGCGCCAAGGCGAAGGCAGCGGAATACAACATTCCCGAGGCCCTGAGTGTGGAGGAAATTCTCGCCCATCCGGAGATCAAGATCCTCATCAATCTCACCATTCCCGCTGCCCATGCTTCCGTGGCAACGAAGATCCTCGCTGCGGGCAAGCACGCCTATAACGAGAAGCCGTTGGGCGTCTCTTTGCAGGACGGCCAGGACTTAGTGCGGTTTGCGAAAGAGAAAGGCCTCCGCGTCGGCTGCGCGCCGGATACTTTCCTCGGGGCATCGCTGCAAACCTGCCGCAAGCTGATTGATGATGGTGCGATCGGCCGTCCCCTCGCCGCCTCCGCTTTTATGCTCAGCGGCGGTCCAGAGCATTGGCATCCGGATCCTGAATTCTTCTTCAAGGCAGGTGGCGGTCCGATGTTCGACATGGGGCCATACTATCTCACGGCGCTGGTTTCCATGTTAGGTCCGGTCAAGCGCGTGGCGGGCCTCACCAGCAAATCTTTCGATGAGCGAACCGTCGGCAAAGGTCCAAAGAAAGACCAGAAAATCACTGTAGACATTCCGACTCACGTGGCGGGGAACCTGCAATTCGAGTCGGGCATCGTCGCGAGCATGGTCACCAGCTTCGACGTCCATTCTCACGAACTTCCTTACATCGAGATTTACGGCAGCGAAGGCACGCTGGCCGTTCCCGATCCTAACATCTTCGGAAATCCCGTTCGCCTCCGCCGCCGCGGGGAAACCGAGTTCCAGACCGTTCCTCACACGCACGGCTATTCGGAAGGCAGCCGCGGCATCGGCGTCGCCGACATGGCGGTGGCCATTGAGTTGGGACGAGCCCATCGCGCCAACGGCGATCTCGCCCTCCATGTCTTGGAACTGATGCACGCCTTCCACATTTCGTCGGATTCCGGCGAGTACTACAAGATGCAATCGTCCGTCGAACGTCCCGCTCCGCTGCCTCTCGGCCTGTCGCCTGGCGAAGTCGAACTCTAATCTCCCATGAAACCTCTCCTCCTGCTTCTCGCTCTCGCAAGCTTCGCCTACGGCCAGGCTCCCTCTCCTTCTCCGAGTCCTAAAGCAGAGAGCTCTCCGCTTCAGGGCTTCTGGCGCGCGACGCTGCCAGGCGGGACATTTCGGATTCGGCTGGACCGTATTCAGTCCGTTAGTATTCACGAATACACCATCGAGCCGCTGACGCGCGTGACTGAGCTTAACGTGGATGCCGGTGGATCCGTCGTCACCCGCTTTTATTTTCTGGAAGTCCTTTCGCCGCAAGTGCCCATGGGCGTCGGGCAGTCCGCAGTGGATCTGGTGAAAGCCAAAACCGAGGAAGCGGCCGCCAAGGTCGCAGGAGACACTTCTCTCTGGAAGAAAGTTAGCAAAGTCTATCCGGCCACGACGCATGCGCATACCGTCGAATATCGGGTCAGCTCCAAGGAACAACTTCAACGGCTGATGACGAGCGTCGAGAAAGCCTGGAGCACCAACCAAGGCGAAGAGATCAAACTCGACTAGCAAGTCTCGCTTCAATCTCTTCGATCGCCCACGCCGCGTGCTCGGCGATCAGCGGCTCCGGGTCGTGACTAACACTTCGCAACACTGGGAGATCGTCTTCCGTGCCGATGTTTCCCAAGACGACGCAGACATTCCGGAGAAAGCCGCGGCGCTTGATGCGTTTGATGGGCGATCCGCGAAAGCGTTGACGGAATTCATCGTCATTCCAAGTGAGATAGTCGCGCAGCTCCACACCACCTGTTGCAGGCGTCGCTTGGAAGGTGATTTCCTGCGAAACCTTCGCAAACCGATTCCACGGGCAGGCGGTCAGGCAATCGTCACACCCGTAAATGCGATCCCCGACTGCGCGCCGGAACTCCAGCGGAATGGAGCCCTTGTTTTCAATGGTTAGGTAGGAGACACACCGCCGCGCGTCTAGCTGACGCGGCGCAATGATCGCATTCGTCGGACACGCCACCATGCAGCGAGTGCAGGAGCCGCAATGCGACTGCGCGGGCATGTCCGGTTCCAACTCCAGCGTCGTTAATATGACGCTCAAGAAAAACCACGTTCCCAGCTCCGAGTTCAGGATCATCGTGCTTTTGCCGTGCCAACCGATGCCCGCGCGCGCGGCGAAATCCCGCTCCAGCACGGGTCCAGTATCAGTGTAGCTCCTCTGACGCCCGCCCTGACTCGTCAGATACTCGCCTAGCTTCGCCAGGCGCGGCTCGATCAAGTCATGATAGTCCATTCCCCACGCATAGCGGGCAATCTTTCCCCGTCCTTGGGTCAGCGGACCGCCTTGAAAATAATTCGTCGCGAGCACCACGATCGAGCGCACACCCGGGAGCACCAGTTCGAGATTCGCGCGTTTCTCCGCGCCTCGGGCCAGCCACTCCATGGTGGCGTGTTTCCCTTCGGCCAGCCATTTTTGAAAATCCGCCGCATGAGGCGCCGCCTCCGCCGTCGTCACCCGGCAAAGATCGAAACCCACCTCTGCCGCGCGCGCCACCAGCCCGCTTTTTACGCCGTCTTGCATTGCCACCCCGCGGCCTCCAACACCAGTCGCACCGCCTCCGTGCGATTGTTTTCGCCTGTATCCACCTGCAAATGCGCCACCTCGCGATACCACGGTTCCCGCAGCTCGAATAACTCCTGCAGCGTGCTCTTCGGATCCGCCGTTCGCAGCAATGGACGGTGATTGTTCTTCGAAACTCGCCCGAAGATCACGTCCAGCGAAGCGTGCAGCCACACGACCAAACCGAGGTCGGGAAGCAACCGCCGGTTTTCTTCCGTGATGACAATGCCCCCGCCGGTCGAGATGATGCAGCCGTTCTTCTCCTGATACTCGCGAAGCAGCTCCGTCTCCAGCGTGCGGAAATACGCCTCGCCAGATTCAGCAAAAATGGCCGCAATCTTCCGGCTCTCGCGTTTCTCGATCTCCACGTCCGTGTCGATGAGCAGGGCTCCGGTCCGGCGCGAGAGGATGCGGGCCAGGGAGCTTTTCCCTGTGCCCATCAAACCCACCAGGATAATGTTGCGTGCGATCTGGGCCGGCATGGCCCGGGAATCTACGCCTTGCGAGTCACATTGCGAGCTTTTGCGCCCTTACCGTCCTGGAAGATCTCGTAATCGACGCTCTCGCCTTCCTGCAGCGTCTTGAAACCCTCCGTCTGGATCTCACTAAAATGGACGAAAATGTCCTCGGTGAATTCCGGATTCACAATGAACCCGAATCCTTTTTTCTCATTAAACCACTTAACAGTTCCGGTTGGCATAGGTGTACATCTTTTAAGGATTGCGTTGTCGCGAGAGCTCCAGGAGCCCTTCTGGGGATACTTACGCTCTTTACATCCGGGCGGATGCGCTCAAAGAATGAGAAAATGTCTGCTGCCCGCCTGAAAATCGCCGTCGTTATGGGATCGAAATCCGACTGGGAAACCATGCGGCACGCGGTCGAGCAACTTCGCTTTTTTGGGGTGGAAGTGCATAGCCAGGTCGTCTCCGCACATCGCACTCCGGATCTGCTGGCGGAGTTCGCAAAGACGGCGATCGAGAACGGCTTCGCCGCGATCATTGCGGGAGCGGGTGGCGCAGCGCATTTGCCGGGAATGCTCGCCGCTCACACGACGGTGCCGGTGCTCGGGGTGCCGGTGGAGAGCGCCGTTTTGCGAGGAGTCGATTCGCTACTGTCCATTGTGCAAATGCCGGCAGGAATTCCGGTGGCGACGTTCGCCATTGGCAAAGCTGGGGCGACTAATGCTGCACTGTTTGCGGTCGCCCTGCTGGCCAACACCGATCCTGCTCTGGCGGCGAAGCTGGAAGAGTTCCGCAGGAACCAGACGGATACCGTTCTCGCGCAGGAGCTCCCCGTTTTGTAAATGCAGACGACCGTGCTCGATGCGGCGGCGGAAACGTCCATCGCGCAAGCTGTCGATCTCCTGCGGGCCGGCGAAGTGGTCGCGCTGCCGACGGAGACCGTCTATGGACTTGCGGGGGACGCGCTGAATCCGCTCGCCGTCGCACGCATCTTCGAAGCTAAGAACCGCCCGCACTTCGATCCTCTCATTATCCATGTCTCCGGACCAGCGATGCTCCACGAGATCGCCGTGGCCGATGATCCTCTGGTGGAGAAACTCATCGCCGCCTACTGGCCGGGTCCGCTCACCCTCATCCTGCCGAAGCGCGCGATCATCTCAGATCTCGTCACTTCAGGAAGTCCGCTGGTGGCGGTCCGCATGCCCGCGCATTCGGTTTTCCGCGCGGTTTTGGAGGAACTTGGGCGACCCCTCGCGGCTCCGAGCGCAAATCCATTCGGGCGAATCAGCCCCACCGAAGCTGCCCACGTATTCGAAGGTCTCAGAGGCCGAATCCCGCTCATCCTCGACGGCGGAAAATGCGCCCACGGCTTGGAATCGACGATTGTTTATTCGGAAAACGGAACCCTGCACATTCTGCGCGATGGGCCGATCTCCGTAGAGGAACTCTCCCGCTTCGCGCCAATTCAACATCGCCGCTCCGAAGCCAGCGCTGCGGCTCCCGGGCAGCTAGAGACGCATTACGCGCCCCGCAAACCCCTCCTCCTCGTCGACTCCGTCTCAGAAATCTCGGAAAAAAGCACCGCCGGGCTGCTCGCCTTCCGCTCGGCACCCGCGGGATTCGGCTCCTTGGAAATTCTCTCCGCCGAAGGCGACCTCGTGGAAGCCGCCGCCAACCTCTTCGCGGCCCTTCACCGCTTGGACGCTGCCCCGGTTTCCGTTCTCTACGCAGAGAAGTTGCCGAGAGAAGGCCTCGGACGGGCCATCATGGATCGCCTTGCCCGGGCCTCCGCAAAACGTTAGCGCCGAGGCATGACAGGGCGGTGCGAGGCCTCCGATCTTTGGACAGCACGAACGGGCCACAGGCCCGTGGCTAGAACGAGCAGTTTTTCCGCAACTATGTAGCCACGGCTCTGAGAGCCGTTCTGCGCGCCGCTTCCGAACGGCCTTGCGCGCCTTACGGCACCCGGAACACCTTGCCGCTATACGGATCCTTCGCCATGGAGCCGGGGTCGAGTCCCGTCACGTCGATGAATCCCGCATCTGGGCTGTAAGGGCTCGTCACATACCCTTTTTTCCCAGGCACCGGCGACGCGAAAGGCGGCGGCCCATCCGACTCGGGCTTCGGCTTGGAGGTTGGCTCTGGCTCCGGCTCCGCTTGTTCCAAGTTCGGCGTCGAAGCGGTCTTGCGCTCCGACTTCGGCTTAGGCGTTGGCGAAGCTTTGCTTTTCGGAGTCGGTTTCGGGGTTGGGCGATCCTCTTCAGAAGTTGGCCGCGGAGTGGCCCGAGGCTTCGGCGCATCCTGGGAGGCCCCGCTCATGACGCTCCGGAAAGGCTTCAACCGCACCTGACCCTCCACGTCCTGAGGCGCGCGCTCCGGTGCAGAGTTCTGCGATCCGGCGTTGCCCGAAGGCCCGAGATACACCGTGTCGGAATCCAGCGACTCCGACTGTTGCTGGCGGCGCGGACCATCCGAACGCAAGCCATACCGTGCATCGGAATCATCCTCCGGCTGCCCGAACGGTGTCTCGCAACCGGAAATCCCCAGCGCGACAAACAAAACAAGAAACCCATGAAAACGTTGCATGCGCTCTTCATACCGGAAACCGCCAGAAAATCCAGTCGCCTCCCGCAGCATCCGCTTTTTTCTCTAGATACGTCCGCTTAACTTCGACACCGGCTCGTCGAGAAAGAGGGCGGGGGCCGCATCAGCGGATGTTATTTAGGAAAAACGGGAGACCCACGTGGCTGGCTCCAAAGTGACCGAGGACTCTCTGAAGTCTGGCAGACCATCCGTTTTACTTCACCTGGGATGAGGTTGGACAAGCCCGGCCGCTCCGTCGTTTCGAGTCCTTTCCCCGACGACGTTTCCTACTGCCGTCTCTTATCCCCCGGCAGATCTCTGCGCTGCCTGCAGGAGATGGAGCAGGTCGTTTGGGCTGAATGGCTTCGTAAGATGCCCCTTGAACCCGGCCGCGATACTGGCGGAACCTACCACCGCCTGTGCAAAACCACTGATGGTGAGGGCATAGACCTTTTCCGGTAACTTAGCCTTGGCCATGATGTCCCACCCGGTGCCGTCGGGCAGGTTGATGTCGGAAACGAGAGCGTCGCAGGGTTTCTCCTCCAGCTTTTTGAGAGCATCGCGTACGCTGCCCGCGACACGGACTTCGTAGCCGCGGCGACCCAAGTATCTGTGAAGGAAAGATGCTGTCTCCACATCGTCCTCCACCACAAGGACGGAATACGGAGCGGAGTTGGCATGTGTACTGCGCTGCCAATCCATGTTCACTCTTTTCGCGTGCTGCCGTTCCCGAGGACGTGTCTTTTTTGCTGTTGCCCCTCCATTCAGGGGGCCGCCGGAAGTAACTCCACCCCGTGATCCCTCTGTGGATGAGCAAATTTCCGGCTTGGCTGGTGCGGATCCGTACCGGAATGCTCCGCGGCCGGTCGTTTCGCTCAATCTCACATCTGCGAAGGAACATCTCTAATGTCTGACGCAGAATTGTCATGACTGAGAACGTTGCCGAAAATCTTCTTCCATAGGATTCGTCGCGTCTTTCCCCCACTCAGGACAGCGCCGCGTCCCAAGACACAAGGATTGTGTTGCGCTGCCGGAGCCGTTACACGAACACTCCCGCTCTTTTATATGAACATTCCTCGCTTCATCGCCCGCCTCGTCGTGCATCGTCCTGTGATCCTGATCATCGCGATTCTGGTGATCCTGATCGGGGGCGGCTGGGTGGTGAAGACGCGCGGGAATTTCGATTCGGAGGTGCTCAACCTTCTCCCTTCCGATCTGCGTTCCGTGGGGGCGCTGGGTCAGTTGCACAAGCAGTTCAATCAATCCCAAGCCCTCACTTTCGCGTTGCAGGGCGACCCGGAGGTGATCAGCGATTTCGAGGAACACTTCGTCACTAGCCTGCGCGCCGAGCCTTGGGTGCAACGGGTGTTTACCGGGCCGCCATTTGAAGTTCCCAGCGAGATGGCCGTGCTCCAGAAACTGGTGCCGTCGCTGCTGCTAAATCTGGAGCCCGCCGCCTTTCAAGAAGCGCTGCGCACACTCGAACCCGCCGCGATTCGCACGCAACTCCACGACCTTCGCCAGAAAACCGACGCCGGCTCGACGCGTGCTGAGTTTCAACTTTCCACCGATCCACTCGGATTGCTGGGCCGCTCGATTCAACCGCTAACCACCGCCTACAGCGAAGACGAGGCGGAGGCGAGCGGCTCGGCGGATCCGTCCTTAAAGGTTTATCCCGCCATGTCGAGTGAGCCCTCGGAGACGCAGCCGGAATGCGTGGCGTTGATGGCCAAAGTGGAGGACTTCCAAAAGCGCGTCGTCGCTTCTTGGGACGGCCCGGCCCCGAAGATCCTCGTCACTGGGCGGACGGCCTACGTGGCGCAAATGTCCGTGAGCATGGAGCGCGACATCAAGACCACCTCGACGATCTCAATTCTCGCAGTGAGCGCCCTGTTTTTCCTCGGGTTCCGCCGCATCATGCCGCTGGTCGGCCTGACCGTGATTCTAGGAATGAGTTGCTTCACCGCCTTTGTGCTGGGCTGCCTGTTTTTCAATAGCCTCAACGTCATTGCCATCGCATTCTGCTCCATTCTGGTGGGCTTGGGAGACGATTTCAGCCTTCTGCTTTACAACCGTTACCTGCACGCGCGCCAGAAACACGAGGACCACGAAACCGCCATCGCCACGTCGATCGGGGAGGCTGGAAAAGGCATTTGCTACGTGGCCATCACGACCGGGCTGGGTTTCATGGCGCTGATTTTCAGTGGCTCGAAAGGCTTCGCTCAATTGGGAATGCTCATCGCGACTGGGTTGATTCTTTGCGCTGGATTCATGATCCTGCTGCTCTTCCTCTTCATTCGCCCGCAAGTCGCCGACGAACGTCCCGATCCGTTTCATCGCGGAGTGGACCGCTACCTGCGCTCGACCTGGCGGCGGCCGGGGTCCATCGGCATCTCGGCCTTGATCGTCTGTCTCGCGGCAACGCTGTTCGCCGTGTTGCCTCTGCGCCCGCTGCGTTTTGACACCAATCCGCGCTCGCTCGAGCCGAAGGACATCCCTGCAGCCATGGCCTTAAAGAGCATCATCGACGCCTTCGCGAAAGCGGGCGAACCGGTCGTTTTGCTCATGCGCACGCCCGACGTGGCCGACAGTCACGCCCAATGGACCAAGATGAATGCCCACCTCCAGACGATGGTGGACAAAGGCGAGCTCAAGTCCTTCTCCAGCCCGTTGGGTCTGATGCTCTCCCCGCAACGCCAACGCGAAAACCTCATCGCCCTGCAAAGCATCGATCTCGACGCCAGCCGCGCCGCCTTCGACGAGGCCTTGCAGCAGGAGGAATTCAACCCCGACGCTTTCGCTGAAGCGCGCGCGGTGTTCGATCGGCTCAAAGAGTTCCGCAACCCGGATGTCGTCCTGCCCGACCTCAAGAGCCTCATCCCTCCCACCTCCAGTTGGTGGTTCCTCATCGACCGCTTCTTTTCTGCCGATCCGCACCTCGCCGCAGCCTACGTGAAGCCGACTCAAGTCCTGGCCACTGCCGAAGATCAAAAGCGCCTCGAAGACAGCCTCGACCGGAGCGGTTTGCCTGTCGTCGCCACCGGCTGGGGCTACGCCATGGTCAGCCTCGTGCCGTGGGCCAAACGCGAACTCCTCATTTTCGGCAGCCTCGTGGGCGGCCTCATCCTGGTGCTCCTAGCTGTCGCCTACCGCGCCTGGCGTCCGTGGCTGGTTCACATGCTCAGCCTGCTCTTCGCCCTCGCAGCCACCATCGCCACGCTGAAACTCGCCGGCTTCCGTATCAACCTGCTGAACGCCATGGCCTTCCCGCTCATCCTCGGAGTGGGCGTCGATTACGGCCTGCATCTGCTCCTCGCGATGCGCGAAAAAGGCGACCTCCACGAGAACCTCTCCACTGTCCTAAAACCCGTCATCATCTGCGGCCTCACGACCATGACCGGCTTCGGCTCGCTCATCTTCGCCAACAACCCCGCCCTCAGCGGCCTGGGCCTAGTCTGCGCCGTCGGAGTCTTCTGGTGCCTGGTGACATCTCTGCTCTTCCTCATCCCAGCCGCTCATCTGCTGTCGGTCGGGAAGAAGGCGTAGCGATTTTACCGCGTTGCAGACGTTTCTTGCGCCATTACGCGTAGCTACGCACTGTCACTAACACACAACTGAAAGGAACACACTTATGGGAGCCTGGGACTTTGGACCCTTCGACAACGACGATGCAGCTGATTGGCTTTACGAATTAGAGTCCACTTCCGACACGTCAGCCATTGTAGCCGCGCTTGCTGTGGTCACAGAGGCTGGCGACGACTACCTGGAGGCGCCGGACTGCTCCAACGCTTTGGCGGCTGTGGAGATAGTGGCTGCATTGCGCGGTTCTCCACTCGCCAAGCTGCCTGACAATGCAAAGGCCTGGGTAGCGGCGCACCGCGCACTCGACACGACTTCTCTTGTCCCGATAGCACAAACCGTCGTTCAGCGCATCCGCACCAACTCCGAGCTCAAGGAACTTTGGGACGAGTCGGAGGAGGCAGCGATGTGGTATGCGACGCTCGACGACGTTTCCTCCCGCCTGAACCGTCAATGAGCAATTAGTTCTGCTAACGCAAGGTGGTTCCGTTTCCAAGCGGGGCAGTTAGGGAATGGAACTGAGTTTTCGTCCCGCTGAACCGGACGTGGCGCAGCGAACTTTTTTCGCCATCAATGAAGGTGGCACTCCAGAGACAATCAGAAGTAAGCTGCTAGTTATCAGGCCCGATATACGACTAGAGTTTTGGAGTTCATTCTTCAAGAGATTGATCGAAATCTGCAGGGCCTTTGCACCTCCCTCAACTGACCCAATATGAACCACCAGATTTTCGCCCAAATCGCAGACATTGCTCATGACTTTGGCTTCTCATGGCCGAACTTTTTGGCCCAACTTCTGTTGCTCCCCATGCTTATAGCTGCGCTGGCTTTGTCTATCAGCACTACTATTTTTTGCCTTCGCCACCACCGGCAAGACAGCAGATTGCCTCTTTGGCTCCTCCTCGTCTGGCTTGTTCCCATTGTTGGATCCATTTGCACCCGAGTTGCACTGGGCCGGCCTGTCCTTTCCGACCGCCATCCGTAATCCATCGGCCCGCACATCCACCATGCCGATGCGCACGCGGGCTGGAAGCACGTCACCGCATTCCTATCCTTGCTCTCGATGCGCCCTCTTGTATTTTGGGGAATGAGCGTTGAATCCATCAAAAACACGTTGGCGACTCTTTCCCCAGCTGAGCAGAGCGAGATCTCGGCATATCTTTTCCATCTCCGCCACGCTTCGGACCCGGATTATCAAGAACGCGTGAGCTCACGCCTTTCGGATAAGGATTCCGCACATTGGATGACTCCAGAAGAATTCGAGCGCCAGCTTGATCGGGAATAGTCGTATTCATGCGGGCTTATGAGGTCTATCTGCACGCGGGGCTGTTGGACTCGGTCCAAAGAGCGGAGTTCAACGGCGGAAGATCATGGATTTCATCTACAGTCTTCGGGAGCACCCGGACACCATGGGCGACTTCTCTGACAAGGATGGTTCTCTTCGGACTAGGCAAATCAAGATCGTCGGTGACTACGCGGTGACGTTCTGGCTCGATGCACCCGTGCGCATCATCATGGTGGTGGATGTTAGTCCTGCAGATAAGTAAGCGACACTGCGCCGTGGCCTGGATTAGTGGAGGGCTCCTAATACCTTGGCCAGGTCGCTGACGAAGAGGGCGTAGTTTTGTTTCCGGATTTCTTCGTTGGGGGCGCGGAGGAGGGCGCTGGGGTGGAAGGTGACTATGGTTTTTCCCGCCCATTTTGATTCCAGCCATTGGCCGCGGTCGCGGGTGAGTTTGACCTGACTTCCTAACAGACTTTGCGTCGCGGTGGCGCCGAGGCAGACGAGGATTTCGGGGTGGATGATTTCCAGCTCGCGCTCGACCCACGGGCGGCAGGCGGCGATTTCGCGGGCGTTGGGTTTTTGGTGGATGCGCCGTTTGCCGCGCGGTTCCCATTTGAAATGTTTGACGGCGTTGGTGACGTAGGCAAGGGAACGATCGAAGCCGACCTCGGCGAGGGCGCGGTCGAAGAGCGCTCCGGCGGGTCCGATGAAGGGTTTGCCTGCGAGATCTTCCTGGTCGCCGGGTTGTTCGCCGACGAAGACAACGCGCGCCTGTGGTAAACCCTCGCCGAAGACGGTTTGCGTGGCGTTGCGATAGAGCGGGCAGGCCTGGCAGCCGAGCGCAGCCTGGCGGACGACTTCCAGATCGGGTGAAGCGGGCACGGGTGCGGGGTGGAATTCGTCGGGGACGTCCTTTGCGGCGCTGGCGGCGCGCATTTTTGCGACGCGTTTGGGAGCTTCGGAGAGCAGCTCGGGGATGAGCGCGGCTTCGGGGAGATTCTTCCAATATTTCTTCGCCATCTCTGATTGCATCATCGTTTCCTTGACGCGTGCCGGATTGAAAATGTGGGCGTAATAGGTCAGCCAGAGGGGTTCGACGGTGTCGTCAGTGGGCGCTTGATCCTTGGTGACGCCGGCGGTGAAGGTGAGCTGGGTGCCATCCCAATGCGCGCAGCGGTCGGGCGTGAGGATGGACCAATGCATGGCGGCGAAACGGTTGAGGAAGAACGTGGCGTTGCGCTCGACGATGTGGTGGGCGGGCTCAAACCAAGCGACGAACCACGGCTCGGGCTCGAGTTTGATTTCGCGGAAACGGACGAAGGCGCGCATTTTGTGGATGTCATGTCGGATGCTTTTCTCCATGGCGAGGAGTTCGTGAACGTCGGGATCGACGAGGACTTTGAGGAGGTGTGGTTCGCCGTGGGTGATGCGCCAGAGGACGCGGTAGAGAAGCGCCCAGCGTTGGGGTGAGCGGTGGCAGGCGACGGTTTGTGCGAGATCGAGGAAGGCTTTGGGGACGCGGAAGGTGGAGGGCGTGGTGTCGGGAGCTGTGGAGATCGGTGTGGGAGCGGGGTCGGTTTCTTCGAAGATCTCGAGTTCGGGTTGTCTGCTGCCCCATTCGGCCCAGATGATTTCGGTTGGTGGCCAGTGCGCCGAGAGGGCGGCCCGGGCTTGCTTTTGCCAGCTTGGAAAATCGGGGAGGATGGTTAGCTGGCGCATGTTAGGTGGGCACGGAGGCTTTCAGCAGTGCTGGGGCGCGGGATGCATCAGGGAGCGTCTTCGATGATGGTTGACGCTGGCCCTCCGCGAGACGCGAAGGGGAGCACACGAGACGCGTGCGCTCCCGGGGGAGGTAGTCGCTCTCGGGAGCGCAGGCCGCTGGCCTGCAGTTCCCGGCGGCTCGCCGGGAACATCTTCGGATGTCCTAGTCCGAGTTCGCACCGGCCCTTCGGCGAGCCGCCGAAGGGTGCAGGCCAGCGGCGTGCGCTCCCCGGAGAAGAGGGGCTTCCACTGCGAGTAGTTGTTCATTCTAGCGTCTAACCTGCACTTCCCGTCGGGGTGCGGCATGTTAGGAAGAGGTGTCACTTCTGCGGCATACGCATCAGCAACTCGCCATCTGGTTCCAGTGGAAGGGAAACGATGGGGCTGTTTCTCGAACTCTGCCGTCTTCATCTTTCATCGATTACCAGCGGCGTTAGAGGATGGAGCCGAAGGGGGAGCTGGCCGCGAAGAGTTCTAGCTGCGCGGGTTTGTTCTCTGGGACGGGAATTTCGCCGATGAGCTTCGGGATGTGGTCGCTGGCGATAATGAAGGGCAGTGCCTTTTTTAACGGAACGCGAAGGCGGGTGAGGTCAGCGAGGCTGATGCTGTGCCAGCGGCGGATCTGGAGGATGCGGTCGACGTTTTTCACGCCCAAGCCGGGGATGCGCAGGAGGATTTCGCGGCTTGCGCGGTTGATGTCGACGGGGAATCCGGCGCGGTTGCGTAGGGCCCAGCTGAGTTTGGGATCTTGCGTGAGGGAAAGATCCGGAGCGGCGGCGGTGGTGAGTTCCTCTACTTTGAAGCCGTAGAAACGCAGCAGCCAATCGGCCTGGTAGAGGCGGTGTTCGCGGATGAGCGGCGGCGAGATGAGCGGGAGCTTCGACGAGGCGTCGGGGATGGGGCTGAAAGCGGAGTAGTAAACGCGCTTGAGCCGTTGCTTCTGGTAGAGGCCGGAGGCGCGCTCGAGGATCTCGCGATCGGGCGTGGGCGTGGCACCGACGATCATTTGCGTGCTCTGGCCGGCGGGAGCGAAGAGCGGGGCTTTGCGGCTTTCCTTGCGCTCGGCTTTGCCTTGGACGATACGCGCTTGAATGCCGTCCATGGAGGTCTCGATGCGGGCGATGTTTTTCTCCGGCGCCAGGCGGGCGAGGTCGGCGGGCGTGGGGAGTTCGATGTTGATACTAATGCGGTCGGCCCATTTTCCCGCTTCGTTGATGAGTTCCTGCGAGGCTTCGGGAATGGTTTTGAGGTGAATGTAGCCTTTGAAGCCGTGCTCGACGCGCAATTTGCGGGCGACGGCGATGGTTTGCTCCATGGTGTAGTCGGCGTTGCGGATGATGCCGGAGCTGAGGAAGAGGCCTTCGATGTAGTTGCGCTTGTAGAAGTCGATCGTGAGCTGGACGACTTCATCGACGGTGAACCGCGCCCGCTGAACGGCGCTGGAGGTGCGGTTGATGCAATACAGGCAGTCGTAAATGCAGTAGTTCGTGAGGAGGATTTTCAGCAGGGAAACGCAGCGTCCGTCGGGCGTGTAGCTGTGGCAAATGCCGGAACCGGTGGTCGAACCGAGACCCCCGGCGCGGGAGTCGCGTTTGGTGGTCCCGCTGCTGGCGCAGGAGGCGTCGTATTTCGCAGCGTCGGCGAGGATTTCGAGTTTGCGCTGGAGTTCCATTCGTTATGAAACCATACGCCGAAAACCTCTGCGTGGAGGCGTTTCAGAGGGAAATAATCAGACCGGTTTCCAGCGCGCCGCGTCGATGATGGACCAGAGGTGCACCGCCCAGCCCATGAGAACGAACCAGAGCGCACCAGCGAGGACGAAATGGATGATAGCGGCGAGAACTCGGCCTTGCACCAACTGTCCCAGACCGGGAATGAAGAAGCTGCAGATCGCGGCGATGACGTTTGCTGAAGAACCCTGGCTCATGAGTTTCTTTCTACTGAAATGGGGCAGCGCGCAAGCCGGGAACGGAACTTTCCCATGCCGCTCGAGAGCGTCTTAGGGAGCGGGAACCATGCGGACGAGCGTATCGGGCTGGTTGAGAAGCAGATAGATTGCGCCATCGGGCCCCTGCTCAACGGAGCGGATGCGGCCGACGCCTTGCAGGACGATCTCGTCTTCTGTGACTTTTCCGTTTTCCAAACGGAGACGATGCAACTCCTGTGCTTTGAGGGAGCCGGCGAAGAAATCGCCTTTCCACTGCGGGAATTTATCGTCGAGGTAGATCATCAATCCAGAGGCGGCGATGGAAGGTGTCCAATGTTTCACCGGCGCGGTGATGCCCTCTTTTTCGGTGACGGCGGTGATCGGAGTGCCGTCGTAGTTCATTCCGTAGGTGACGACCGGCCAGCCGTAGTTGCCACCCTTCACGACGCGGTTGAATTCATCCCCCCCGCGCGGGCCATGCTCGGTGTCGTAAAGCGAGCCGTCGCGCGGATCGAGGGTCATGCCTTGGGGATTGCGGTGACCGTAGCTCCAGATGCCGGGCTCGGCGCCTTCCGTGGCGACGAATGGGTTATCGGTAGGCACGCGGCCATCTTCGAAAAGGCGGAAAATTTTTCCATTTGGACGTTTTAGATCCTGCGCCTCCATGTTGCCGCCGCGTTCGCCCACGATGAAATAGATGTAGCCGGAATGGAAAACGATGCGCGTCCCGAAGTGCACTCCGGATCCGGTGTAGAACTTCTTGTCGGAGCGATAGATCCATTCCTGATCGACCCACTCACCGTCTTTGATCTTGCCGCGGACAATAGCCGTCGTCGCCTTCACGTTGCCGCCGTCCTCCGTGCCGTCTGCGAAGCCGAGATAGATCCAGCCGTTTTTCGTGTAATCGGGGTGCACCGCCACGGCTAAAAGGCCGCCCTGGCCGTGGTTCATGACTTTGGGAATTCCGCGCACCTCCTCCAATTTTCCGTTTGCCGAAACGAGTTGCAGCGCGCCAGCTTTTTCGGTGACGAGCATCTTCCCGTCGGGCAGAAAGGCTAGGCCCCACGGGCTGTCGAAACCTTTGGCGACGGTTTCGAGCTGGTAAGTGTGCTTTTTGGTGGCGAAAGGTTTGTCGGGCAGCGGCTTGGCCGGAGTGGCTGCCGACGAGCGGGCATTTTCCTGCTTTTCGCGCATGAGGATGATCAACGCGCGGATCTGATCGGGCTGGAGGGTTTTTTCAAAACCAGGCATCCCCATGGTTGGGTGACCCTTGGCGATGGAAGCGGTGAGTTCCTCGTCCGAAGAGCCGTGTTTCCAGACATCGTCGATGAGACTCGACCCGGAACCGCCTTCGAGCTTCGCCCCGTGGCAACTGGCGCAGTTGGCCTGGTAGAGTGCTTCGGCTTTCGTTCCGGCAGCCGATGCGAGAGCAGTCAGGGCCACGTTTGTTAGCATCATTCCGCCAAGGAGGGATCGAATCATTCCGCAGGTTGGTGTGAAACTGGCGCTACCTCAAGGCGGAAACGGCGTGCGGCTTGTCAGAGTGCGTGTCCGGAGGAAATTTTCGCTGTTCCACAGCGCCATAGCTCAGCGAATGTTCTTTTCAACCTTTGCCGAGAGACGTGGGTCAGCTTTCCAGGAAGGCTAGAAACACGGTCTTACTTGCCGAGTAGGGAGAGAGGCTCGCTATAAATGCTGATGTGGTGCGTGGGCTTGTGGTCAATCTTTCTTCCAGCCATGGCGGCTTCTTTGAGTGCTTCTAATGTATGGAAGTCTTCGAGATTCACATAAGTGATGTGAAATCGGTATTTAGCTGCCTCAAAAGGTATCCACCTGCCAGCCATAACATCAAAGGTCTTTTCTGCTACCGCAGGTATCTCTACCCAGTCGAGGCCGGTTCCGCACCAATCACCGCCCATGGGAACCCACTCTGAGCCTTTATAGACCTCGATCGAGCCCCGCGTACGGCCGATCAGCCCCATATGTATATCGAGGTTGCTGTGGGGTTGGTAATTGAGACCTTTACGACTCCATCCTTCTCACTCGGCCCAACATTGACTCTTGGGAGATCTGAGGCAATCAAACTCGAGCTCAGCAGCCAACACAGGAGGATATAAATGGCGCGCATGCTGGGCATTCTAGTTCATATTCCGATCGCTCTCAATACGAGCGCGCGAAGATCACTCGTTGGGCGCTCGGTTCACCAGTGAAGATGCAGGTGCCGGGCTCGGGGGTGAAGTAGTCGCGGGCGAACGGGATGCAGCGGATGGTGACTTTCAGGTCGGTCTTGATCTGCTCTTCCACGGCGGAACTTCCATTCCAGTGGGCGAGGGCAAAGCCGCCGCCGTCTTCGGCTTTGAAGTAGTCGTAGAAGGCTTCCTTGGTGTCGATGACTTGCAGGTTGGCGTTGCGGAACGTTTCCGCTTTTGCAAAGAGGTTTGCTTGGATCGAGGTGAGGATCTCTCCGATGCTGGAAACCAGCTCCGGCATCGGCGTGAAAGATTTCTCTTTTACTCCTTTGTCGCGGCGGCTGACGGCGGCGGTGCCTTTCTCCAGATCGCGCGGACCTATCTCAATGCGCACGGGAATGCCGCGCTTAACCCAATCCCAGCTTTTGGTGCCGCCAGGGAGATCGCGCTTGTCGAGTTCTACGCGGACGGGTTCGCCCGCATAGCTTTGGGCGCGGAGTTCGGCCGCGAGTTTTTCGCAAGCTTCGAGAACGGCGGCTTTCGTTTCCTCCTTGGGAGTAACGGGCAAAATGACCACCTGGCTCGGCGCAACGCGGGGCGGCAGGACGGCTCCGTCGTCGTCACCGTGTGCCATCAGAACCGTTCCGATCATGCGGGTACTCACGCCCCAGCTGGTGGTCCAGGCATGTTCTTCGCGGCCTTCGCGAGATTGGAATTTGATGCCGCTGGCCTTGGCGAAGTTCTGGCCGAGGAAATGCGAGGTGCCGGCCTGGATGGCTTTGCGATCCTGCACCATGCATTCGATGGTGTAGGTGCGGACGGCGCCGGGGAACCGCTCGTTGGCGGATTTCTCGCCGGGACAAACCGGGAGCGCAAGCCATTCGCGGGCGAAGGTCTCGTAAACGCCGAGCATTTTGTCAGTTTCCTCCAGGGCTTCGGCTTGGGTTTCATGCGCGGTGTGGCCTTCCTGCCAGAGGAATTCCGTGGTGCGCAGAAACAGGCGGGGCCGCATTTCCCAGCGGACGACGTTGGCCCATTGGTTGATGAGAATCGGGAGGTCGCGATAGGACTGAACCCATTTTGCGTAGGTCGCACCGATGATAGTTTCCGAGGTCGGACGGACGACCAATGGCTCCGTGAGCGGACCGGCGGGGACGAGTTTTCCTTCGGAATTTAGCTCCAGACGGTGGTGGGTGACGACGGCACATTCCTTGGCAAAGCCATCGACGTGCGCGGCTTCTTTTTCGAGGTAGCTGAGAGGGATAAAGAGCGGAAAATAAGCGTTCTGATGTCCCGTGGCCTTGAACATTGCGTCCAGTGCACGCTGCATTTGCTCCCAAAGACCGTAGCCCCAAGGCTTGATGACCATGGCTCCGCGGACGTCGCTATTTTCGGCGAGTTGAGCGGAGCGGACGACTTGTTGATACCACTCGGGAAAATCGGCGGCGCGGGTGGGTGTAATGGCGGTTTGGGACATGGGGCGCTTAGCTAATCATAGAATCACCAGAGCGGAAACTGTGAATCATCCCTGTTTGTCCCCCGACCCGGGCGAGAGACCGCGGACAAAACGACGCACGACAGCCCTTGGCTGTCACTATTCACGGGCAGCTTCTCCCCGGAACCATTCGGTTACTCCGTGCACCGACGTGATAAAGCAGCTTGGAAGGAGCCGAGTCTCGCTGCTATTCGCCCGGATAAAGGATCCGGCCGCATTGCTCACAATGCGTGAGGACTTTGTTGCCGCGGACGGAATGCACGATCTGGGGCGTGACTTTCATGTGGCAGCCGCCGCAGGTTTCGTGATCGAGCGGGACGACCGCAGTGCCGACTTTTTTGGCGAAGAGCCGGTTGTAGAGATCGAGCAAGTCCTCGTCCGAAAAAGTGCCGACCAGGGCTGCGCGCTCGGCTTCCACGGCGCCAATTCGGCCCTGGATGCTGGCGACGCGTTCGTCCACGGTCTTGGTGCGATCGGCGGCGGCACGTTTGGCTTCAGCGAACTTTGCGTCACTCGCAGCGAGAGCGATTTTTTGCTGCTCGATGCTCTCCATGATCTCGATCTCCGTATCCTCGAAGCCGATGATGTCTTTTTCGTAGCGAGCGATTTCGTGGCTCAACGCTTGGAATTCCTCGTTCTTCCGCGTCTGAAACTGCTGGTTCTTGAACTTCGCGATGGAGTCCCGCTTCGCCTGCGAATCCAGTTCGAGCTTCTTTTTGCGAATCTCCAGTTCCTGCAACGCGGCGCGGGCTTTCTCGTGTTCGGCGGTGGCGCGGGCGAGATCGTCAGCGATGCGCTGTTTTTCCAATGGGGCCCGCGTCAGTTCGTCGCGGAAGGCTTTGATCTTCTGATCGCGATCTTGCAGGACGAGGAGTTGTTCGATCTGGGGTAGCATGGCCAATCAGCTTACGGGCCAGCAGTTGATCCGCCAATCTCGAAATGATGATTAACCTCACGCGGACCTTGGGAGTCATCGCGAAACTTCGCTGGGCGACCGCGTGGTCCTTACGGGCTGATCTGGAGGCGCAGAAACCGCCTCGTCCCTTCTATAGCGACCCGGGCTTTGCGCCGCTCGATGGTTCCATTTGCGCTGACCACCGCGTCTGGAACATCGCTCCACTCACCTGTCGTCAAATCGCTGGTGGTCTGGACTTGATAGGTGATGTCGCTCTTGGTCGTGTCCCGATCATACGTCAATGTGAGATATGACTGCCCTTCTGCCGTTTCGGTGTCTGCGACCGGATGGTTGGCGCTGTTCGCATCGCTCGGGTCGCTGCCGAGTGCGTATTCTTGCAGGTTGTTCAGGCCGTCGTTGTCGGTATCTGCGGTCGCCTCTGCGCCTGTCGGGGCGGTCGGACCGGTTCTCGAGGTGGAGGAGGTCTGCGGGGTAATGGTCACCGTTACCGGGGCACTTGGCTGGCCATCTGGATTCACCACGCGGAACTTCCAGGTGGCCGGGGATTGCGCGGTCACGGAGAGGGTCATGGTGTTCGGGTCTACCCAGTTTCCCCGCGCAGCCGTGTCGCTGAATGAGAGGAAATCATCCGAAGTAGCCCGCTGAATCACTGCACCCTTCGAGACGTTTGAGCCCGTGAACGTGAGCGTCTGCGGTTGGTCTGCGGCGATTAATGTTCCGGGCGAGACAGCGGCAAGCGCAGGAGCAGTCGACGTGGCGTTCAGCCGCGCGTTGATCTGCTCGGCGTAATGGAACATGTCAGCGTTGAACGTGCGGTTCCCGTTCAGCGCCGTGCCGCCTGGCTGCCCGTTGAAGGTGGCCACTGCATTCATCGTCGCTGCAAGCTGCCATGCACTGTTGCGCGAGGGTTTATAAAAGAGCCCGCCGCCCGAATCGCCAACCGTCGCCTGCGCCGTCCCAGAGCTTCCAGTAGCGGTGAAGGAGGTATGGAAGCCCCAGAAGTTGGTCCCAGCGATAGCCGCTGAAGCAGACGCCACGCGGTTGCTTCCCCACGACTTGTTCGCTCCGTAGAGGTAATCTGAATAATATCCGTTGGATGAGCCGTTGGTGTGAGAAATACTCATCAAGCCACCACTGCGTCTCGAGCCATGACCGATCATCGTTAGGCTTGTATTGACGAGGGGACTGGTCGTCATCAACCCGATTTCAGCGCTCTGGGCGGGAGCCGCGGCGCCGATGTTGAAAAGCACGACGTCGGAGTCGGTGTTATCGGGGTTTTTCAGAACGAAAACTGTTCCGCTGCTATACGTCGTGCCGGCGAAATTCACCTGTGCCGAGGTCGCCCCTCCGAACACATGGCGCGCACTCACGACCCAGCCTTTCTTCAGGTAAACAGCGCTCGCTCCACCTCCCTTGCCCACATTGAACCAAGGCGCACCGTTGCTAGGAGGCGTGTCGTTTAGCGTTGTCGTATTATCCACAACCAGCGCCCGCACCGAGCCGCTAGCCAGGCAGAACGCGGCAAACACCCTTAAGATTTTTGCGGGGGCAAACATCATCGACCTCACCCGAAGCCTCCGCCTCAAGTCAGGGATGTCAAACCGCCCTGCGGTGGAATCGATCTTCACAAGGGTAATACGCAGCCGCGGATCGGCACGGACGCTATTCGGACTAAATCCCGTCAAGTTAACGGGTGGAGCACTCAACAACGTGGACCGCGCCTTTAGCGCCACTTTCCTCAGATTTGCACTCAGTGCATCTCATCACCAATCGCAGGTCATCACCCCGAAACAAAACACCATCTCTTCGGTGTCTTGCCACTCAATCCCTCCTAATAAACCTCTACCGGCGAGCGCTTCCCATCCTCGGGGCTCCGCGTGTCCGCTTCGCCTTTGCCAAGCACATCCTCACGCAGCTTCCGCACTTCGTCGTCCAGCTCCGCGTGCGCGCAGAGGCTGAATTCCGTTGGCGGCACCATCTTTGCCTTGAAGGCCGCCACATTCTCCAGCGCCCGATCCAACACCCCGCGATCCAGCGTTTGCAACACCTCGTAGGCCTCCGCCACCGTCTCCAGGCGGTGACAGATCATGGCTACATCATTCCCGGCGGTCAGCGCCCTGCGGATCGTTTCCGCAAGCCCGTATTCATTGAGGATCGCGCCCATATCGAGGTCGTCCGTCATGATCAGCCCCTTAAACTCGTGTTGGCCGCGCAGAATGCCCATGATCGCTCGTTCGCTGAGCGAGGCTGGCGTCCGCTCCGCATCGATCGCAGGATACCACGCATGGCAGATCATCATCGAATCGACCGTGGGCGCAAAATGATGGAAAATCGCCAGCTCCGTCGCATCCAGCTCCGCCCGCGAACGTTCGATCACGGGCAGCTCATGATGCGCATCCACCGCCGCCGCCGCATAGCCGGGAAAATGCTTTCCGCAGCTCAACACGCCCGTGCTGCGCAACCCGTCGTTGAACGCGCCCGCCTTCGTAATCACCTCCTCCACCGACCTTCCGTAGCAACGGCCGCGCAGCGAATTATCCGCCTCGTCGTCAAACGAGATATCCAGCACCGG
>DASVRZ010000055.1:0-16438 GCA_036388355.1 Chthoniobacterales bacterium | reverse complement strand
CATCGTCGAAGAGATCAACAAGCTCATCCAGGAGAAAGTCGCTGCCGAAAACTTCGACCTCGTGTTCGATCGTTCTGGAGCCAGCATGAACAGCGTTCCTTTCCTCCTTTATGCTCGCGACACCTTTGATTTCAGCGATGCAATCGTCGAGACCCTGAACAAAGGCCAGACTGCACCTGCAGCTCCTGCCGCCGCTGCAGCTTCTGCCACACCAGCTGCTTCTCCAAAAGCGTCTCCAGCGAAGAAGACCAACTAAACTCATTTCACTCGAAAAAGGGCAGCCCTCACCGGCTGCCCTTTTTTGTTTCACGCGGAATGGGATTGAGAGTTCCGGGTCGATTGTCGAAACTCGGCACCCTCCGCCTCGCGCTCATCGGCGGTTCACAAAGTTTTCCTCATGACCCTCACTATTAACGATATTGTCTCTCTCGTTGGCGGAACTCTTCTCTCTGGAGACGGTGAAGGCTCGATTCAAGGCGTCGCATCCCTCGTTGAAGCGCAACCTTCGGATCTCTCCTTTTTCGCCAACCCGAAATACTTGCCGGATCTGAAAACCAGCCAGGCAGGCGCCGTTCTGGTTCGCCCGGACGCCGAAGCGGAGATCCAGGGAGCGCTCATCGCCGTCGAAAACCCGTCACTCGCCTTCACCACCGTGATGGCCAAGTTTCGTCCGGAACCGCCTCAATGGGCACCTGGGATTCACCCCCGAGCCGTTGTTGGAGAGAACTGCCAGATCGATGCAACCGCCTCCATCCAGCCAAACGCCGTCATCGAACCGGGAGTGAAGATCGGCCCAGGCACGGTCATTGGCGCCAACACCTACGTCGGCCACGACAGCATTCTCGGAGACAATTGCCTCATTTACCCGAACGTCACCATCCGCGAGCGGGCGCAGATCGGTCATCGCGTCATCATCCACAGCGGGGCAGTCATCGGCTCTGACGGTTACGGCTTCGAAATGGCCCAGGGGAAACACCAGAAAATCCCCCAGATCGGCATTGTCCAACTCGACGACGACGTCGAAATCGGCGCCAACACCACCATCGACCGGGCCCGCTTCGGCCGCACCTGGATCGGCGAAGGCACCAAAGTCGATAACCTCGTGCAGATCGCGCACAACGTCGTCATCGGCAAACATTGCCTCATCATTGCGCAGGTCGGCATCTCGGGAAGCACCCAGCTTGGAAACTACGTGATCATCGCAGGCGGTGCAGGCATCGTCGGCCACGTGAAAATCGGCGATCAAGCCGTCGTCGCCGCCAAGTCAGGAATCAGCAAGAGCATCCCCGCCGGCACTAAATGGATGGGCTACTACGCAGAACCCGCCAAGGAAATGGCCCAAAAGCAGGCCTACATTAGCCGGCTGCCCAAGCTTTTCGCCCGCGTAAAGGCTTTGGAACAGGGCGGCACATCCGACGAGGGCTGACCCCTCCCGCAGCCAATCACTTGTTGCATTTCCCTTCCTGCTTCTCCATCCTTCCCGCCCCATGAAAATTCAGCGTGCTCTCCTTTCCGTCTCCGACAAAGCGGGCCTCGTGCCTTTCGCGAAAAAACTCGCCGAGGCAGGTATCGAACTCGTCTCCACCGGCGGCACCGCCACGCTGCTTCGCGCCGAAGGCATCGCCTGCAAAGACGTCTCGGATCTCACGCAATTCCCCGAGATGATGAATGGCCGGGTGAAAACCCTCCATCCCAAGGTGCACGGTGGGCTGCTATACGTCCGCGACAACGATCAGCACGTTCGCGAAGCTGCTTCCGCAGGCATCGAGCCGATCGACTTGGTTGTGGTGAATTTGTATCCGTTTGAGGAAACCGTCGCCAAACCAGACGTCACTTTGGAGCAGGCCATCGAGCAGATCGACATCGGCGGACCTTCCATGCTCCGTAGCGCGGCAAAAAACTATCGCTTCGTCACGGTTGTTACCGATCCATCCGACTACGAAGTCGTCCTGGCGGAACTCGCCGAGAACAACGGGGAAACCACCCTTAGCCTGCGCGAAAAACTCGCCATCAAGGTCTTCCAACTCACCGCCCGCTACGATCAGATGATCTCCACCTTCCTCAACCGGGAGCAGGAGTGCGGCACAAACTTTTCGCTCTCGCTGCCGCTCACGCAGCGCCTCCGTTACGGCGAAAACCCGCACCAGGAAGCGGCGCTTTACGGGCATTTCAACGACCACTTCCAGCAGCTCCATGGCAAGGAACTTTCGTACAACAATATCCTCGATATCAGCGCGGCAGGACGGCTCATTCTCGAGTTTAACGAGCCGACCGTCGCCATCCTCAAGCACACCAATCCGTGCGGCGTCGGATCCGATCCGGACTTGCGCGAAGCGTGGCTCAAGGCCTTCGCCACGGATAAACAAGCCCCTTTCGGCGGCGTGATCATCACGAACCGTCCGCTCACCGAATCCCTCGCCCGCGCCATCGGCGAGATCTTCAGTGAAGTCATTATCGCTCCCGATTTCGAGCCGGACGCCCGCGCCTTCCTGCAAAAGAAGAAAAATCTCCGCCTCATGCGCATGGCCGATGTGCCACAAGGCGGCGCGCACGAACTCGATTACCGCGCCGTCATGGGCGGCGTGCTCGTCCAGGACGTTGATCGCGGCAGCTTCAGCGGCATGGAAGAAAAAGTGATCACCGAACGCCCTCCGACGGTCGATGAAATGAAGGCGATGGCCTTCGGCTGGAAAATCGTGAAGCACGTCAAATCCAACGCCATTGTTTACACCAGCAAAGACCGCACGCTTGGCATCGGGGCCGGCCAAATGTCCCGCGTCGATAGCAGCCGCATCGCCGTCTGGAAAGCCAGCGAAGCCGGGCTCTCTCTCAAGGGCAGCGCGGTTTGCAGCGACGCTTTTTTCCCGTTTGCGGATGGCTTGATCGCCGCCGCAGAAGCCGGCGCCACCTGCGCCATCCAACCGGGCGGTTCGGTGCGCGACGCGGAAGTGATTGCCGCTGCCAACGAGAGAAAACTTGCCATGGTCTTTACGGGCATCCGCCATTTCCGGCACTAGCTTTGGCAGCCCGGCAGCCTAAGGTTGCCCTCAACTTTCCATCCTTTGAAACTCGGAGTTAACATCGACCACGTCGCCACGCTGCGGCAGGCGCGGTACGCCACCATGGCCGGGCACCCCAACGCGGAGCCCCGGCTCCTCGAAGCAGCGTCGGCGTGCGAACGCGCCGGCGCTCAAGGGATCACGGTGCATCTGCGGGCCGACCGCCGGCACATTCAGGATGAGGATGTGCGGCAGCTTCGCCAGAGCATCGTCACCAAGCTCAACCTCGAGATGGGCAACACCCGGGAAATCCTCGAAATTGCGCTGCGCATCCTGCCTGACGACGTTTGTCTTGTGCCGGAAAGCCGTCAGGAAATCACCACAGAGGGCGGCCTCGATGTCGTAAAGAACCGGAAGGCTCTGGAGCCGACGATCAAGCGTTTGCAAGCGGCCGGGATTCGCATCAGCCTGTTTATTGATCCCGACCATCGCCAGATCGAACACGCTGCAGATCTCGGAGTAGAAATGGTCGAGCTGCACACCGGTGCGTTCGCCAACGCCCAGGGGAGAGCTCAGGACGACGAGCTCGCCAAGCTGATCGGCGCAGCGCTGCTGGCTCAGAAGAAACGCCTCATCGTCAATGCGGGCCACGGCATCAACTACGTCAACATCGGTCGCATTCTCACCATTCCCGGCTTATATGAATTAAACATCGGGCACTCCATTGTCTCCCGCAGCATCAGCGTGGGATTGGAAACCGCCGTCCGCGAAATGGTTGACGCCATGGAGCCCTACGAGGCGTAGCCGCGTGGCGCGCCAGCCCTCAGCCCCGCGAAAAAGCTCTCGAAGTCGCACCAGCAAGCGCGGCTGGATCCTGAGGCTGTTTGTCTGGACGCTGGTGTTTCTGATCTTCTTCCCAATGCTGGAAGTTCTCGCCGTTCGGTATATTGATCCGCCCGGCACGCCGCTCATGCTCATCCGGCGGATGGAAGGTCGCGTGCACCCGGGCGCAGCTCCGCAAAGGGCTTACCGCTGGACCCCGTTACAGAATGTCTCTCCGCATTTCCTGAAAGCCGTCTGGCAAACAGAAGACGCGCGGTTTTTCGCCCACAACGGATTCGACTGGGTGGAGGTAAGCCACGCCATGGCCGATGCAGAACGCAGCGGAGAGCCTGCACGCGGGGCTTCCACGATCACCATGCAATGTGCGCGCTCGCTCTTCCTCTGGCAGGGCCGCTCCTGGATCCGCAAGCCGCTGGAGGCGTATTACACCATTCTCATGGAAACGATGCTCACCAAGCGCCGCATCTTCGAGCTTTACGTCAACGTGATTGAAACCGGCGACGGCCTCTACGGCGTGGAAGCAGCAGCGCAACACTACTGGCGCCGGTCTGCCAAAGAACTGACGACGCCCCAAGCCGTGCTGCTCACCGCCATTCTCCCGAACCCACGTCAGCGCAACCCGCTCCAGCCGTCACCGAAAGTAAGAAAGCGCGCAGCCATGATCGACCGCAAGCTGCGCGAAAGTCCCCGCTGGCCGTTGTAATTACATGGGGTTTTAGGCATCGAACCGAGGCGTTCCTCGCGCGCCGTGCCAGAACCGGATGATATCTATCCGCGATTCGTAATGGATACCCGGTAGATGACTCTGTAGGATCTGACAATAATCTCACGAATGTTTTCCTCTTCGAACTCGGGAACAATGCGTCCGAGATTTGGGAACTCGCCAAGCCGTTTGCAATTAGAAACAAGGAACTGCCCGAACGCGACCGCCCGCTCCGGAGAATCCATGGAGATATAGCGGACGATGTCCCGCAGATCACGTCGGGCAGAAGGCGAAAGCGCTACTTGATGACCCATGAAGGCAGCTCCGCCTCGATCTCTTCAATCGGAATGCGTTCACCTTGGTCCAACTCAGCCAGTCCCTGACGAACAGCAGAAACAAAATGAATCTCCTGAGCGATGTCGTGGAGCGACACGTTATCAGGAAGTCTTGTAAGCAGATCCTGAACGATTTCTTTGGTGCTCATGAAGGACAGTGTGCGTTCAAACGCGGAATTTCAACCTTCGCGCTTGGGAACCTCGGATCAAGAAAGTTAACGAGTAACCGAAGACTTCTGCGCGATCAAGGCGTTGATGCGGGCTTCGATTTCTTCATTGCCGAGGCGGGCGATGGCTTCGTTGAGGAAGCCGGCGACTAGCAGTTTGCGGGCTTCTTTTTCTGAGATGCCGCGGCTGAGTAGATAGAAGATTTCGTCCTGCTCGAGTTGTCCGCTCGTTGCTCCGTGGCTGCAGCGAACGTCGTCGGCGAGGATTTCCAAGCCGGGCATGGAGTTCGCCTCGGAGTCGTCGCTCAGGAGGAGGTTGCGAACTTTTTGGTAGGCGTCGGTCTTGTGGCTGTGCTCTTCGACTTTGATGAGGCCGGCGAAGATCGTGCGGGAGAAGTCGGAGAGCGCGTTCTTGTAGAGGAGGTCACTCGTGCAATTCGGCTGCGCATGGTTCTGAAACGTGCGTTGATCGTATTCCTGATGATCGGCGGCAACGTTGACGGCCAGCATGTCACTGTGTCCGCCCGGGGCACGCATGTGGCTGGCGCTTTCGTAGCGAGCGTAGGCGGAACCGATGTTCACCACCATGTTCGTGGCGTGAGCGTCGCGTCCGAGTTCGGTGGAGTTGATTTGAAAGCTGCGCGCGGTGTCGCTCCAGTTTTGCACGGAAACGTAGGTGAGCTTTGCGCCCGCACCGAGGATCAAGTCGTTCACCGCGCAGGCGAGGCCTTCGGCGTGCGGGAGCGTGGATTGATAGTGCTCCAGCACGGTCAATTTTGCGTTATCGCCGAGGATGATGAGCGTGTGCGGGAAGACGGTGGAGTTTTCGCCGTCGAGCCAGTGGAAGATCTCCAGCGGCAGCGCGACTTCGACGTTTTTAGGAACGTGAATGACGGTGCCGGTGCTCACCTTCGCCTTGTGCAGCGCGGCCAGGCGGGCGGAGCCGAGGCCGACTTTTTGCGTCATGAAATGCTGCTGAATGAGCGCAGGAATGGTGGTGACCGCCTCATCGAAGGTGAGGAATTGCACTCCCTTCGACGCGAGTTCTTCGCTGATCTCTTGTTTGGCTAGCAAAAGGCCGTTGGCAAAAACCAGGCGCCCGGCGATGGACGTGAGCCCGAGGGAACGCTCCACGATGTTCTCCTCGGATTCGCGGCTCATCTTGGAGGCAGGCTGATATTGATCGAGCTGCAACATCTTCAAGTTTGCGAAGCGCCAGGCTTCGTCACGGCGTGTCGGAGCGGGCGTGTTTTGGAAATCAATCCACGCTTGCTGACGCAAGTTCTGCAACCATTCGGGAGCTGTGGGGTCGATAAAAGGTGTGTCTAACAAGGAGGCCATGTTTCCCGAGGTTGCGGTGAGTGTGTCGTCGAGCGTGCGCATATTTCGTCCGAATTCTGCGGCGCGGATTAACCGACGCTGCCTTCCATTTCCATGTCGATGAGCCGCTTGAGCTCCACGCTGTATTCCATGGGGAACTGGCGCACGAGATCGTTGACGAACCCGTTGACGCTCAAGCTCATGGCCTGGCCTTCCGTCAGCCCGCGCTGCTGCATGTAGAAGATCTGCTCCGCGCTCACTTGGGAGACGCTCGCTTCATGCTGGGTGACGTTGCCCGTGCCGCGAACGGTGATCGCCGGGTAAGTGTCGGTGCGGCTGGTGGTGTTGATGAGCAACGCGTCGCATTCCGTGTTGTTTTTGCAGCCCTTAAGGTGCTTCGGAATGTGGACGAGGCCCCGATACGTGGAGCGGCCTTTGCCGACGCTGATCGATTTCGAAATGACGTTGGACGTCGTTTCGTCTGCGGCGTGGATCATCTTCGCGCCGGTGTCCTGATGCTGGCCATCATTGGCGAGAGCGATGGAAATGACTTCCCCGCGGGCTTTGCGGCCCTTCATGACGACGCCCGGATACTTCATTGTGAGGCGGCTGCCGATGTTGCAGTCGATCCATTTCACTTCGGCTTCTTCATGAGCCACACCGCGTTTGGTCACGAGGTTGAAAACGTTCGGTGACCAGTTTTGCACGGTGATGTATTGGATCTTCGCGCCTTTCATGGCGACGAGTTCCACGACGGCGCTGTGCAGTGTGGCGGTGGTGAATTTCGGCGCGGTGCAGCCTTCCATGTAGGTGAGCTCCGCACCTTCATCGACGATGATGAGCGTGCGCTCGAATTGGCCGAAGTTCTCGGAGTTAATCCGGAAATAGGCCTGCAACGGGTGCTTCACTTTCACGCCCGGCGGGACGTAGATAAAGCTGCCGCCGGAGAACACGGCGCTGTTCAGAGCGGAGAACTTGTTGTCTCCGGTTGGGATGACTTTGCCGAACCATTTGCGGAAGATTTCCGGATGTTCCTTCAAACCTTCGGTGGAGCCGGTGAAGATAACGCCCTGATCGGAAACGGCCTTCTGCACGTTGGAATAGACCGCTTCGGAGTCGAACTGCGCTTCCACGCCGGCGAGGAATTTCCGTTCCTGCTCAGGCACACCGAGGCGCTCGAAGGTTTTCTTGATGTCGTCTGGAACGTCGTCCCAGGAGCGGGTGGTTTTTTCCTGCGCGCTGAGATAGTAGCGAATTTTGGAGAAATCAATCGCGTCGAGATCCTTCGTGGCCCAGCTCGTTGGCATGGGTTTGTCGAAGAAAGTTTGCAGGGCTTTCAGACGGAATTCACGCACCCAATCGGGGTCGTTTTTCACGTCAGAAATGAAATGGACGGTGTCCGCGCTCAGGCCCGTGCCTGCGTCGCGGTAAGGTTTAACGTCGTAGGTAAAGTTGCCGACTTCCCGGTCGATATCGAGTGCTGAAGTGCTCATTTTTTAAGGGAGTTGAAGTTTAGGAGAGGGCGGGTTCGAGGGTTTCCTCGGTGACCCAGTCGTAGCCGCGCTCTTCGAGTTCGAGCGCGAGTTCTTTGCCGCCGGTTTTCACAAGGCGGCCTTGCACCATGACGTGAACGACATCGGGAACGATGTAGTCGAGCAGGCGCTGATAATGCGTGATGAGGAGAATGCCCAGGTTCGGGCCGCGGAGGGCGTTGACGCCTTTGGAAACGATCCGGAGCGCATCGATATCGAGGCCGGAATCGGTTTCATCGAGGACGGCAAACTCTGGCTCCAGCATGGCCATTTGCAGGATCTCGTTGCGTTTCTTTTCGCCGCCGGAGAAGCCTTCATTGACCGAGCGGGCGGTGAATTTCCGATCCATTTCGAGCATGTCCATTTTGGAATAGAGCCGCTTGTAATAATCCGTGGCGTCGAGCTCCTCGCCTTCAGGGAGGCGGGCCTGCAAGGCAGCGCGGAGGAAGTTGGCGTTGGAGACGCCTGGGATTTCGTTGGGATATTGGAACGCCAGGAAGAAGCCGGCGCGGGAGCGAACGTCGGGTTCCATGTCGAGAATAGAGACGCCGTTCATAAGGACTTCGCCGCTGGTGACGGTGTAATCGGGGTGACCGGCGAGCACTTTGGAGAGCGTGCTTTTTCCAGAGCCGTTCGGCCCCATGATGGCGTGAACCTGGCCTTTTGGAATGTCGAGAGTAAGGCCGCGGAGGATTTCCGTTTCAGGCTGGTTGGCGATGCAGGCGTGAAGATTGCGAATGCTGAGTGTGGACATAAAAGTTTAGGAAAGAAGTGGCGAAGGCTCCGCGCACTTTTGGCAGAGGCCCTTCAGGGAAAGTTCGTGATGAGTGACGATGCAGCCTGTCGGCAGAATGAAAGGCTGCGCGTCGCTGGCGGGCAAAAGCTCCACATCCTGCACGTCGTGACATTTCTCGCAGAAGAAATGGCCGTGTTCCTTGGTATTGGGGCAGTAGCGGGTGGGGGCGCGGTCCAGATTCACCTGCTTGACCAAGCCGCTGGCGACGAGGGCTTCGAGGCTGTTGTAAACCGTGGCGAGCGAGATCGACGGCATGCGGTTCTTGGCGCGAAGAAAAATTTCGGACGCGGTAGGATGGTCCCGCACCTCGGTGAGTGCGTCGTAAACTTCGCGCCGTTGTTTCGTCAGCCGAAAGCCACCGAGAGCAACGCTTTCATCATATGTCGGATCGTCTGCCATGGAGTCGGAGAAGATGCCGCAGATGACAACTTAGATCAAGAATAATTCTAAATTAGGCGGTTTTTAGGCGGGTTGCGTAATTGTCACCCAACTGTTGCGGCTTCTTCGGTATTTCGCCCCTTGTTCGTAACAATCGCAGGTGAGGGTCTGCTTGCGATTAGAAGACCTCTAAGAGCAGCCGCGGTCCGCCGCCGGCCGACATTCCTCAACCTACCAACCATGATCCTAAAAACCACTCTTCTCACAGCCCTCTTCGCTCTCGCAACACCAAGCTTTTTGTCTGCGGAAATCCTTTTCGGCGTCACTACTGAAAACGAATTGGTGCAGTTCGATTCGGCCGCCCCCGGGACTTTCACCTCCACCGTCGCCATCACTGGCCTGCGCGCCAGCAATGGAGTCACGCCTGATCCATCCGGCTCAATTTCAGAGCTCACCTACAACCCGGAGAACAACAAGTTCTACGGCATCGACGGTAATGCCAATCTCTACACCATTGACCGCGTTAGCGGTTTGGCGACCTTCGTCAGTAGCAGCCTGAACCCCAGTGGCTTCGCCGCAGGTCTCGCATACGATCCGTTTGAGCAGAATCTTCGTTTCGTCACAGACGCCGCAGAAAACTACTCCATCACCCTCGGCGGCACAGTGACCACAGGCGATGATGTGTTCTTCGCTCCCGGCGATGCGAACGCAGCGGTCGCCCCGCAATTCTTCGGCATTGCCATCGATCGGGATTTCGGCACCGGCTTCGCCATCGATGCTAACCTGGGGATCCTCGCTCGCACGCTGGAAGGCGCTTTTGATGAATTTTTCACCATCGGCGGCCTGGGCATCGCCATTTCCGAGTTCGGTGCGCTTGAAATCCTCTCCGACGGCCGCTTGCTCGCCTCGTTGTCCACGGACGGGCTCACATCCTCCCTCTATCTCATCGATACCACTTCGGGCCAGGCCACTGAAGTGGGCGCCTTTAGCACTGGAGTCGGAGCCATGGCGGTTCCTGAACCTTCCACCTATGCGCTGCTCGTTGGCGGAGCGCTCTGCTTCTTCGTTTTCCGTCGCCGACGCCACGCAGCCTAAACCTTCATCAACCAATCACCGTCCCTTAGTTCACACCACATCATGAAAAAACTCCTCATCACCACTGCCAGCATTGTCTGTGCAGCCGCAAGTGCCCTCGCTGGCACTTTCACGACTGAATCCACTTACGTTAACCCCACTGTTAGCGGGAACTTCACCTTCACGCCGCTCATCACCGTGGGCGACCGCGTGCCGCTCACCGGCGGTGGCGCTGGTGCCGATTACGCTTTTACCGGCATCCCTGATGCTATGGGCATCTACCTCGACCCGACCACCAGCGAGAAAATCCTCTTTGTCGCTCACGAACTCGGCAGTGGGGCGACCACCGAACCAATCCCCAACGCCACCTTCCTCAAAGGTGCTTTCGTTTCCCGCTATGTGCTGGATAACGACGGTTCCGTCGTTAGAGGCGGTCTCGCCCACAAGGATCTCTATAACAATAACAACCTGGTCATGGCTCGTCCTCCACAAGCTGGTGATGCGGCAGCCTTCACTCGCTTCTGCTCCGGCTCTTTCGCTGGTCCAGCACAGGGAATGGATCGCCCAATCTTCCTCACCAATGAAGAGAGCGGCAGTGGCAACTACAACGCCAACGGCTCGCAAGTAGTCGCGGTGATGGATGGCGCCATGCACATGCTCCCCGATCTCGGTCGCGTCGCTCGTGAGACCACGGTCGTCATGCCTCGCCGCGATGCGATCACCTCGATCATCTTCACTGAAGATGGTGGTAACCCTTCGTTCGTTTATCAATACGTCGGCGCTAAACTGCGTCGCTCGGACGACAAGCTCGCGAAGAACGGCCTCACTGGCGGCAAGATCTACGTGCTGGCTGGTCAAAACTCCGGCGCAGATAGCGAAGCGACTTTCACCGCAGGGTCCACCGCGACCAAATGGGTCGAGATCGTTAACGGAGCCAGCATGAACGCGGCGGCTCTCTCCACTGCGGCTACTGCTGCAGGTGGTTTCGGATTTGTCCGTGTGGAAGATGCGGATTTCGATCCAATCGCTCCGACCCGCTCGATGTTCGTGGCAACCACCGGTGGCTCGACTCCGAACAACCTCGGACGTCTCTATAAACTGAACTTCAATCCCCTGGACCCTAAAGCCAACGGCACGCTTGACGTCGTTTACAACGCCGACATGATCGTCACCCCCGGCGGTGATATCAATGCAGGCACTGACTTCTGCGTCAGCGTCGACAACATCGCAGTTACCAAGGATTTCATCCTTCTTTGCGAAGATACCAACAGCCCAGCGAACGCAGTTTACTCCAAGTACAATCGCAACGCGGGTGTGTGGTCTTTGGATCGCAACAACAACAACGCCGCGAAGCTCCAGGGCACCTTCAACTACAGCTACGTGCAAACCCGCGACGCTGGCAGCCCGACTCGTCCTCGTGGTCTTTGGGAAACGTCTGGCGTCATTGACGCCGCAGCGTTCTACGGTCCCGGCTCGTTTCTGATCAACGTCCAGGGCCACCTCACTGGAGGAGCAGCCTCGATGCGGAGCAACATCCCGAAACCGACTGGCGGAGTCTACACCCAGGCTGAAGCACAAGCGCGCTTCGCTGAAGACGGCCAGGTCTTGCTCATGAAGCTCGTCCCTTAATCCGCTAAATAGAAATCCTGCAACATCCGGCCTGCGAAAGCGGGCCGGGTGTTTGCCGTTTCATCCATGTCCATTCGCAGCCTCATTTCGTCAACGCCCCAAGCTTGGGGTGCGCACGCCTTTCTCCTCATCCTGGCCGTAGGTCTCGGCCTCGGAGCATGGCAAAGCCAAAGTGGCTTGTGTGCTGTCCTGACCGCGTGGCTACTTTGGCACTGGTCGTTATGCGTGACGCTTCCGATGCATCGGCGGCTGCGTTTCATCATTGAATCCATCCCAGCCGCAATCTGGGCACTGGTGCTCACTTTCGGCTATTTTGCCTACCGCTGGAGTTTCGAGAGGGAAACGGCCACGCATCCTTCCTGGCTTCCTGCCGTTTTGCTCCTCGGCGGATTCGCCGCTTATTTTCTGCAAATTTACGCCGGGCTTCGTGGGTCACATCTCTCCGCAGCAAACAGCCGACACAGCATCGTCGCTGCGTGTTTGACCCAAGCTACGGTTCTTTTCGCAATCACCGCTCTCCTCCTTTTTGCCGAGAGCTATTTCGGCATGCACCTCCATCGTGCCTGGGTCGGCGTTCTGCTCTCCGGACTCTCGCTCTGGATCATCGAAACGAGCGGACGTTCTCTTGGCCGCTTGTTTCAGCCAGCTCGTTTTCGCAGCCAATTGCTTCCGGCTGGGATTTCCCGCGTGCTCCTGCCGTTCGCCAGTGCTGAGGCCAGACACTCGTGGAAAACGGCCACTTCAAGTGACGCTCCCACCATCGCACTTTCGGACATGTGGTTCGTGCCTACCCTGCGGAAACTCCTCGTCCCGCTGCTGTTGGGAACTTCCCTGCTGCTTTGGCTCGCGAGTTCCCTGCACGAAATTCCGCACGGGCACGTCGGGCTCCGTTCCCGTTTTGGTAAACTAGACGCGGTGCCGCTGGAAGCGGGCTTCCATGCCAGTCTCCCGTTTCCATTTGCAACGGTGGAAGTGCTGCCGAAGGACCGCTTGCAAGAAGTCGTGCTCGGCTCCGACGCAGACACCGGCAAACCCATCCTCTGGGACCGCGATCATTACCTCGGCGAAGAAAATCAACTCGTCGGCCACGGCGAGGAACTTCTCACCATTAGCGTCCCGATTTACTTCTACCTGCGCGACCCGCTGGCGTTCTACAAAAACACCATCGACGCCCGCAAAACAGTCCGCGATCTGGCGCGGCAGGAACTCCTCGCGATCACCATGCACCAGTCGGCGTTCTCGATCATGACCGAAGATCGCGTCGCTCTCGCGCACACGCTCAAGACCAACTTACAAGCCGCCCTGGATCGTCGGAAATCAGGCATTGCCGTGGCCATGGTTTGCCTGCGTGACATCCATCCGCCGGTGCAAGTCGCTCCAGCATTTCAAGAAGTCGTCAGCGCCTTGGAAGAGCGCGAAGAAGCAGTCCACGCAGGCGAAGCCTATCGGGCCGACAACTTGCCCAAGGCCATCTCCGCCGCATATCAAGTGCGCTCGCAAGCTGACACGGCCTTAGCTCGTCGCGTAGCGGAAGTAGGCGGTCAGGTCGCCAGCTTCAACCTCCTGCAGGCCAGCTATGCCGCCGCGCCAGAAGTCTTCCGCATCCGGCAGAGCTACGAAGCGTTCGACCTCAGCCTGCGCGGCGTTCGCAAGATCATCATGGATGAAAGCTACCGCGGCAAAGTGCCGACCGTCGTCGATACGCGGAAAACCCTGAACCCTGACTTCAACCCGCTGCCCAACGCCGAGACCCCGTCCCTCATCCCCTCGCTAGGCGACAAAATCTCCGACTTCGACCGCTCCATCGACAACTATCTCCACGCCGGGCAGGGCGCCATTCCTGCGCCCGCTCCTCACGCACCCGACCCCGATAATCTCCTTCAACAGAAACAATGAACGCCACTTTAACCGCCTCCGCCCGCTGGCTGGCCTTCGGCCTCGGCGCCGTGCTCGTCCTCCTCGTTGCCGCCAGCCACATTGTTCGCGAGAACGAAAAAGTTGTCGTCCTGCGCTTCGGCAAACCCATTCACGTGCTCACCGAATCTGGCTGGTATGCGCGGCTTCCCTGGCCGGTGGATCGCGTGGAAACTTTCGATGGAAGGCTCCAGCAAGCGGAGATTCGCCTCTCCGAAACGCTCACCCGCGACAAGCGAAACGTCATCGTCCCTATGTTTTTCGCGTGGCGCATCGCGGAGCCCGTGCGCTTCCTCGCCAGCGTAGGAAACATTTCCAGCGCCACTCAGAAACTCGACGCCATCGTCACCAGCGCCCGTAACGCCGCGCTTGGTCAGCGCAGTTTCGACGACCTCGCTTCGCTGAAAGCGGGACGCCAGACGCTCGTCGATCTGGAAACCGCCATCGCCGCCGATGCACGGGATGACGCAGCGGAAAACCTCGGCATCGAACTCGTCAGCGTGGGCATTTCCCAGATCAAGCTGCCGCAGGCGAATACCGAATCCGTCTTCCGCCGCATGCGCGCCGAGCGCAAACGGGAAGCCTCGCAATATCGCGCCGAAGGCCGCAGCCAGGCGGAAACCATTCGCGCTGAGACGGACAAAAACACCGCTGTTCTTCTCGCCGAAGCAAAACGTTACGCCGAGGAAACGCGCGGCAAAGCGGAAGCCGACGCCGCTCAAACTTACGCCGCCGCACACGGACGTGACGTGCAGTTTTACCATTTCCTGCGTGAACTCCAGAGCCTGCGCTCTGTCGTTGACCGCAACACGACGCTCGTTTTCGACACCTCGATTCCGCCGTTCAACCTGCTGAAGAACGGCCCCGCCAGCCCTGCGGCTCCGGCCGGCCCCGGCCCAGCCCTTCCGGGAGAAAATCCCGTCGTCCTCGGCTCCTGGCTGACTGATCCCGCCCGCACACAATGAAATCGCGCCGCTCCCAGACCGACGGCCTCATTATGGAGGCGTTGCTGCACACGCTGCGCAACCTAACCCGCGGCGCGCAATGGCTCTGCCTGCTGCTGCTCACGCTTTACGCCTTTTCCGGGATCCGTTTCGTCGGCCCTCGGGAAAGCGCGCTCGTTCTCCGATTGGGAAGCCTCCAGCCGAAGGTCCACGGTCCAGGATTGCTCCTCGTCTGGCCCTCGCCTGTCGATGAAGTCATTCGTGTCCAGACCGGCGTGGAGCACGCCCTCGTTCTCGATGGTTGGGAACCGCGGGGAGCTCGGGTGGTCCGCGACGAGAAAGCGGTGCAAATGACCGGCGCGGAAATGACCGCAGAGCTGGAATCCAAGCGCACGGGCAACGGGCTGCTCAAGAATGAACCTGAAGTCTTCGGCGACTACCTCGATCCCGTGCTCGACGGCTACACCGTCACCGGCGACTGGAACATTCTCCAAGGGCGCTTCACGCTCCGCTATCGCATAGCCGATCCGGTCGCGTGGTTTCGCGTGGGCTCGCAAGGCGAAGCGCTGCTGAGGCACCTCGTCTATCGCAGCGTCACTCATGCTTTGAGCGCGTCGCGCATTGACCATGCCCTCACGGATGAACGCGAGAAACTTGCGCGCCAGATTCGCGAGCATTTGGTGACCGAAGCCGCACGCCTCCAACTTGGCGTCGTTCCCACCGCTTTGGAGATGCGCGATATCGCTCCGCCGCGGCAGGTGGTCGCCGCGTTCGAAGATGTGATCAGCGCAAAACTTTTCTCCAAAACTCTCGTGGAGAACGCTGAGGAATATCGTCTCAAGCAGACGGCCGAAATTGAAGGTCAGGCCAACGCCGTGAAGCAACGCTCGGAAGCATTTGCCAGCAAGTTGATCGCCTCCGCGCACGGCGAGAGCGAGGCCTTTCGCCTGTTCCTGGCGCAGTATCAAAAAAATCCCGAACTCGTTGGCTCACGTCTCTACACCGAAACGGTGGGTCACATCATGCGGCAGGTGAACTCCGCCACGTTGCTCCCGCCGGGCAGTCAGCCGCCGCAAATTCTGGTGGAGCCATCGCCCGATCTTCCTCGCTAGCCTCATGTCTGAATCCGCTGCTTTACCTCCCAAAATGCGCCGCCGCCTAGCGACGGTGTTCGTCGCTGCCGCGTTTCTCCTCGCCGGGGTGGCCCTGCCATGGCTGCGCCCGGGGCAGGGGACCATCGGCGGCTTGCTCGCCCTCGCGGGGATGTTGATCGTTGCGCTGCCGATCGTTTGGCAGACGATCATCGCCTTTCGCGCGACGGGTTTTGCGGCCACGCAGTTTTACATGGATCAATACGTCGTGCTCGCCATGGGTGCCTGTTTGGCAACCGGGCAATACGCGACTGGCGGAGTTGTGGCCGTGGTTCTCGTCCTCGGGCAAATGCTCGAGGAGCGCACGGTCATCGGAGTGGAATACGCCATTTCGCGACTGCGCGAGTTGGGCCGCGTCGTGGCGTTGCGATTGCAGGGGGAAACCGAGGAAGCGGTCGAAGCGCATCTGCTGCAGCCGGGCGACCGCGTTCGCATCCGGCCGGGATCGGCCGTTCCCGCCGATGCGCGAGTGGAAAGTGGCTTTGCGACGATCAACCAAAGCAACATCACCGGTGAATCGCTGCCGGTCGAAGTGAGGCCGGGAGATCGCATCTTCGCGGGGACGACGAATCTGGACGGATTGCTCGAAGCCACGGTCATCGAAGCCGGTCAGGACACCGTCGTGGCGCGGGTGCAGAAAATCCTTGAGGAAG
>DASVRZ010000054.1:0-47469 GCA_036388355.1 Chthoniobacterales bacterium | reverse complement strand
CTTCCTCATCTCAAAGGCGGATCCTTTCATCGTCCTGCCGGGATTTATGCTGCGGGATAAGTCGCTCCCGTTTTGTCCGCGCATTGGGGATTACGCAGCGGTTATTTTCCGCGACAAAATCTATCCCGCCGTCTTCGGCGACGTCGGTCCTTCCGTGAAAGTTGGGGAGGCCTCAGTGCGAATCGCAAAGGCTCTCAATCTCAAGGCGACCGCCTACAATCGCCCGACAAACCACCTCGATGTGAGCTATTTGGTTTTCCCGCAATCCGCCGATGCCACTGCGGCGCCGCCTGATTACGAGAAATGGCGCGCCCGTTGTGTGGAACTGCTTGCCGATCTTGGCGCTACGAACGTGAACGTGGAACGCTGGGAAAACATCCTGCCGCCGATGCCGACCCCAACACCGACCCCGGATCCTGCAGCGGCCATTCCCTTGCCGAAACCGCTTGCCGCACCGACCGGGACTCCGTCTCCTGCTTCCTCCGCGACTCCGGGAGCCTCAGTCACACCGACGCCTTCGCCTACTTCGAAACCCGTAACTACGGCGACGCCGAGCCCCTCAGCGACACCAAAACCTTCAGCTACTCCAAGTCCATCAGCGGCCCCGAAGCCTTCCCCTAGCCCGAGTCCATCAGTGACGCCGACCCCTTCAGCCTCTCCGACTCCCTCCGCCACTCCACGGCCATCGGCGACGCCTTAATTTGCTGGCGTGACAGTTTGCGAAAAGCTTTTTAGCTTACCGCGCATGACTCCAAGTGGCTCCCGTAATTCGTTCACTCCGGCCATCGACGATGGCATTGCTTTTGGCACGCCGCAGGAAGCGGTGGCCAGGATCGACATGCTCCAGCCCGCCGACGCGGCCGCGCTTCTCTCCCAAGCGCACATCGTGCGGAGAAATGAGATTTTCTCCCTGCTGCCTAAGGGCCAACTCGACTCGATTACAGCTTCTGCTCCTCCGGAAACCGCCGCACATTGGCGCGCCTACCACCAATACGCACCGGACACGATTGGTCGTCTTATGGAGCCGCCGGTGGCGGTGTTCAGCCCGGAAGTCACTGTCGGCCAGGCCACGGAGGAACTCCGCGAGCTCACGAAGAAGGCCTTTATCACCTACGGCTTCACCACGGATGAGCATGGCAAGTTGCTCGGCGTCATCGTCATGCGCGAAATGCTTCTCGCCCGGCCAGAGCAACAGTTGGGCGAGATTGCGCTCAATCATCCTTTTTCCCTCACCCCCAACATCGGTTTGACCGACGCCATGAAACTGGTGCTCAACCGCCATTATCCGGTGTATCCGGTTTGCACGGCAGACGGTACACTCGTCGGCCTGGTGCGCGGCTCGACCCTGTTCGAAGCGCAAGCCGTGGAGCTGTCTGCACAAGCGGGAACGATGGTGGGTGTTGACCGCGAGGAACGCCTCGGCACGAGCTGGCAGAAGAGCTTGAAATCGCGCCACCCGTGGTTGCAGCTCAATCTATTAACCGCTTTCATCGCGGCCGCCGTGGTCGGCGCATTCGAGGACACGCTGGAGAAAGTCGTTCTCCTTGCGGTGTTTTTGCCGGTTCTCGCGGGTCAGTCGGGGAACACCGGCTGCCAGGCGCTGGCGGTAGCGTTGCGCGGAATGACTTTGGGCGAGCTGAAATCCGGCAAGGAAAAACGGGCCATGTTCAAAGAGGCGATCCTCGGTGTTTGCAACGGCGCAATGGTCGGTCTCACCGCCGGCCTTGGTATGTTCATCTACGCCACGATGCAAAATCATCCGAGCCCGCTCAAGCTGGCTGCGATCGTTTTCGCAGCGATGATCGGAGCCTGCGTGGTGAGCGGCGTGTCCGGAGTGGTCGTTCCCGTAACGCTCAAAAAACTGGGCGCCGATCCGGCGACTGCTTCGAGCATTTTCCTGACGACCGCGACGGACGTCGTGAGCATGGGCCTGTTTCTGGGCCTCGCCACGATCTTCCTCTAAGCAGCCGTAAAAGCGGGGATATTTCGCAAGAAGGCGTTCCTAACGCTCGTCCAGTCGCTCTTTCTGAGAAAATGCCCCAGCCATTTCCCCCATGGCTGCCGTTCTCAAAGGCCGGAAACCGGAAATGAATCCAGGTTCTGGTTTGACCTCTTCCAGCCCATCCGCTAGCCATTTACCCGTTATGTTCCGCTTCGTATTTTCTCTGAGTCTCGCTCTCACCGCCATCTGCGCCATTGCGCAGGAACCCGCCACCATCACCGTGCAAAAAGGCGCGTTGTTGAACGCCCACATCAAAGGCATCAGCGGCGGCGATGGCGCCAAGGCCGCAAGTGTTTTGGCCAACGATCTCACCCTCTCCAGCGCATTCGGAATCGGCGCGGAATCATCTGCCAATTTCGTGATCAGCGGCAGCAGCTCAGGAGGTTCTCTCCAGGGCCGCGTCGTGGACCGCTCGGGCAACACCATCCTCGAGAAAACCTACAGCGGCGACACCCGTTCCGCAGCGCATCAGTTTGCCGACGACATCGTGGAAACTGTCACCGGCAACCCCGGCATCGCCACCACCAAGCTCGCTTTCGTCGGCAATGCTTCCGGAAAAAAGGAGATCTACACCTCGGATTATGACGGCGCGAACGTCCGCCAGCTCACCCGCGACGGCGGTATCAGCGTCAGCCCGGCGCTCTCGCCCAACGGACGTCAGCTTCTCTACACCGGGTATCAGAGCGGATACGCGGATATTTACCGCATCGATCTCGGCAGCGGCGCGCGTAATCGGGTAGTTAAATCTCCCGGCACGAACTCCGGCGCTTCCTTCGCTCCAGGCGGCGGTTCCTTTGCAGCCACTCTCAGCAAAGACGGCAACCCCGAGCTTTACATCGTCGGCCTCGGCGGCGGTGGAGCCCGGCGCCTGACCAACTCCAGAACCTCCGAGTCCTCTCCGTCGTTCTCTCCGAGCGGCGACGAGATCGTTTATTCCTCCGACGCGGGTGGACAGCCTCAGCTTTTCCGCATTTCCGCAGGCGGCGGCACAGGCTCTCGCTTGAACACCGGCTACGGCTACTGCACCGAGCCAAACTGGTCTCCCGACGGAAAGAAGATCGCCTTCAACGTGCGTGAAGGCGGCAACTTTGCCGTCGCCATTTACAACGTCAGCTCCGGCAACACCAAAGTCGTCACCAGCGGCGGCGACGCTGAGGATCCGACGTGGGCTCGCGACTCGCGCCACCTCTTTTTCGCCCAGAACCAGGCGGTTTATCTCCTTGACGTCACCACCGGAAAACAAGTTAAGGTGGTCTCCGGCGTCGGCAAAATCTCCGAACCCTCAGCCTCTCGCTAATCTCTCTTTATGAAGTCTTTCTCTTTCAAAAATCTCCTGCAACTCGTCCTCGTCTGCTCCCTCGCTTTTTCGTTGGGTGCTTGTAAAAAAGGCAACAAAAAAGGCGACGAGCAATACGCAGGCGTGGACGGCGATTACGTCAATGGCACTCCGCTGCCCGATCGTCCGGGCGATGGCGTTTCCTTCATGAGCTCCAATGTCGATAAATCGCAATTCCAGCCGATCTATTTCGGCTTCGACAGCGCAGAGGTCTCCTCCAGCGAAAGCGGCAAACTGGAAAGCGTTGCCAGTTTCCTGAAATCCGGTTCCAACACCGTCATCCTCGCGGGATTCACCGACGAGCGCGGCACCGAAGAATACAACCGCTCGCTCGGCGAACGCCGCGCTCAAGCTGTGCGTAATTATCTCATCTCATCCGGCGCCAACGGCGGGAACATTCAGACCGTCAGCTTTGGCGAGGAAATGCCTGCGAGTTCCGGTTCCGGCGAAGCGGCCTGGAGCCAGAACCGCCGCACGGAGATCGGAGTGGTCAAGTAAGGTTTTTCTGCTATTCTGGACGAAATTATCCCGTAAACATGGCGAAGTTCCTTATTACCGAAGACAAAAAAGGCGTTTATCGCTGGAAGCTTGTTTCTGGGAACGGACAAATCATCGCCCTGTCAGGGGAGAGTTACAAAGCCAAGGATAGCTGCGTCAACGGCATTGAAGCCGTCAAGAGGGACGCGGGCACCGCGAAAGTCTTCCAAGTTGTTGAAGAATAACAGGAAGCAGAAACCCCGTCCGGCCATTGCGCTGGGCAACATCGGTCGCACGCGACCGGAAACCGGAGACCGCCTCTTGTCTTCAAGAACCGTCTCCACATTATGAGTTTCCAAGATCTGGGCCTTTCCGAGGCCGTCGTCCACGGCGTGCAATCCATGGGTTATGTTGACCCCACGCCGATTCAGCTCCGCGCCATCCCTGTCGTCCTTAAAGGCGGCGATCTCATCGGCTCCGCCCAAACGGGCACTGGCAAAACTGCGGCATTCGCACTGCCGATCCTTACCAAACTCGCCACGCATCAACGCGCACCGCGTTGCCTCGTTCTCGAGCCGACGCGCGAACTTGCCCTCCAGGTGGAGACGGCTTTCCGTGATTACTCCCGCTTTTGCGATCTGCGCGTTACCTCCATTTATGGCGGCGTCGGCTACGGGAAACAACGCGACGACCTGACGGCTGGCGTTGATACGCTCATCGCCACACCCGGGCGCCTGCTCGATCATATTCAGCAGGGCAGCATCGATCTTTCGAGCATCGAGCTCCTCGTCCTCGATGAGGTGGATCGCATGCTCGACATGGGCTTTCTGCTTGACGTCCGCAAGATCATCGAGCATTGCCCGAAACAGCGGCAGACCCTTTTCTTCTCTGCTACGCTGCCTCCGGAGATTGAGCGCCTCACCACCTGGGTGCTGAAGGATCCGGAGATCATCGAAATTGGCGTTCGCCAGTCGGTCGCTGACACCATTTCCCACGCCTTTTATCCGGTTGCTTTGGATCAGAAATACGATCTTCTTTCGGCTCTTCTCGCCAAGACGAACTACGACAGCGTGCTGATTTTCAGCCGCACCAAGCACGGCGCGGATCACATTGCCTCACGGCTCAAAGCGGAGAAACATTCCGTCGCCGTCCTGCACGCGAACCGCACCCAGAATGAGCGCATCGAAGCTCTCGAAGGTTTCAAATCCGGAAAATACGAGGTCATGGTCGCGACGGACATCGCGGCCCGCGGCATCGACATTGCAGGCGTCAGCCACGTGGTGAACTACGACATCCCGCAGCACCCCGAAGACTACGTTCACCGCATCGGACGCACTGGCCGCGCGGAACGAGTTGGCGACGCCTTTACGCTGGTGTGCGCCGAGGAAGTGAGTGCGATGCAAGACATCGAGCGTTTCATCGGCAAGAAGGTCGCCCGGCTGAAACTGGAAGGCTTCCCCTACCTTTACACTGCGCTCTTCGACGAAGCGCGCAACAGCAGCCGCACCGCCGTTAAAGGCGTCCGCACCGGCAAAGGCATGTCCTTCGGACGCCACGGTAAGCGGTAGATTTGAGAGCCGCATTTTTGCGTCAGATTACGATGCATAATTAGCTTCATAGCAGCTCGTTCTCATTCGAGAAACGATAGATTGTATTGCAATGGTTTATGATGCATAACTAGTGCATTATGGCCCGGCCCCCAAAAATAACACCTGAGATCCTCCGGCCGCTGATCCGCTGGCGTGGCCCGGTGTCGGCCACGGAGCTCGGCCATGCGCTAAAGGTCAATCGCACGACCATTGGGCGCGCCCTGCCAGATTTGGGCAGCGACTTGGTCACGCTCGGAGCCACCCGCAGCAGCCGTTATTTGCTGCGCCGGCCGTTGCGCAATGGACGGAATAGCTGGCCCATTTACCGTATCGACGCAGAAGGCCGCGCGGCTGAGTGGGCGCAGTTGGAAGCGTTTCACGAGACGCACTGGCGGGTCACCTGGGCAGGCGCATTCCCTGCGTGGGCGGGTCATTTGCAGCGCTCTGATGGACTGTGGAATGGCTTCCCGTTTTTCTTGGCTGATCTGCGGCCGCAAGGATTTTTGGGCCGGGCTTCGGCGCGTCAGCTCTCCATTTCTTTGCAGCTTCCCGAGGATTTTCGCCAATGGAATGATGACGACGTGCTGGTCTATCTCGACTCGGCCAGCGACGATCTGCCAGGCAATCTCGTTGTGGGAGATGACTGTTTGCGTCGCGCCCTCGGCCGCGAAATGCCCGAAAACAGCGAGGCCTACGCGGCGCGAGCAGCCCAGGCGGCAGTGGTTCGACGCGGATCCTCGGCTGGCGGAGAGCAGCCAAAGTTCCTGACCGTGGCCCCCAACGACAGCGGCCAGCTCCAGCCCGTGCTGGTGAAATTTTCTGCGAGCATGGAGCAGCAAACCGGGCAGCGCTGGGGCGATCTTTTGCTCTGCGAATATCACGCGCTCACCGTCCTTGCAGAGGCAGGTCTGGCCGCTCCGGGCACACGTATTCTCGACGAAGGCAGGCGGCGTTTTCTGGAAGTTCCCCGGTTTGATCGCACGGTGGCGGGTGGACGGCGGGGCGTCATTTCTCTCGAAGCGTTGCACGCCTCTGCAGTGGGAACCTTGGCGCGGACCTGGCCCGAAGCAGCTCTCAACCTGCAAAATGCAGGCTTGCTGGACTCGGACGGCGTCGAGACGGTGCGGCGGCTGCATGCCTTCGGTGAATTGATCGGAAATACCGACATGCACTTTGGGAATCTGTCGTTCTGGCTGGACGATACGCTGCCCTTTCGCGTCGCCCCAATCTACGACATGCTGCCCATGCTGTGGGCTCCTTCGGCGCAGGGCGAGATTCTGGAGAGACCGTTTTCGCCGCTGCCGCCCGTGCCCGCGGATCGTGCTCTTTGGCAGGATTCAGCGCTGCTGGCCGAGCCATTTTGGGCACGAGCGAGTGCGGACGCTCAGCTCTCCGAGCCCTTCCGGCAACGTGCGGGAGAATGCCTCCGCGTTGTGCAGAAACTGCGAAACCGCGTCGGTTAAAGCGGCTGGCAAACCGGGCACCAGCGAGTGGTGCGGCCGCCGACGGTCGCTGTGCGCAGAGCCGTCTTGTGCTTCGGACACACGCCTTTGGCGGTCCAGCGCTCATGGAACAGCCAGTCGGCAGGCGGGTCGCCGGGTTCTTCACCTGTTGCCTCGCCGATGGTCTTCAGGGAAATCTTGATCACTTCCCGGATCTCGCGGTGCAGATACGTGACCGCTTCGGCTGGCAGTCCGCCGGAACGGCGGTCCGGGGGAAGGCCAGCGCGCCAGAGTATCTCGTCCGCCATCCAGTTTCCAATGCCGGGAAAGAGTTCCTGCATGAGGAGCACGGCTTTGAGCGGCGCTTTGCCTCGGCGCTCGAGGATTTCAGCGAGTTTCTTGACGGTGAAACTCCGGGCCGTAAGCTCTTCTGGCATTTCGTTCCACCACTCGGGATCGGCTGTGCCAGCGGAAAGGCGAACCCTCCCAAAGAGGCGGAAGTCGTTGAAGATCAACGCGTGTGTCTTTGTAAAGAGGACGAAATGATCGTGCTTGCCGGGTTGGAAGTCTGCAGCCGCGAGGCGCAGCTCGCCAGTCATGCCGAGATGAAGTCCGATGGTCGCCGTCGAGAAGCGGAAGAGCATCTGCTTTGCTTTCCGGTCGGACGAAAGGAATTTCGAACCCGTAAGAGCCTCGCTGATCTCCGTTTCCGTGCTGCCGCGGAAGATGCGTTTCGTGCCGTGGAGATGCACTCGGATGATCTTCTCGCCGAATGCAGGCGACCAGCGTTTCCGGAAAAATTCGACTTCGGCGAGTTCTGGCATGGCTAGGTTTTCAGCTTGGCGGCGGTCCGTTTTTCCAGAAAGAAATCCTGAAGCAAGGTGCGGCATTCCTCCTGACGAACCCCAGCCGTGATTTCGCAACGGTGGTTGAGTTGCGGCATTTGCAGAATGTTGAGGAGCCCGCCCGCCGCACCCCCTTTCGCATCGCCGCAGCCAAAGATCACCCGCCGCAGACGCGCGTGAACCAACGCCCCGGCGCACATCGGGCAGGGTTCCTTCGTCACGTAGAGATCGCAATCGGCGAGCCGCCAGTCGTCGATGACGCTCTCCGCCTGAGTAATCGCGAGCATCTCCGCGTGGGCCGTGGCGTCTTTCAACGTCTCCACCTGATTCGCCGCCCGCGCGATGATGCGACCTTCGCGCACGACCACCGCACCGATGGGCACTTCGTCCGCCTCGTAAGCCCGCATCGCCTGACGCAACGCTTCGCCCATAAAATAAATGTCGCTCGCCAGATCGATGATGGGTTCGTGGGGTTGCTCGCTCACGCGGGGAAAATAGACGGGATTTTTCAGATTGCGACTCGATTAGGCGTCGGCTTCAATGCGCGTTGATGCAACCTCTCCTCATCGCTCCCAGTATTTTGGCGTCCGACTATGGGAGATTGGCTGAGGAAGTGCGGAGTGCCGAAGCGGCGGGGGCGGACTGGCTGCACCTCGATGTGATGGATGGCCATTTCGTGGATAATATCTCCTTCGGCCCGGCCTTTGTTGCGGCAGCGCATGCAGCGGCAACCGTACCCATCGACGTGCATCTGATGATCACGCGACCGGATCATTTCTTTCCCCGCTTTGTCGGCATCGCCCGGAACATCACCGTGCATGTTGAGGCGGAGCACGATGTCTCAAAAACGCTCGCCGCCATTCGCAAAGCCGGCTGCACGGCAGGTCTGGCGATCAGTCCGCCCACGGAGATCGAAGCGCTGCGTCCGTTTCTGGCGGAAGTCGATTTGTTGCTCGTGATGACTGTGAACCCTGGCTACGGCGGGCAGCCGTTCATCCCAGCAATGCTCGAGAAAGTAGAACAACTCGCAGCGTGGCGGAAGGAACTAGGCCTCAGTTTCCACATCCAGGTGGACGGCGGAATCAATTCGGAAACCGGTCTCGCCTGTCGCACTGCCGGAGCCAATGTGCTTGTGGCGGGCAGTTCTGTCTTCGGCGCTGCCGATCGGCGCAAGGCCGTGGCGGAATTACGCTGACTAAAACGCCTCGTCCACCTGACGAATCCGCACCTCATGGCGGCCGCCTTCAAAGGGCGTCGAGAGGAAAACACGCACGATCTCCAGAGCCAGCTCCAGCGGCATCATCCGTTCTCCTAGGGAGAGCAGGTTGGCATCATTATGTTTGCGCGTGAGGACGGCACTTTCGATGTTCCAACACAATCCGCAGCGAATGCCCGCGGTGCGATTCGCTGTGATCGCCTCGCCGTTGCCGGAGCCGCCGAGTACGATTCCGCGTTCGTATTCTCCAGCAGCCACTGCTTTGGCCACGGGACGAATGAATCTCGGGTAATCCACTGGCTCAGCGGAATAGGTTCCGAAGTCTTTCACGTCATGTCCCTCCGATTGCAGCATCGTGACGATCGCTTCCTTGTAAGCAAACCCGGCATGATCCGATCCGATGGCAATTTTCATAACGAGGTCTCCACGTGCAGGCGAATCTTCTGATTGCCGATTTTTCCAACGCTGCTACATAAGTGCGTAGCAAACAAGCGTTCGTAGCTCAACTGGATAGAGCGCCGCCCTCCGAAGGCGGAGGTTGTGGGTTCGACCCCCGCCGAACGCAGTTTCTGATTTGAGGGAAAATTCTTCCTTGCAGGTCTCAGGCACGTGTGGCACTCTTTCGGCCCGTTTGAAAACACGGCATCTTTTTCATGGCATACGCAATCATCAAAACAGGCGGTAAACAATACCGCGTCACCCCGGGCCAATACTTCGATATCGAGAAACTCGACGTCGCCGTGGGCGAAAAAACCACTTTCTCGGAAGTTCTCTTCCACTCGGACGGCACCAAGCTCACCTACGGCTCCCCTAGCATCGCTGGAGCGACTGTCGTGGCGGAAATCCTTGATCAGCATAAGGATAAAAAAGTCATTGCCTACAAATACAAACGTCGTAAAGGTTATCACCGCACGGTGGGACACCGCCGGAAGCTGACTCGCGTGAAGATTGAGTCGATCTCCCTGTAGTATTTCAATTAGCTTTTTAAAAGGTCATGGCACATAAAAAAGGACAAGGCAGCGTTAAGAACGGCCGCGACAGCGTCAGCAAGCGTCTGGGCGTTAAAAAATTTGGCAGTGAATCCGTCGTAGCGGGCAACATCATCCTGCGTCAGCGTGGCACCAAGTTTCATCCCGGCAAGAACGTCGGTTTGGGACGTGATTACACGATTTTCGCGCTGGTTGACGGCGTCGTCCGCTTCGACCGTGATGGTCGCCGTGTGAACGTCGATCTGAATGCAGATCCGGTGCTGGAAACCGTTTCCTCCAACTAAGAACCAGAATTCCCTCCCGCAGCAAAACCGCGCTCCAAATTACATGGGGCGCGGTTTTGTATTTTCTGGCGGAGACGTCGGTTAGCGCTTGAGTGCAACCTTCGCTTTCGGACCGAGCATCACGGGGGTACCTAAGCCAGGATCAACGGAGGCGTTGAAGCTCTAAGGAACATTTCTCTAGCAGGTTCTGTAGCCGCGGCTGTGTCAGCCGCCCTGGCAGAGGCCCTTGGCACAACGGCCACTACAGCGAATCCGTGTTTAATCAGAGTCTCCTAAAGGGCTGATCCGGCTGAAGATCGACCGATCGATACAGCGCTTCTTTTGCTCGCTCCAAGCATCCTGTTTGGAACGTGCTTGCCTTGGAAACTCCGGTTTCCCCCCCTTCACCACCACCCGCAGACCGGAATTCACAGAAACCACCCTTCGTCTACTCAGCGCCTCACTAGACTAAGGTGAGTGCGCGAAAAATCCCCCTCGGTCGTCGGAAGCTGATTAAGCGCATCACCTCGCTTGCTCACGGCCGCCTTTAGAGTTGCGCACCGGGGCAGTTCACCTTTTATTGGCGGTCCTGTGAGCATCCAACCGAAAGACATCATCTATCTCGATAACAACGGAACGACCGCAGTCGATCCTGCCGTGGTAGCCGAGATGATGCCTTACCTCACCGATTTCTACGGCAACCCCAGCAGCGCTTATGGGTTTGGCTCCCAGGTGAAGGAAGCCATCGAAATCGCTCGCGCCAAGGTCGCCACGCTGCTTGGCTGCACCCCGGCGGAGATCATTTTCACCTCCTGCGGGACGGAGTCGAACAACGCCGCCATCCAATCCGCCTTGCTCATCGACCCGGACCGGCAGCATGTCGTCACCAGCGCCGTCGAGCACAGTGCGATTATGAAACACGGCGAGGCGCTCTCCCGCCGAGGCATCGAAGTCACATGGCTGCCCGTGGATTCCAACGGACAGATCGACCTCGAAGATCTCCGCAACGCTGTGCGTGACGACACCGCCATCGTTTCCCTCATGTGGGCGAACAACGAGACCGGCGTCTTGTTTCCTATCGCAGAAGCCGCCGAAATCGCCCGAGCCAAAGGCGCACTCTTCCACACCGACGCGGTCCAAGCCGTCGGCAAAATCCCGATTCGCCTCGCGGACTCAAAGATCAACTTCCTCTCCGTCTCAGGACACAAACTGCACTGCCCCAAAGGCGTCGGCGTTCTCTACGCCAACCGCAAGTCGCGCTTCAACTCCTATCTCCTCGGCGGAGGCCAGGAAAACGGCAAACGCGCCGGAACAGAAAACGTCCCGTATATCGTCGCCCTCGGCAAAGCGGCCGAACTCGCCGGAGCCGCCATGGAGGAGGAAAACGTCGCCGTGAAAGCTCTCCGGGACCACTTCGAAACCACGCTGCTCTCTTCCTTGGACGGCGTCGAGGTCAACGGCGACCAGGAGAATCGTCTGCCGAACACGAGCAACGTCGCGATCAGCGGGGTGGAATCAGAGGCGCTCCTCATCCTGTTGGATCAAAAAGGCGTCTGCTGCTCCGGCGGCTCCGCCTGCACCACCGGACAACTGACACCATCGCACGTCCTCATGGCGATGGGCTTTTCCCAAGAGCGCGCCCGCAGCAGCGTCCGTTTCTCCTTCAGCCGCTACAACACCCGCGCCGAGGTGGATCGCGCTCTGGAGATTGTCATCGCCGCGGTGCAAAAGCTAAGAACTCTGACCTCAGTCGCCGCCTGATACCGCTGTTTATCGTCGCAGGCAGCTAGTCGACAGAAACGCGAGGTGAACGCTGCGTCGGTGCTCCAATCCGTCGGAACGAGGCGGCAGTTGAATCGATCTCGCTTACGGCCGCGGAATCTGGAGCTCACGCAAAAGAATATCCAAGGCGCCGACGGACATCTGAAGTTCCACCAGCGAAAGTCCAAGAGAGACGATCATCAAAATCAGACTGATGCCAAAAACGATCTTGGCGGCAAAGATCGCTCCAGCGAACAGCAGAAACATGCACACCATGCAGAGCAGCAGGCTGAGAACGCCGCAGATCTGCATATTGCGAATCAACCGGATCCGCACCCGCAGGTTGTGGATCTGAGCGAGCCGCTCCCCCGTAGGTTCCGTCTGATGCTCCTTGTGCAGCGTACGAATAGTAGTCGCAAGCCCCAAATAACGGTTGGTGTAAGCCAACATTAACAGCGTGATGGCGGGAAAGAGCAGCGAAGGTGTCGTCAACTCAATGTTCATCAAACGAACGTAACGAGACGCTCTACACCGTCCATTCTTTTCAGTTGGATCCTCTCATGCAATTCTGGCGGGCATGACACGCCCGGTTCAGAACAGTGGTATTTCATGGGAATAGCTCATAGGATCAAAGACAGCTCTGAAATGAAGTTACTGGTCTTTGCCCATACGCCTCCTCCGCATCATGGGCAAAGCTACATGGTGCAACTGATGTTAGATGTATTCTCTACATCAGAGATTCGTTGTTACCACGTGAACGCCCGCTTCTCTGACTCGATGGAGGATATCGGGGGCTTTAGATTAGGGAAAGTGTGGAGGCTCTTCGGCTTTTGCGCTCAGGCCGTATGGCAGCGCGTCCGGCATGGAGTCCGAGATCTCTACTACATCCCTGCGCCGGGAAAGCGTAACGCCATCTACCGTGACTGGCTCGTATTGGCCTTGTGCCGTCCCTTTTTCCCAAGGCTCATCTTACATTGGCACGCCTACGGCTTGGGCGAATGGGTGGAGCGCAGGGCATCACCGTGGGAGGCTTGGGTAACCCGCCGTTTATATTCCCGCGCCGATCTGAGCATAGTGCTTACAGAGTTTAACCGGGGTGATGCCGCAAAGCTGAATCCCATGCGAATAGAAGTCGTGCCGAATGGTATTCCTGACCCCTGCCCGGATTTTGAGGATATTGTGTTGCCGAAACGTATGAAGCGCTGGAAGGCCCGTCAGTCGCAAGAAGCGCCGCCGACTTTCCAGATCCTGTTTTTAGCTCATTGTACGCGTGAGAAGGGCCTCTTTGAAACACTTGAAGCTGTTGCGTTAGCACACGCTGAGCTGCAAGCATCTGGCTCGCTCCTTGGAATTCGGCTCATCGTTGCTGGCAAGTTCATGGCTCCGGCTGAACGTGAGGAGTTTGAAGCCCGAATCTGCCAACCGGATCTAGCCATTGGAAACCTAGGAACGGAGGCCCGTGCATCTGTAGTTTCGTACGTCGGTTTTGTATCCGGGCAGCAAAAGGATCAACTATTGCGAGATAGTGACTGTCTATGCTTCCCAACGACCTACAGTGGTGAGACGTTTGGACTTGTAAATGTAGAAGCCCATGCCTACGGACTCCCTTTAGTCATCACTCGCTGGCGTGGTCTGCCTGATATTGTGTCAAGGGACGGTGTGGCAATCATTGAACCAGGTGCAACCGCTGATCTCAAACAAGCTCTTTTAAACACAATCTCTAAGAACGTGTTTGTAGCTCTGAGAAGCCACTATATGGAGAGATTCTCCCACCACGCTTTTCGATTTTGTCTGAGGAAGGCGTTCTTTTTTTGAGCATTCGGGAAAGATGAACTCCGTGCAAGGGCGGGAGGGATTGCTTTAGGCCAGTGGCGCTCCGCGTGATGCTTTCAACGCAGCGGACAGCCTCGTGCCATTAGAGACGTCTCGCGTTCAGCACAAGCGGCGTGACTTAGCGAGGGTTGTGAAATGACCTATGGGATCTTCTCGGAAGTTCGGGTTGGCTAGCAATACCCGCAATCGTCGCAGTTTCGGTGAGTGAGATCTTCTCTGACTCTTTGAGGAGCGTATACATGACGGCAATGATGAGCCAAAAGGTTAATCCGGTTAACGAACCGCCTCCGAACAAACCCAATGTGGTGTTTACCACGAGATGCATGAGAACTATTAAAAAAAATGTCCGACTCGAGGGAGACAGCGATTTCTTCTTGAGAAGGCTGATCAACCAAAAGACGAGAGCGAACATCATCCCGTACCATAAAAGCAATCCCACCAACCCAAACGCTAACAGCAAATCCGATATCTGGTTGTGTGTTTTTCCCCGGACCAATGTGAATTCCAGAGCCAGTTCATTTATGTCCGTATCACGCGTCACTGCATAATCTGAAATCATTAGATTTGGAAAGCCCCTCCCGAAGGCGGTGGTCCAGGCAGTGCTTTTCCATTCTTGCACCGCTCTGTGGAAAAGTTGTGTGCGCCACTGACTGGACCCACTGATGTGGCCGCTGGCTTCATTATCTTTATTGATCAAGAGCCACTGAACGCTCCGCTTGATTAGTAGAGGTGCCCTTTGGTTGATTTGGCTGTTAAAGGTATTAACACACAAGGCCAGTAGAAGAACCAAGATGGCCGCTGCGAAAATTTTTAAATATGACTTGGCCCATAACAGCACGAGGCCAAGGACTCCGAAGCAGATAGATAAAGTAGCGCGTCCTCCGCTGAAAACTCCTCCCAAGATACTCAGCAGAAATAGCATCCCAGTCGCGAAAGATTGTTCTGGCTTCATCTTAATGCGGTAAGGGTTGACGAGCAGCACGGAGGCGAGCAGACATCCGAATGGCGCGATGGTTCGCAACGAATAAACGTTATCCTGAAGGAATGGATATATAAGGAAACCGACTGGTGCACTGTCCCACATATCGTAGGGTACCTCCCGGAAAGCACTGGCGACCCGTAGCGGAATATTCAGAAGGAGTGCGAAAAGAACAGCCAAAGAAAGAAAATTTAGAATGTTCTTAGAGAGCTCAAAATTCTTCGGCCTGACTCGCAAAAAATAGAGAAGCAAAAGGTATGGGGCAAAAGCGTCAAAATAGCTTTTTAATATATTTCTCAAGCCCTCTTGCGCGTTGAGATGAAACATCGCGTGGAAAGCGATATAGAGACACCAGAGGGCCAAGAAGTGACGAAAGACCGAGTAAGACAAACTGGTTTTCGCGAGTGGAACTTCAGCGTAATTCTGCTTTCGCCAAAACACCGTCAGGATGAACATGCCTGCCAAAAGACATGTCTGCTGAAGATCTCCAATCGAAAATCCCACATAGAGATTCAGACTTAAGAACGAAAGAAAAAATCCTAGTCGCCACGTGTATTTGTGTCCGCCGGAGAAATAGATAAGAGACAATATAACTGCTGCAATCGGTGCGATATCCGAGAGCGATAAGCCGGGAATCATTAGTCCGACAAACACGGCAAAGCAGAGGCCAACGGCAGCGACAAGGGCGTGCCAAACAGATCGGGGTGTCAACGCATCCATGTGAATGGCTTACCTGCGCAGGCAGGATCGGAAAAGGTGAATACCTGACGGTAATCTTGGACCAAAACCTCCCATGAGAAAGAAGTTTTGACCTCACTTATCGCTGCCCTGAAGACATTAGGAGTGCCCATCGCAGTCACAAACTCGACCAGAACTCGCTGCAAGTCGACTGGCGAGTTCGGCTGATAAAGGAGCCCAGTATGGAAGTGTCTTATGAACTTTTCCAGAAACCCTCCGCGGGTAGCTATAACCGGACGATCAAATCGACACGCCTCGAGAAGCACTCCGGAGCCTTTGTCATAATTGGCGGGATAGGGAAGAATGACTGCATCACTGGCGGTAAATACTTCGGCAGTTTCGGCGTCTGTCAAAAAGCGGGAGACTGTGAGGGATTCGTGATATTTATAGAGAGCCAGTATTTTCGCCGGATCATTTTCTGAGATGACGGCACCGGCAAACAACAGGAAGGGACGGGGGACCATTCCGCACGCAGCCTGGACAACAGTCTCGTAGTCTTTCCCCTGCCGGTGCGTGCCGAAGAGGAGGAAAATCGGTTGATCGGTGGGTATTTTCCATTTCAGCCGAGCAGTTGTTCGATCGATCTTGTTGGTCACCGGCGAAATCGGGTACGGGATCACGGTGACGTTCTGTCCTGCGACCGTGCTCCAGTCGAGTCTCGTAGCATCGGTTTCGGTAATGAAACGCAGCCGGTTGGTAGCAAACGCTGTCGAAAACAGGTAGTCAAAAAGGTCAGTTCGGATTTTACCAAATAAACTTCCATTTGGCGTGGAGCGAAAGTGCCCGCGCCCCCCTGTGAGGTATGCTGTGATGTTGAGGCGAGAAAGAATGACGAGGATCAGTAAGAAAAAATATCGCGCATCGACGAAATGAACTACGGCAAACGAATCGCGTTGATGGGACTTCAAGAGCGTCCACATACAAGCAAGCATTTCCCGATTTTTGGACAAAATGGATCCTTTGTTTTCTTTGCGCGACTCGCTAGCCGAAATCCGACGTGACCTTGTCTGAGCTACCACCAGTCGCGATGCGATCTCTTCCCGAGGTGCTATGATTGGAGGTGCTGCCACAAAGATTTCGACGTCGTCACCGGTTGCAAGTAATGCTGTCGCAAGTTGCTCCGTACACGGCCAATGGTGGCCTTGATCATGGGCACTGGGTGAAATGATGGCGATCCTCATCTTTAATTCCTGCCTTTGGCGACTTCGCAGAGAGCGTTATGTAACGCACTGCCAACTTTCGCGGAAGAAAATCTCTCTGCGGACTCCCTGGCGGCAGAGGAAAGTTTCGTCCAGAGGGCCTCATCTGAACAGAGGAGTCGAATGGCCTCTGTTAAGGCGGGTATGTCGCCCACTCGGACAAGCAAGCCGTTTTCTCCGTCGGTCACAATGTCAGGAATCGGACCAAAATTATATCCGATAACCGGTGTTCCAGCCGCCAAAGCCTCTGCAATCACCACTCCCATTGTCTCGTAGCGGGCGTGACTCGGCATAACGAGCATTCGCGCTTTTCGATGAAGCAAGGCGATCTCTGCCCCATCTTTCCAACCCGCAAAGACTACTTGTAAAGAAGGGAGATGTTCCTCAGCGTAGCGCTGACAGCTTTGCAGGTAGGACTCACCTGCAGGGCCTGTCGCACCGCCAATAATCCGAATCGTCGACCCCGCGAATTCCATTTGAATTGGTGCCAGCGCGTATAGGAGCTCTAGCAGTCCTTTCTCAGGCGAGATTCGACCTACATAAAGAATCTCAGTGCCTGGAATGTCTCGTTGAAGCGTAAAAAAGGCTTTTTCGGCAATATTCGGGATGCGATAAATCTTAGCTTTTGTCATCTTTCGCAGTGTCCGTTCCACATGGCCGCTAATCGCGACGACATTAGGAGCCAACCGCAAACAAATCCGTTCGGTAAGTGCGCCGATCCACATCACAGGGCGGAAATAAACCGGACACGGAATGCCGCTAAAAAACTCCTCCGGTATCACTATACTGGGACACTCGCAAAAGATAGCAAACAAGCCGTAACCTTCGAGGTTGCGCAGGCCTAAAACAACATCAGGGCGAAGTTGCTTCGTCGCCGAGCGCATTATTCCAAGCCGTGGAAGCCATGCAACTGGCATGCCTGAAAGACGGGGGGGCGGGATGACGGTCAGTTGACAGTTCTCCGCCAGCTTCACTGTTTGTCTTGCCTGAACCCCCTTGGAAAAGGTAACGACACTGATCTCCAGATCCGGAAACGTGCAAAGCGAATCGAGGAAACTTCCTTCCACGGTTTCGAAAGCACGACGGTTGAGTTCAGCTTGGATTTTTGCTGGCGTGAACGTAATTCCAGCCGCCTGAAACCGTGACGGAGGATAATGACAAAGAATCGCAACTTTTACCATTTGACCATGCGGTTGAGACGTCGTGTATCGGTGTCGTAAGCGCTTTGTTGAAACATGCTGCGAAGGATCCTTGCGCAAGCATCATTTGAGAGGCAATCTTCACGGTGTGTCAATGGGAATGGCCCCATGATACCACGCTTACCGGCCGGGGGCTTTCGAAACATTGCGGGAAAAGCCTTGAGGGCCTAGAAATTGTTTCAGAAGCTCTTTGACTGACTTAGAGATTACCAAGCAGCCATCAACACTATCGCTTCCAACAACCGCTGCGGCGGGATTGTGCGCGTCCATCCTCGGTTGTGAGTTCCTCGAATTCTGCATCCAACCACAGAAGACCTCCCACGACCTTCTTTACCGGATCGGATGTCTCCTCCCGGCAGATTCCCACGTTTGCTATGCTGATGACGATGGAGCAGCTTTCTAATTCTCTCAACCATCCTTTCCATCTCTATCTGCCGAGGCCCTCTACTCTCCGCAATCTGCTAAAGGTCGTCGTCGGGTGCCCGAGGAATACGGAAAGCTGACAGTGGATGTGTTATTGCATGCAGTTGCATAAATCCAAGGCGCCGAGTCTTCTGATAAGCAAAGCAACAGAGTACCGCAGCAACGGCGTATGAAACCACTGTGGAAACTGCGGCTCCGACGCCGCCAAAATGGGGAATTAAGGCCAAATTAAGGAGGATATTCACGATAGCTCCGGCGCTTGTTGAGATGAATGTAAAGACGGTCAACCCCTCATTTATCAAAAACATACCTGCAGCAACGCCTAGAAATAGGAAAATACTTGCCCAAATGTGAATTGTAAGAATCTGAGCCGCTTTTGAGAAGCCACTCCCATACAATATATTTACTATTTGTGAGGAAAAGAGGGTAATCCCAATCGTTACTAGATACGCCAGAAGAGAGTTTATATTAAATACATGTTGTAGTCTTCGGAAATACAATACCTCGCCTTTATCTCTACTACGGACGATTGCTGGAAAAAGTGCAGAAGCAAGTATCGCTGGAATGCAATAGCAGACCTCGCTAATTCGAACGGCTGCGGCGTAAATGCCCACTTCCGTTTTTGTTGTGAATGCTTCCAGCATGACCACATCGATTCGGGTGTAGATGGTGGCAGCAATCACCGACAAAAGAATCGGCCATGATTGCTTTAGGAGATTCAACGCAAGAGGCGTGTTGAATCTCCATTTCAAAATAGGGCCCACTAATCTTGTATAGACGGCGCACCACAAGAAGCTCGTCAAAAGCAGTTCCGCTACGATCATCCATGCGAACTCTATCAGCGGGCGATTTTCGCTGATCATCACGATCCTTATACAGGTAGTAAGCAAAAAGCTAAAGTTCCGCGTCTGAACTATCTGTTTAGAACTTGAATTCGCCCTGAATAATAGGGCGATATTGTTAAAGGCTTGGGTGACGGCGCATATACCAATGATTGAGAGCAAAATTCGCATCTCTTTGTCATGAACACTTTCAAGTGCATAGAAACATATCAGAAGGTAAGCGAAACATCCTGCTGCAAACCTCAATATAAATGTAGAACCCAATATCTCCGCGTGGGAGAATCGCTTTGCCACTAGGTGTTTGACGGTGATGTCATCCAGCCCAAGTGAAGCAGGGGATGCAACGAGAGCAACGAGAGCGAGGGCATAGTTCAGTTGCCCGTAGCGGCTAGGCCCAAGATACCTGGCGATCCAAACTCCAACAAAAAGCGTCCCTACCATTCGAATGGCCTGGTCGACTGAGAGCCAGCCTACATTATTGATTATCACTGCCAGCCCCGGATGCTGTTGGTGCAACCTATCAATGTGCTTCTTAAATATTTGATAGATAGAGTTCATGAAACTGGGAAATGCAAGACTATCCGCAGGCAAGACGGATTACGAACACCTCGACTAAATTTTGCTTTGCGCAGGCGCGGAAGCGAAACCCAGTCCACGGAAAAAAGATCTGGCAAAGAACCCGAGAATTCCTGCAAAGATCAACCAATGGGACGCCTGCCCCAGAAGTCTGTACTCCATCCTCTCATCAACCATGGTAAGCCAAAAAGCGGCACCCATGGTAAGCAACAAGGCTGTCGTGATCGTCCGCAACTCGGCTGAATGTCGGACAAGGCAATAAAGATGTGGGAAGCAAAAGAAGAGAAAAATGAGCCGATATGCAAAGTTGTTTCCGAGTAGGAAGGTGCCCATATAGATAGCTGCACCGCACTGGAACATGGCGTTGCCTGTCGCGTCGAGGGGAACTCCCTCGCTTCGTACCTTTGCCAACTGTCGGCCCAAGACCAATCCTACCGCGAGGCATACGGCAATGCCGACGTAGGGAAATGCGTTGATCACTTTTCGCAGGGGCGCTTCGAAGCTTTGTTGGCTGGTGTTCCGGGAATCGGCATCTAGTTTTTTAATGAGAAAGCCAGAGAGAACTTGACTCCCGTAACCTATGTCGGTGGTTTTAGGCGTGTTTGATCGGATTTGCCGAAGTTCCTCACGGACGGAAAGCGCGTAACCACCGAAAAGGGATACGAGGAGGATCGCGGAAGCGATGAACCATCGTTTCCTGTCGGAGGCCAGCGTCACTACAGCGAAAATAGGATAAAGCTTCAGCGCAGCCGGCAGTAGCAAGCATATCTGAGCAATCATACGTCCGGGCACGCTCTTCGCATTGGCGAAGAGATAGACACAGCAGAAAACGAGAGAAAAGATGAGGAGATCGGAATTGCCCCGTTCTACGGCGAGAAGCACAGGTGGAGAGATGGCCATTCCAAGAACCCCGAAAAGGTGGGGGAGGGGAAAGTTTCTGAAGAGGAGAAAGAAGCAGATGCAAAACGAGAAGCAGAAGAGTGAACCCATCCACCGAAGGTCGGATTCACCTAATCCTAGGTGAGCCAAAGTGAGCCAGGCGGTAGGATAATTATAGGTAGGTATGCCGATTGTCTCGCTATGAATTTTGATAGCCTCCCAACTCCAATTCCAACCGGAATTCCGATAAACATCGCAGGAAATTAGAATCGGCCGGAGATCGGCAAAGGGCGGCCACATCGAGTAGCCGGCGGTACCGAGTTGCCAGATTTTATGAATCGTCCTGGAAGAGGTGGAAGCAAGGGTAAAGACGAAAAGAGAGAATACAAACAGCCCCAGCAGAATTCTGGAACGATTAAAAGGATTCAAATGGCCCATGGTTTAAATGTGAATGACAAAATAGAGCTAAGTTGGATGGAGCCGCTTTGAAGCAAGCGACCTGATTAATTGCGAATGTCGACTCCCGAAATCATTCCTTGCTGTAAATGAGAAAACTCTTGGGAGTGTCAATTAACCGGTATCCTGCACGCGTAACATAATTTCGGACGAAAAACTGTTGATCGTAGACTTCCGGCCGAGTCGTGATGATAAAGTCTGGAGCGAGGGCGCTGTCGTTCGGCTCGAACTGACTGCGATGAGGAACCCACGCACCTTCTCTATGGCCGTTTATGACCAAAGGTACACGGTAGTAAAGGCCAGCATGCTCTGCCGCCGACCACCATACTGTTTTCTTCTCTCCGAGCGCTTGTAATGCAAGTTTCGACGCGCCTCTGTAATCATCTTTGAAAAACTTTTTGGAAAACCGAATCTGAAAAGACGAAACTGTCAGGAGAACCAAGAAAGCGATGGCGGATACTTTCAAAAGATACCTTCCCGAGGTGAAAGCCCAGTGTAGCGCCGCCACCTCAATGAGAACTAGAAATGGAAGAATCGGGCTGAAATGCCGCGCCCATAGCGGCTTGTGAAGGATAACGGAAGCAGTCACCATTATAATGACGACCGAGCACACAACGAGAATGGCACGTCCGATGTGATCGTTCCGGATTCGAAAGCTCCTAACTCCGGCGAAAAATCCAGCTATTATCAAAACCATAGCAGCAGCGAGCAATCCGGGAAGAGCCAAAGAGGGAACAAGCGCCGTCAATTCCCCTTTGCCGGCATGCTCTCGGATTACCTCGAGCGAAGGGCCTAGTCCGAGGCACCCGATAATCTCATAGAAAACAAATAGCATCGATTTCAGATCTACCTGCCAAATACGCGCTCCCGAAACGCCCTTCAGCAACTTCCATGCATAATAAGATGAAAGTAGGCTCAGCAAAACTGTATAGACCGCTACAATCCACCGATTCTCCAAAAAAATGCGGCGCAACTCTGAGCGATTGGAAAGGATCAGCGTCAATAAGACCGCGCCAATCACGACAGCGCATAGCAAACTTGTCGCAAAGATCACTAGAATTCCAGTGAGCAAAGTAACAAGCCACCAGCGCTCTTTCCCCATCGGCGCAGGATGTATTACGACCAAGAATAGGAGGACCGCGCCCAAGGCGACTTCCGCGGCGAATGGCCTTGCTTCATCCATGTAAAACCAGAAAAATGGTTGAACTGCCAGTCCGAGTGGAAGCCAGGGGTAAGCTATTTTCTTGCCAGCATAGTGGAGAGCGACGAGCGCAATGATTCCCCAGAACAAGTTTTGCGAGCGCAATGCCCATTCGCTCGATCCCACGAATCGCTTCGTCAGCCACGCTGTCCACATCGTTAACGGCATCTCGCTGCCCGCATCATTATCCTGGAGGAGGTGCCGCACCCATTCTGCTGCACTCGTTTGACCGGCATAAAGCGCGGTATCCCCTTCATCAATCCAGAGGCTCTCCGTGGAGACCATGAAAGGCAGCAGCGCCAAAGAGAAAAGGAGAATGGCAGTAGGAAGCCATCTCCTGTAGTGAGAACCTTTAATCAAAATGTTTGTCTCGTTTTATCTCTGCTGGTGAGAATGGGTGTGATGGAACCCATCGTATGCTACGAGGGATTTGGTCAGTCCAGCGAGCCGTTCTCTAAATACAGAAGCTTGCGGAAATAAATGGCGCAGTTCAGCCTCTGACAGGAGGCGGATAGATTCCACTTCGGCCAGCGCCTCCCAGTAATCCGGTTGGCGCTCCCACCACCCCAAATTAAATCGATGATGAAAGCTGGCGCGCAGGCGTGTAGGAAGATATTGAAAGAACGGCACCAGAAAATGAGGCTCCAGCGGGAAATGTCGATTAGGAGTCTGCACGAAATAGCGCTTAGCCACTCTTCGCATTTCCCCTGCGGCCCGCTGTTGTTCCCGAAGACTCCCCACATGCTCGATCACAGAGTTGGAAAACAAGACATCGACCGATTGATCCCCATATGCGGAGAGCTGGCGCGCATCACCCACCGTACTGTGGAGCTTGGGCAGAGTGACCTTTTCTTCCCAAAGATTAACGAGGGTGATGGATCGTATGAGGGGGGAATCCGTTCCAGTAACTCTCCAGAATGCCTCTTGGCCGCCAAGGTCGAGAACGTCCACAGGGCCCGGCAGCGTCTCCAGCAGAGAGAGGAAAAAGGCGAAGCGCTTTCGTCGTAGATTGGCTGCCGGAGAACCAGGTCTCCAGCCATTGGCTAGGTTGCGAAGCATCAGAGCTTAGGAATAGCTCAAGGTGAGGGAAAAGGAAGACGCTTTTCGTCACGCGGCTGTTTGAAACAAACACAGAGATGAAAGAAACAGCTTAACTTTACATCATCCTCCAATTGTGTGCTGCAGCAGTATTTGCCTATTATATCTCCCATGCCCTCTTCAAATCATCTTAAATGGCTGCCGCACAGCAAAGCCGTCCTTGTTGCTGGGGGGATCGTTGCGTTGGGGATGCTGCTGTTTCCTCCGTGGATGGAATTCTACCGGGACGAGCAGGGGGCGCCAATGAAGATGACGCACGGGTATCGCTTCATTTTGGATCAGCCTAAAGTTGCCTTTCCTGCCACTACGGCAGGGATGGCGTGGGACACCTCCCGGTTGGTGCCTAAGCTGGCTTTGCTGGGGGTGCTGACGTTTGTCGCCTTCCAAGTAGCGGTACGCTGCGAGAAGCGGAGGTCGTCGTAGGCAGAATAGGCCTTTGGCCGCCGCGCATGGTCTTCACGTCTCGGGTAGGGGAACGGCGGGACAGCTTTACGACAGCATAAATCATTGGCATATGCAGAGCCATCGGAGTTCCGATGGACGTGTTTGAAGTCGTCTCAGTGTAAGATCGTCACTGAGCCCTCCACGCACGGTTACCGGCCACCTTTCAGGATGAGCTGTCGCCGAGTTTCGGGCACATAGTTTTGCGCAAGCCCGGACTTTACCGCGAGTGAGGCCGCAGTCTCAAACATACTGACTTCGACTCCGCTTCGGGAATATTGCAGAAAGTACGCGTTGAGCACCACGTCGCTCATCGTTTGGGGCGGATACGGCCGTGCGACGTAGATCTGCAGCAGAGATACAATCGCAAAGGCGGCGGTTAAAACAGTTACCAGCCGATCTCGGAAACGGGAAACTCCCGCGATGAACGGGAATGTGACAAAAACGGGAGCCAAAAGGCAGGTGTAGCCCGCTTGCGGCAGGTGTCGAAGGAGAACTGCGCTATACGGAAGGATCAGAAGGATTGAAAAGACCAGCCGATCTCTGGACGCACCTCCCTCTTGAAAAAGACGAGAGGCAGCAGGCAGTGAGATCAGTAAAATGACGAGCCATACGTTGAGAAAATAAGCTGGGTAGCCTCCTATCCGACCCATCATTGAGATAAACTGGGTGCGATTCAATCCGCTGGCGGCGACAGAATGCACGGTGCCGGTGGAACTGAGAACCTCGTTCCAAGAGCCGAAATAAGGAGCACTGATCCCGACCAGTGTCGCCGCCAGCAGGAGGCATACGCCCGCACAGCGAAGACGTTCGGCTCGGCTTCCAAAGCGCCACGCCAGCCACACCACTGCTGGGAAAAGCCACATTCCTGAGAGTGGGCGCATCAGTGTTCCAAAAGCCATCCAGCCAAATGCCCAAAGCACCTGTCTGCCTGCGGCGTTTGCAATAATCACTCGCATTCCGTGGTAAAGCACCCCCGCAGCCGCGAGGAGATCCGTGATATAGGAGGACCCAACTCCCGAAAAATAGACGAGGAGCAGCGACGTGGAGGCGACGATTCCTGCCTGAGTTGCCGCGCGCAGGCCTCCGAGAACTTCTGCAGTTCGCATGATAAAGAACACGGCAGCCATGCCGCAAAGAATACTGACCGTGACGGCACCGGCATTCAAACTGCCGGTGCCACCCGCCAGCGTCTTAATGGTCCAATGGAAAGGAACGTAGCCGGGAAACTGGATTTTCATCCCGCCCGTTTTGATGGCTTCAACACTGAGAGGGAGATCACCGAAGAACGGCTCGCTGGCGAGACAAGTCAGGCGGATAACTAGTGCTAAGGAAAGGATCAGGCTGTAAACGGCAAAGCGGGAACTCATTTTATTTCTGCGAGAACAACGATAATCGAAGCGGGAGGTGAGTGTGAGGTTTTCCGTCTGCGTCGTTTCCGAAAAAAGCTCCTGGTCTGATCGCGTTCGTCCCAAACCGCTCTTCCTACGCCTCGGCGTTGGGGAACTGCGGTAGCTTCGTTTTGACGGAGAGTGCCTGCACGAATGCGGCGGAGAAGTCCAGGGCTTCTCCGATCACTTTTTCCATGTCCATGTAGCGATAGGTGGCGAGGCGGCCGAGGAAGGAGACGTTTTCCAACGCGATGGCGTCGTCGCGGTATTGGCTGAGGAGCCCCATGTCGCCTTGGAGGCGTTTTGGATAATACGGCACGTCATCCACGGCGGTTTCGCGGCTGTATTCGCGGAAGGCGACGGTGCGCTCGTGTGTTTCCCATGGTGCGAAATGTTTGTGCTCATGGACGCGGGTAAACGGCACCGCTGCATCGGGGTAGTTGAGCACGGCATTTCCTTGATAATCCCCTTCAGCGTCGATACGCTCGAACGAGACGGTCCGATAGCCGAGCCGGCCGCGTTTGAAGCCGAAGTAGGCGTCGATGGGCCCCGTGAAGAAGAGGTGATCAAACTCGTGGCGACCTTCTGGATCGAAGCGTTCGCTCAAGCGGACCTCGATTTGCGGATGGTCCAGAATTGCGTCGATGACGGCAGAGTAGCCATCGCGCGGGATGCCTTGGAAACGGCTGTTGTAGTAGTTGTCATCGTAGTTGAAGCGCACCGGAAGGCGCTTCAGAATGGAGGCGGGGAGTTCGGTCGGTTCGCAGCCCCATTGTTTTTTGGTGTAGCCGTAAAAGAACGCCTGGTAGAGGTCTGCACCCAAAAATTTCAACGCCTGTTCCTCGAAGTTGGCTGGCTCCATGATGCTGGAATCGCCGAGTGATAAAACGAACTCCCGCGCCTCCGCGGGGTTGAAGGTTTTGCCGAAGAACTGGTTGATGGTGTGCAGATTCACCGGCATGGAAAAGATTCCGCGCGGGGTTACCGCCTTCACGCGGTTGATATAAGGCTGAAAGACCCCGAAACGTTGAACGTACTCCCAGACGTGCTGGGCGTTGGTGTTGAAAATGTGCGGGCCGTAGGTGTGAATCATCACGTCGGTGGCTGCATCGCGCTCTGTGTGGCAATTCCCAGCCGTATGATTCCGCTCCTCGAAAATGGTGACGCGGCAATCGGTCTGGGTTACGAGTTCCCGGGCGAGAACGGCTCCGGAGAAACCAGCCCCGGCGATGGCGTAGTGTGGTCGAGAAGAGGAAATTTCAGACATGTAAGTTGTAGTAGGTTGGAGCCATTAGAACGCTTCTCGGATGAAAAAGCGCGTATGCGATTGCTCGGGTTTTACCCTGAATCGCGTGGAATGGGAAGACTTGAGGGAGTTCGGGCGTTTTCGAGATGATGCGCACGTTCCGTAGATGCTACCACAAGCACCAAGGAGCTAGCGAGTCAGCCTCGGCCATGTGAGACAGAGGAAAGGCTCGATCGGGAAGATAGCGCAGCGAATACAGTTCGAGCGGAAGCTTGCGGCATTGGGAGAAAACAATCCGTCAGTATTCTCGGCTGCCACTAGCACTATGGCGATGCACTTACTTCCGCTATGAGGAGACAAGCCAAGAGGGGCCGGGATTTACGTTACTTGAGTTTGCATAATGCGACTGCAGTAAGGCCCGCACGTTGGTTCAACTTGGCAACGCCTAATTCCATTTTGCAGTAACGCGTCAGCAAAGAGTTCAATGCTGCTGGCACGGCCGACATGTCCGAATTCATCGGGCTTTCTGCTCTGGCCCTAAGCAATCTGACCGGAACGGCTGCAGGCAAAATGCACGCGAAATAATAGTGCAGCTCTATCATCTCTAACTGGCCAGTAGCAAGGATCAGGCGCTCCAGAGAGGCAAGAGTGTAACGCCGAAAATGCCCGAGAAAACGGTCATGTGCCGACCAAAGGACCGGCAAGGCGGGTACCGTGATCAGCACAAACCCGTTATGACTTGCGCGTCGAAGAGTGTTTTTAAGGAGTGCGAGATCATCTTCCACATGCTCCAACACATCCATCAGCATCAGCAGATCGAATACTTCCAGTTCCGGGAAACCTGGATGGATGATAATCTCACTTTGAAAAGCTTTCTGGGGCGAATCATACGCCGGATCCACGCCGATGCTTCGGCCGGGGGACGCCAGACCCACTTTCTCCATCTTATGAAGGAACAGGCCGAGCCCCGATCCGACATCAGCCGACGTGAAGGAGTCCAAGGCAAGCGGCAGCGAGCGGACATGTTTCTCCAGGAGGGCGAACTTTGCCTCGTAATACCAATGGTTGGAGATCACGGCTGAATCCAACTGCTCGCGCTCTACGACATCCATGATTTTATCTCTTGGTGGATAAGAAGCAACGATCTAAACATGCGCCAAGTGCCCTCACAAGAGGTCCTTGGCTGCCGGGACACCCGTCTGGCAGGCACCGCCAGAAGGCTCGCCACTCCAATGTGAGCTGCCGCCGCCGCTTTCGTAATTAGTTTGGGACTGCTACTCTTCGTCTTCGGCAAAACTGGCCGCCTACAACACTCGCTAGCCGCTCGTAGCGAGATCGAGTGGAATGGAAGGCTTACGGGAGTTCCGGAGCCGAACTCAGCGCATCCCATATTTTAAAATGCAGCGAATGGCGCTGAAGCCGTCCTTCCAGCCAATCTTTTTCCCCTCGGCGTAAGTCCGACCATGATACGACACTGAGACTTCGTAGATTCGGACGTTCATCTGCGCCACCTTGGCGGTGATCTCCGGCTCAAATCCGAACCGGTTCTCTTCGATAGAGATGCTTTGGATGATCTCGCGCCGAAAGACTTTGTAGCAGGTCTCCATGTCGGAGAGGTTCAGATTCGTGAACATGTTGCTGAGGGTCGTGAGAAAGCGATTCCCCACGGAATGCCAAAAGTAGAGCACTCGGTGTTCTTCTGATCCGAGGAAGCGTGAGCCGAAGACAACGTCGGCGCGGTTGCGCAGGATCGGGCCGAGGAGCTTGTCGTATTCGCTGGGGTCGTATTCGAGATCGGCGTCCTGGATCAGCACGTACGGTAGGGCCGCTTTTTCAAAGCCAGTGCGCAAAGCCGCTCCCTTCCCTTGATTCGCCGTGTGGCGAAATGCCCGGACGCGTGGCTCTGCGGAGACGATCGCCTGGAGCACTTCCCATGTGTCATCCTTCGAGGCATCATCCACGATGATCAATTCGCCGACCATGGGCTGCGCAAGGACTGCCTTCACCACGTCCGCGAGGGTTTTTTCCTCGTTGTAAGCAGGCATAACGACGGAGAGGCAGGGAGACATGACGGATGCAGAATGGAACGGGGCAGGGTTGCCTGTCGAACTCAATGTCTCCCTCGGCCGCTCCAGCAGGAGACCGTGCGGATCACTTTTCCAGGCGCGTATTTCAGCGAGGTGAGCATCAAGCCGAGAAAACCGAAACGTCGTAGAAACGCCAGTTCGCTGAACTGCTGGATCTTTCTCTCGACACCGCTTTTTCCGGTGGTGGCGTTCGCGTGGTAGAGGCTCAACTGCGCTGGGGGCGGCCATCCGTGCGTCCGCGCATAATAGGAAAACGGCAGATACGTCCAGTCCAGCGCGACTCCGTCCTGCTTCAATAACTCGTTGATTACCCACTGCTCGTTCGCGTGTGGTGTGGCTCGGAGACCATCGCGCACCTGCTCGAAAAACCGATGGAGACGCTCCGTGCAATGGCAGACGAAGAAACCGGAGTTCACATAATCCACCGCCTTACCCTCTCGTTGGAACGCAATGTCGTGCTCTCCCAACTCCGCCTGGAGCTGATCCGAACGCGCTTCGAAAAATTGAATGTCGATGTCCGACCAAACAATGATCCCGCCCGCATTACTGCGAATGCTCGCCAGGATCAGATCGATCTTGCGAGAGATGCATTGCAGAAACTCCGCACTCAAGAAATCGCCCTGCCCATCAATGTCGAATACCGTCGGCACCACCGCGAAACCCTCCGGCACGGACGGCAGAAAGTAACGCTCGAACAGAATGGCGTGCGCAGGGGTGTAACAACAGTAGAGCTTCATGGTGAGGAGGGATCCGAAAGCCGGCGCTAGCGGTTTTTCATTCCAGCGGAGCTTCCCGCTTCTGCCTCAGGTGCCGCAAGGGAAATCCCGAGATCCACTTGAAATGGCGCACGACGTGCTCATAGTTAAGATCCGATGATACAAGCCAATTGTCGGTCGCGGTTCACGGCGGAAGATTTCAGTTATATCGTCCGCACATTGTCCCAATCCTCCGAGAGCGCCGTCTCTCTCGTCGAGCTACTCACCGATCACGAAACGCGTGATTCCATCCTCGACCACGACCGATTGCGCGACGCCGTTCTCAGCAACGTCGGCAACGTGACCATTTCGCCGCACCTCTACTTTTACGTTTTGACCCGCGCTGTCCTAAAAGATACAGCGCTCGGCGACCGCACCCTCGCCGACTATGTTGCCTCGCTGCTCACCGCCTTCTCCAATTCCAGCCAAATGGAATCTCCCGACGGCGGCGGCGTCACCTACCTGTCCGACCTTATGCTCGCGCTGCGCAGGGCGAACAATCACCAAACCTTCCAGATCCGGGCACACGTGGGAAACTATTCCCTCTTCATCTCCGGCATCCTCCACGAAAACGTCAAACGCCGCTTCGAACGCGGCGCACCCGACGTTAGCTTCTACGAGGAAATGGGCAGCGCCAGCTACAAAGTCGCCGCGGAACACACTCTTGCGAAACGCTCCGACCTCGCCCCTATCTACCGCAATCTCGGAGAGCGTTTCCACGACGTGCGCCTGGCGCTCAACCGGCTCGCCGATCAATTCATCAACCTGGGCGACGAACACCACTCACCCCTCATCCGCCAATGAGCACCCTTGGTCATTAGCGATTAGGACTTAGTCATTTTCCGCCATGAGCACCCTCTTTAGCGAGATCCAGCGCCTCTTCGAGCGCACCTACGCGGCAGTCGGCATCAACCTCGAAGATTGCCTCATCGACGACCGCCGCTGCCAGCAACTCTCCCGCCTCGCCGGCGCCTACGCCCTCGAGCTCAGCGAACTCGCACGCACCTTCCTGCGCACCGCCGACAACCAGCTCTACATCGGCATCTACTACTCCGGCTGGCTTGTCGAGCAGCTCGAAAAGAACGATCCGCGCGCTGGCATCAACAACGACAACATCCGTTCCCTCATTGCCTTCGTGGAAGAAATCAACCACGCCCTCCACGCCGCGTTGCAATTCAAACAAGGGCAGCGCGTCATCACCGACGAAGGCTTCATCCGCAACCTCGAACTGCAGGCGCAAGTCGATACCTACCTCGTCCTCCTGATGTTCGTCGCCTTCTTTCGGAAAACCCAACGCACCTCGCGCATGGATCGCCGATGGCTACGCTTCCACCTCTTCCAGTCGAAGACGCCCCAGGCCTACGCCGATCCCAACCTGCGCGGCCGTTACCAGGAAACTGGCGAGCTCGCCTCCTCCTACACCCGCCATCTCGACACCCTCAACGGTGCCCGCCGCATCGAGGAAATCCGCCGCTTTCACAGCCTCACCTACGGCGAAAAGAAAACCCACATCCTCGCGCTCATGGATAAGCCGCGAGAATAGTCTCACGCTCTGCTATTTTCTCCGGCGCGGATTTCCTCCCGCCCGACCACCTGCTGCGGAGCGTTAAGGAACTGACGAGCGGCTTTCGCTCGCCCGCACCTTATGGAAGTCATCATTCAGCCTAACGCCGAGACGGCCTCGCTTCTAGCGGCGGCGCAGATCGCGCGTTTGCTTCGGAAGAAACCTGACGCCGTTCTTGGGTTGGCCACCGGCAGCACACCACTGGCGTTGTACCAGGAATTGATCCGCCTCCACCGCGAACAAGGGCTGGATTTCTCTGCGGCACGATTCTTCAACCTCGACGAATATCTCGGCCTCGGCCCGGATCATCCCGCGTCCTACGCCTCATTCATGCGCATGCATCTGTTCGATCCACTCGGTATTGATCCGGCGTGCACCCACATTCCGAGCGGTCTTGTCGGTGGCCCGGATGTGGAGGAGCATTGCGCCATTTACGAAAAGCAGATTCGCAACGCAGGCGGCATCGATCTGCAAGTGCTCGGCATTGGCTCCGACGGCCATATTGGCTTTAATGAGCCGGGTTCCTCACTCAGCTCCCGCACCCGTATCAAGACTCTCACCCGAAGCACGCGGGAGGACAACGCGCGGTTCTTTTCCTCGAGGGACGAAGTGCCGCTGCACGTCATCACGATGGGCATCGGCACGATCATGGAAGCGCGAAACATTTCTCTGCTCGCATTTGGAAATGCAAAAGCCGACGCGGTCGCAGGCGCTGTGGAGGGACCTATTACCGCCAGCCAGCCCGCGTCCATTCTCCAAATGCATCCCAGCGTGAAGATGTATCTCGACGAACCGGCCGCCGGGAAGTTGCAGCGAACGGAATACTACACTTGGGTGTGGGACCACAAACCCGCCTGGCAACTCGCCGAATAGCCAGCTATCACCAAGCCAATTCATAGGACCTACCCGGCCTTTGGGTCTCATAAGCTCGCCGCAAAATCTGCCTCCGCCGCCTACTTCCTCTGCCGCAATTCCCGAGGCGCCGACCCCGTATACCGCTTAAAAACCGTGGCGAAATATTGCGAACTTGAAAAACCCAAATCGAACGCAATCTGCGTAATCGGCGCCGTGCTTTGCTGAATCCGTCGGCGCGCCTCTTCGATCCTCCGGCGCTGGATATACTCCGCAGGCGGTACCCCCATTTCCTCCTTGAAGCGGATTTTAAACCGCGACACCGACACCCCCAGCAGTTGCGCCAGCTCCGAGAGCTTGATCGCTCCTTCCAGATGCGACTCGATATGCTGCAACGTCGGCTGCAGCCGGGCCTTCGACTCGGGCTCCGCACTTTGCGAAGCCTCAATAACGGACAGCAGAAACGCCGTCGCCCGATTCGAGAGCGCCGCCGTCACCAACGGCGAAGGCGGCTCATGATACAGCCGCATCATTTCATCCAGACACTCCTTCATCCGCCAAGTCCCGCGGAAATGCCGCTGCCGCAGGTGAAACAACCCTTCCAACACCGCCTGCCCCTGCTCCCGCGGCAACCCCAGAAATGTCTCCCCCGCCCCAGGTAACGTGTATTGTATCCAGTAAAGCGCCCCCTTTTCCTCCGGCAGCCCACCCGTGCTGTGTTGCTCCTGCGGCAGTGCGATGAACACATCACCGCCGCGCAGCCGGTAACTCGTCCCGCCCATCACATACGTCTGGCGACCCTTCACCAAGTAACAAATCTCGATCGTCCCGGGATGCGTGTGCTCTGAGAGACCCGGCTGCGCGCGGCTGTAATTGTAATAACCCAGCCTCAGCACATTCCTTACCCCGTGCACCGCCAGAGGCTGCCCCAGCCAGCGCCGCTTCTGCGCCAGATCGGGGAATGTTTTCATGTTTGATTTCGTACTGCGATGCGGCCTCGAAAGCAATTGGCAAAAAACAGCTTACAACTAACGCATGAGCGCAGCAGAAACGTCCCTCCCGACCTACACCGCGAAACAACGCAAACCTAGGAACATCGACTGGTATCGCACGAAGATCTCCACCGAAGACTTCAAAGCCCTCCACCAGCGCAGCGACGCGAAAGCATTTTTCCAAACGGTGGGCTACCTCGCCATCCTCGTGACCATGGGCGTCGGCGCAATCATGTGCCAGCAGCGCGGTATGTGGTGGGCCATGGGCGCCTTCATCTTCGGCTACGGCACCGTCAACGCCTTCATGATCAACGCCGTGCACGAGCTTGGCCACGGCACCGTCTTCAAGACCAAATGGCTCAACGCCGCCTTCTGCCACCTCTTCGCCTTCCTCGGCTGGATCAACCACGAAACCTTCCAGACCAGCCACCTGCGCCACCATCGTTACACCCTGCACGCGCCCGATGACCTGGAAGTCACCCTGCCTATGCGCGCCATGATCATGCACGTCTTCAAGATCGGCATCATCCATTTCGCCGCCATCCGTGACGGCATTAAAAACACCATCCGCATCGCTCGCGGCGGATTCGCCGGCGATTGGGAGCTCACCCTTTATCCCCCCGAAGAGATCGAAAAACGCATGGTGCCCGTCCGCTGGGCCCGCATTCTCCTCGCCGGCCACGCCCTCATCGTCATCGTCTCGCTCGCCTTCGGCCAATGGCTCCTCCCGATCCTCGTCACCTTCGGAGCCTTCTACGGGAGCTGGTTGCACTTCCTCTGCAACAACACCCAACACATCGGCCTTCAGGATAACGTCCCCGACTTCCGCCTCTGCTGCCGCACCTTCACGCTCAACCCCATCGTCCGCTTCCTCTACTGGCAGATGAACTACCATACCGAGCACCACATGTATGCCGCCGTGCCTTGCTACAACCTTGGCCGCCTTCACGAACTCATCCGCCACGACCTCCCGCCCGTCCCCAAGGGCCTCGTCGGCGTGTGGAAAGAAATCCTCACCATCCAAGCGCACCAGGACAAGGACCCCACCTACGTCCACCCCATCCAACTCCCCACACCCGCCGCGGTGTAACGCATCCGCAAACGCCGCATCGGCACGCAGCCAGGTAGGGACGAGTGGCCCACTCGTCCGCGGGTCGTTCCCATGAGAAACGACTCGCCAACGAGGGCCAGCCACAGAGGACACAAGTTCGCAGAGGAAACACCATGCCAGAAGATCGGCCACCTCTCCGTGACAGCGGTCCTCACTATGGCAATCCCTCGCTAGCAGCCCGGTAGGGACGAATGGCCCATTCGTCCGCAGAACGTCCCTACGGAAACCGACTCGCCAACAAGCCCCAGCTACAGGGGACCCGAGCTACCCGAGAAGATCTGGCTCAAATTAATGCGCTGCTCGTTCGCTCTGTGGCTATTCCTCCCCGGCAAATCAAAAAAGTAAAAAGGATTGCCAGGATGTGGGCAAACCTGTAAACGGTCTCACATCCGTCCTACTCGCTTCAGCAACGATGGTCTGACACCTCGGGGAACTTCTTCCTCGGCCCCGTCCGCGACCGCGGAACCCGCCCTCCGCCTCCACGGCTTTCCGCTACCTTGGTAAACCCGGTTCGCCCTCCACCTCCACCGAACCGCCCGGGGCTGTTCGGCAACCCCGCTGCACCGATTTCGGACCTCACCGTCCTAATTCCGAGCCCCTTCAGGCTAAGGGCGAACCGCTTCTCCCTAAGACGAAACCTCGTCGTCCAACGGCTAACCTCGCAAAGCTGATGGGAAACCGCACAGCGCTAATGCCGAACCGCGCCGCCTTAACACCGAACCGCCGCGCACTAATGCCGAACCGCCGAACGCTAAAACTGAACGTCGGAACACTAATCGGAAACATCGGGACGCTAAAATTGAACATCGAAGCCCCATTTCGGGCCGAAACCACCCTTTTCCGCAGGAACGAACCTCAAAGCTGAGATTCCCTGCCTCCACTCCAACAACCCGGCCAAAAAGCCACATCCCGTAGAAAACCACCAAAACGACCAAAAACCATGAGCGACATCACCACACCCGCAGCACCCACGCCCAAGCCGAAACGCACCCGAGGCGACATCAACCTCAAATACCTCACCGAATACGAACTCAGCGACCGCCTCGTCATCAAAGCCCGCAAACCCGAGCGCACCGCCGCCCTCACCGAACGCGGCTGGCCGCCCGCCCGCATCGACGCCTACGAAACCCTCGGCAACCGGCTCGAAACCGCCGCCCTCGCCGCCGTCGGCCGCGTCAGCGCGCGCAAACTCGATTTGATGCAGACGAGCTATTTCAGAAGCCCCTGTCGGTATACGTTAATGCTGCAGGTGGGGACCGATGGGAAACGACAATTCAAGGCCTCAGCTTGGATAAAGAGGTGGTAGAAGCGGTTGCGCGGAGCACTGCTGCGACCGCAAATAGTGCGTCAGCGAGAATCCAAGAGAAACAAGGCAAACGCACCAAGAGGATCAACCTTTCAGGTGATCCCTTGAAACTAACTTACGAGAAAAACAAGCTGATCTAAATCTTGTCCTGACGGATGCAATGGGCGCCTACGAAAAGGTCAGATATGAATGAGATCTATCTTACCCGCCCAGAAGATGTGATTCATTCGCTGAATGCGCTTCCGAACTCGTTTATTTTCCGCGGCCAAGCGTCTGCACAGTGGAAGCTCACCTCGTCCCTTGAAAGAATTCTTGGCTCTAAGTGGTCGCCGGAGAGCGCGAGGAAGTTCGAAGACTATGGATTGAACGAGTTTCGTGCAAAAGTTCACCTTTATGACGGGGAGAATTAGGAGCCTAGATCGCGCCTTGGATGGCTTTCACTAATGCAACATTATGGAGCGCCAACCCGACTCCTCGACTTCACAGAGAGCCCCTTTGTAGCATTATACTTTGCGATGGAGGCACTAGATCCAACCCAACTTACAAGCCACCCAGACGCTGCAATGGCCATATTTGCGCTGGACTATTCGAAAATGATGGACGCGTCGATTGGGTGCATAGCGAAAAACGATATCGAATTCAGGGAAACTAGGTTGTCCGTGTATTCCAAGCAGGACGAGGTGTTTGACAATATAGTGGATAGGTTCTCGTACAAGATCGCCTGGGTAACAGAGCCTAAGCATATTAATAAGCGGGTAGATCTCCAGTCGGGTTGTTTCGTGGTTTGTGGAGACCGTGACAGCCGCATCGAGGATATTCTGAGCCTTCCAATCTACGAAGATATCGGCCTCACCAAATTCATTATTCCCATTTCGCTTTACGGCAACCTGTTTGCACTGCTCCGGAAGATGAACATCAACAGTAAAAGCCTGTATGGAGATCTTCAGGGATTATGTAGATCAATCAGGATGAAGATGCAGATTTATGCGTCGTGAGCGAACATATCGAGCCCACGCAGTCGCCCCGGAATCTCCTGATTCCTAGACGTGAGGGGCTGGGAGCGCTTCCTATCATGGTGAGTTCAGCGGCGTTACCAATCAGGAGATTGGTAACGAGAAGTGAACGAGAAGTGACTAAACGACAAGTAACGGAATCGGAGGTCGCGCCTTTGAAGGTTCTTGTCTCGAGAAAGCTGCGCGGCTAACCGTTAGTGATGAGGAGTCGCTATCAGGTTCTGAATCCGCTCCGCAGTCATTTTGTGACATCGACGATCGTCGAGTGGCTGCCGGTATTTACTAGCGCAAAGACCTGCGATATTCTCGTGGAGACGTTGGCGTGGTATCAGGCTAACAAGGGGCTGAAGATCTATGCTTGGGTGATCCTGGAGAATCACTTCCACGCCATCTTGCAACATGACGAACTGCCGCGCGTGATGGCCGATCTAAAGAAGTTTATCGCTCGAAAGCTAGTATCGCATTGGGAGGGAACCCGGCAGGAATGGTTGGTGCACCAGCTGGCTCATTACAAGCTGAAGCATAAGACTACCAGCCAACATCAGGTGTGGCAGGAGGGATATCATCCGCAACAGATTTCCGACGACGCGATGATGTTACAGAAGCTTGAGTATTTGCATATGAATCCGGTCCGACGCGGCTTGGTAGTAGAACGGGAGCATTGGAGGTATTCGTCGGCCCACGTGTGGTTGCCAGGAGCAAAGCCGGTGTTGCGGTGCGATGAGTGGAGGTGAGTGCGGGAGGGCAAACGTAGGTTAGACATGGAACTTGCGGGACAAGAGCGCTCGGATCGGAAACCTTCCCGCCCCTCTCGTTCTCAATCTCCTGATTGGGAACGCGTTTGCCTTGGAATCTCCTGATTCCGAGACGCTGACTAGAAGGAGCGCTCCCGATAAGTGCGATTTCAACGAAACGGAGTTTCGAAGACATCAGCGTTACCAATCGGGAGATTGGTAACGAGAGGGCGACTAACACAAGTCTCGCTGCTCGCCGCGCGGACTGACGTGCGGCTCAGGAGTTTCCCTGCTGGGTCGGAGACATCCGCATTTTTCCAAGGGGCCGAAATGTTTCCATGCACGACGAATCGATCCCTAAGACTCCCTCCGTTTCCTCCGCAACCCTCTCCCATTTACCGCGACGCTCTTTCCTGAAGATCGGCGGCGCGCTGCTCGCCACGACCGCCACGGCATTGCTCTCGGAGCGGGCCTTCGCTGCGGCGCCGGGGGCGGGGGTGAGCCTCGGTTCCGGCGATGTGGCCGTGATGAATTACGCGTATGTCCTGGAGCAGTTGGAGGCGGAATTTTACATCCTCGTCATGCAATCGCCGTATCGCGGGATGACGGCGCGGGAGCGGCAGGTGCTGACGGATATTCGCGACCACGAGATCGCTCATGTGGATTTCTTCCGCGCGGCGCTGGGAACGGCGGGCATTGGCAAGCTGCAGTTCAACTGGAGCCAGGTGAATTTCGCGGATCGCGCCAGCGTTTTGACCACCGCCCGGATGTTTGAGGACACCGGCGTGAGCGCTTACAACGGAGCGGGGCAGCTTTTGAAAGATCCGGCCCATCTCATCCTCGCGGGGAAGATCGTCTCCGTGGAGGCGCGGCATGCGGCGATCCTCCACGATCTGCTGGAGCCGCGCAGCAACCGGTTTGCCGGGCCGGGCGTGGTGGATGAGTTCGGGCTCGATCCCGTCGCCAGCCCGTCGGAGGTCATGAAAAAAGTGGCGCCTTTCATCGTTACACCCATCGACACACGCGGCCTGCCCAAAGCTTAACCCCGACGAGGAGACACCATGAACACGAACGAACTTTTTGAACTTATCGAAGCCGATCCACGCGATCTCGACCGCCGCGCCGCCTTGCTCAAAGCCGGGAAGACCGGACTCAAAGCGCTCCTCGCCGCCCTGCCCCTCGGGCTCGCCACCGGCTGTGCAGGCATTGGCAAAATGGTTGCCGCCAATCCGAAGCGGGCGATCGGCGTGCTAAATTTCGCCCTGCTCCTCGAGCGGCGGGAGAGCGAATTCTACAAGATCGGCCTGGAAACGAAGGGGCTGGTTCCCGCCGCCGACCGCGACGTCATCGAACAAATCGGCCGCAATGAAACGCGGCACGTGGTGTTTCTCACCACCGGCATCACGGGCATCGGCGGAGTGCCGGATGTTGCCACGGAGTTCGACCACACGGGCGGCGGCATCGCGCCGGATGTGTTTCGCAACTACCGCAGCTTCCTCAAGATGGCGCAGACGAATGAGGAAACCGGCGTGCGAGCCTACAAAGGCCAGGCTCCGCTGCTCATGGATAGCCCGACGTTGCTCACGGCCGCACTGCGGATTCATTCGTCGGAGGCGCGCCACGTCGCACTCCTGCGGCACCTGCGCGGCCTCAAAGGCTGGATCCCCGAGGCAGAGAACACCGGTTACAGCCCGATCACCTACCAAGGCGAATCCAACGTCACGCACGGCGGCGTGCATCTCCCGTCCGTGAGCAAAGTTTCCCATCGCGCACTGACGGAAGCCTTCGACGAGCCGCTGACACGCGAGCAGGTGATGAAAGTGGTCGGGCCGTTTATTAGGACGAAGGCAGCGTAACCGCCTCTGTGGCTAAGACGGCGGCCGGTCGACGCTCGGATCGTGAAGCGAACGGCCCCACCTCCATCATCAGCTCATCCGCTTGCGCCAATAGCCAGGCTGCTTGTGGCTGTGAGCAATCGCCCAGATGACGACTTCGTCTTCACGCGCGGAGTAGGCGATGTGGTAGGGGAAGACTTTTAGGTTCACCCTTCGATAGTCTCCTGGGCGGATTCTCGGGATGAGCGGATGGAGCCGAATCCACTCAATGTGTTGATCCACCTCCCGCCAAAGCTTCTCTCCCAATCCAGACTGCTCCTGTTCGTAGTATTCGACTGCCTCTAACAACTCCTCGGACGCCAGCCGAAGAATTCTAACGTTCATCGTGCGAAACGCTGGCGCATTTTCGCCTGCACGTCGGCATATTCATCGGTCTGCAATTCGCCCGCATCAAAGGCGGCAATCCGGGATTTGATCTCTTCGTCCCAAGCGAGCTCCACGTCCGAGTCCTCAGAATCCTTCAAGTTCAGAAGAAAACCGGCGAGCGCCAATCTCTGGTGACGCGGTAGTTTCACGGCTTGGATCGTGATGTCTGTGATGAGGTCCGACACGAGGCAAAACATACCCCGCTTCCTGCTGCTGTCGAGGCTCCACGGAGTGGCTGTGAACAGAACTTGTTTCATTCTTTCTCTCTGCGATGGTTCGGCCGCGGAGGTCGTTTTTTGCATCACCCAAGGAGGCAGACGGCGGCTATGTGGCGGAATGTCTCTCGGAGATATTTTCAGTCAGGGTGATACGTGGGAAGAGTTGCGGGCGAACGTGAAGGAGGCGGTGGAGGGATGGTATTTTGATCGTCGGAAGCCGACTAGCGTGCGACTGCATCTGGTGCGGGATGAATTGGTAGCCGTGGCATGAAGCTCCCGCGCTTTTTCATCCGAGTTCTGTCCGACTCTGCGGCGCATCTTGTGCGAGCAAAAATATCGGAGCGTTCTCGGGACGTAAAGTGAGGGAGAATGCGATTGACAGTCCGTTTGATCTCCGCACACGATGCCGCATGAAACTCCGTCTGCGCTCTTTTATTCTCCTCCTTGTGGCTGTTCTTTCGGGTTCCGCTTTTCAGCCCGTGCAGGCTGCAACGATCATCTCGGACTTCACGAATACCGGGTTTACAGAGGTGAATCCGGATGTCGTCCAGACCACGGGACCGACTTTTGTCAGTTTATTCGGGCCCGCAACAGGAGGAGGTGTCGGCGGCGCCTTCACTTACGCAGATTTGGACCTAACCGGACTGACCGGTTTCAACGTGACTTACAGCATCACCCTGCAAGCGGGCACCCCGAGCGCGACCCTGACTCTGCAGACGAGAGATAGTGATGGAACGTTCGGTTCATCGACACTGGCGGGCGTCACCACCGGCGAGTTCGTGACGGTATTTATTCCCGCGCCGCTGCCCTTTAATCCTGGAACGATTGATCCCGCGCATATCACCCGCATCGGATTGTCTGCATCAAACTTCAGTTTCAGCGCAACGAACCTCACGCTGAAGGTTGATAACATCACCGCAGTGCCAGAGCCTGGATCGATGAGCTTGATCCTGGGCGCGTGCGCAGTGGGTGGTATTTTGCTTGTCCGCCGTCAGCGCAAGGCTCGGACAATCGCCTAATCTGGTGTAACCGCGTGACTCAGGAGAGTTCGGCACTTCTGCCGCGATCCAAGGCGCCCTGACCATGAAGCGGCGGTTGTCGCCGGCTGAAACTCAGCTTCCGCGGATCATTTCTTTCATCCTTGCGAAGCTGAGTCTGGCGGCTTCTTCGGTGACGGGTTTGGTCATGAGCGTTTGGTAGCTCGTGGTTTCGAGATCGTCGGGGGCGAGTTCTTTGATGAATTCGCTGGGGGTGCAACTGCTGGCGCTGCCGTATTTCAGGCGGTTGGCGCAGTAGGTCATGGTGAGGGATTTTCGAGCGCGTGTGATGCCGACGTAGAGGAGGCGGCGTTCTTCGTCGAGAGTGCCTTCGAGTTTGCTGCGGCTGTGCGGGAGGATGCCGTCTTCCAAACCGACGAGGTGGACGTGGCTGAATTCCAATCCTTTGGCGGCGTGCAAGGTGATGAGGGTGACGCCTTTTTGGTTGTCGTCCTGGTCTTCCTCTTCGCGCTGCTGGTCGAGGGTGAGCTCGTCGAGGAAACCTTGCAGACCAGTGTTTTTTCCATCGGAGTCAGAGTCGAAGGCACGTTTGTCGGAGCGGGTCTGGTATTCGGTGAGGGCGTTGAGGAGTTCGTGGACGGAGCTTTCGCGCTGGAGGAGTTCGGCGGGCGTTTTGCAACTGCGCTTGAGGTCATCCATGTAGCCGGTCTCTTCGATGAGGGCTTTGACGGTGGTGGCGTAGTCGGCGCGCGGCTCGAGGATGCGGGTTTCGTAGCGGTCAAGGAGTGAGGCGAAGCTGCGGATGGCTTCGGCGGTTTTCTTGGTGAAGGTGGAGAGGAAGGCGTCGGAGCGGAGGGTCTCGAAGACGCTGGTGCGGTCGGCGATGCTTTGCTCGAGGGCGCGCTCGACGGTGGTGGCGCTGATCCCGCGCGCGGGGGTGTTGACGATGCGGAGAAGGGAAACGTCGTCGCTGGGGTTCAGCATGGCGCTGAGGTAGGCGAGGATGTCTTTGACTTCGCGGCGGTCGTAGAAGCTTTTGCCGCCGATTAGGCGGTAGGGGATCTTGAGGCGGCGGAAGTTGGCTTCGAGGAGACGCGACTGCGCGTTCATGCGGTAGAGGACGGCGAATTCCTCCCACGGGAGCTGATTTTCCATCTGGATGCGCTGGATCTCCTCGACGACGAATTCGCTCTCGACACGGTCGTCGGGCATCTGGACGAGGCGGACTTTGTCGCCCGCGCCGTTGTCGCTCCAGAGGGTTTTGGGTCTCCGGCGCGGATTGTTTTTGATGAGGCTGTTGGCGGTCTTGAGGATGGCGTTGGTGGAGCGGTAGTTCTGCTCGAGCTTGACGATGTGGGGGTTGGGGAAATGCTTTTCGAATTCGAGGATGTTCGAGACTTCCGCACCGCGCCAGCCGTAGATGGATTGGTCGTCATCGCCGACCACGCAGACGTTGGGCGGGGTGGAGGAAAGGAGGGTGACGAGGTCGAGCTGGAGTTTGTTGGTGTCCTGAAATTCATCGACCATGATGTAGCGGAATTTGCCGCTCCAGAGGTCGCGCACGTCGTCGTGCTCGTTGAGGAGCTGGACGGCGAGCATGAGGAGGTCGTCGAAGTCGACGGCGTTGAGGCGTTTGAGGTCGGCCTGGTATTGGCGGTAGATCGCGCCGATGAGGGTTTCGTCGTCCTCGGGAGGTCGCCAGCCGTTGTTTTTGGCTTTGCTGATGAGGGATTTGGCGACGTTCGGCTCCATGTTTTCGTCGGAGGCGGCAGTGCGGTTGATGATTTTCTTAATGAGCCCGAGCTGGTCGCCTTCGCTGTAGATGGTGAAGGTGTTTTTGTAGCCGAGCTTCTCGATGGAGACGCGGAGAATGCGCAGGCAGAGCGAGTGGAAGGTGGAGATGTTGAGGCCTTTGGAGTCGTCCACCATGCCTTTGATGCGCTCCTTCATTTCGTTCGCCGCTTTGTTCGTGAAGGTGACGGCCAGGATCTGCGAGGGCGGGACGTTTTGGCTGAGGAGAACGGCGATGCGGGCGGTAATGACACGGGTTTTCCCCGTGCCGGCGCCGGCGAGGATGAGGAGCGGGCCTTCGGTGGATGTGGCGGCCTCGTGCTGGGCGGGGTTGAGGTCGAAAAGGCGGAAGCGGCTCATGTGCGGGGCGAAAGGTGGGGGTCAATGCGGCGGCTGGCAAGTTTCCGAGGAGGAAATGTTGAGGAACGCGGCGGGTGCTGTCATCGTGAGCTTGTGAACCTGCGCGCTGTGCTCCTTTTGCTTCTGTGTTGCGTGGGCGGGCTGCAGGCGCAGCCGGCGGCGAAGGTGGATCCGAAGACGGCGCGGATGTTTGACGTGCAGATCCGCGCGGCGTCCGCGGCTTACGAGCTGCGGGATTTTGAGAAGGCGACGAAGCATTTGGACGAGGCGGAGGCGCTGATTCCCGGCAAGGGGGAGACGATCAATCTTCGCGGGGCTGTTTTCTACAAACAGAAGAAATACGATGAGGCGATGGCCTGCTATCAGACGTTGATCGCGATGGATCCGAATGGGTCTTATCCCGGCTACTTCAACTCGGCTGAGGTATTACTCGCGCAGAAGAAATACGATGAGGCGCTGGCGCTGTTTGAGCGAATCCTGGAGGCGCGGCCAGCGGATGAGGCCTGCCAGTTACGTATCGTGCTGGTGCTGGCGTATCAGGGCAAGATGGACGAGGCACGCCGCCGAGCTGGAAAGATCCCGAATCCGGGCCAGACAGCGGCCTATTATTTTGCGAATGCGGCTATCGATCTGATTGCAGGAAAACGTTCCGAAGGCCTTGCGTGGATCAAGAAAAGCGAAGTGTTCTTTCCCGCGGAAACTTCCACGGCTCTGCGCGACGTTCTTGTGGAGCGCGAGCTGCTCCCGAAGTAGGCGGCGGCCATCGCTAAGCGGGCTGCTTTTTACAGTGGAACCTCCCTCTCCACCTCTGTATGTTATCGACCATCTCCCGAATGAAACCATCCTCTTTTCTCCCCGTTCTCGCGTTGCTCGGCACGCTCACGCTCTCCACGGCACCGCTTCGCGCGCAAGATCAGGCGGCTGATCTTGCGGCGGCGAACCAGGCCATCAACGACGCCAACTACGAAGACGCCGCGGCCAAGTTCGGCAAGTTTGTTACGGATTACCCGACCTCCACGGTCATCGCCGATGCGCAGTTGAAGCTGGCCTACAGCTACATGGTCCTCGCCAAATACGACGAAGCCATTGGGGAATATAAAAAGCTCCTCGCGCCTCCCACGCCGGTGGAAATCACGGAGCTCGCCAGTGGTTTGCTCCCGCAAGCCTTCGCGGGCAAAGCGTCCAAGCTGGCGGAAACAGACGGCACCCGGAAGACCCTTCTCCAGGATGCCATCAAGGCCTTCAATGATTTCCTGACCAAATATCCGAAGAGCGATCTCGTGGAAAACAGCCGTTACACCTTGGCTCTTTGTTATTTCCAGACGGAGCAGTTTGATCCTGCCATCGAGACCCTCCGGAAGAACCTTGCGGAATTTGCCCAAAGCGAATCCGTGCAGGACAGCCAGTATCTGCTCGCCCTCATGCTCGCGACAAAAGCGAACGTGGAGCTGAACAAAGATCGCAACGCCACGGCGGCAGCGTTCCCGTTGTATGACGAATCTCAGAAGTTCCTCGCGGACATCATCGCTAAACGCACCGATTTGCCGCTGATCAGCGATGCGCAATTCCAGCTCGGCGAAGTGCTTTTCAACCGCGCGGTATTCACATCCGGACCGGGTCGGCCCAAGCTGCTGCAAGACGCCCTCTCCGCTTACCGCGCAGTCGAGCCCAGCGATGTGGTGGCCCGCGAGCAGCAGGCGAAAATCAACGCCCTGAAAGGTCGCACAACGGCGGTGCTCGCCTCCGGGAACGTCAAAGCCGTGCAGAAATTGCAGAGCCTCATCGGACGCGAAGCCTCCAAGCTGGAAGCCCTGAAGAACAAAGGCAGCCAGCGCGTCGCGTCGCATCTGAAGATGGCGCAAATCTTCTACCAGCTCAGCACTCCAGCGCTCCCGCGGTATGACGAGACCCGCGTTTTGCTCAACTACCTCGAGCCGCTGGCGACCAACGATACGGAGAAAAAGACCATCCTCTATTTCCGCACGATGACCTACGCCCTTCAGGGCAACACCGAAAAAGCCGTCGCCGGTTACGACCAATTTATGGCTCAGTATAAGGGCGATCCGATTGCGGAAAACCTGCCTCTCGCCATGGGCGCGATGTTCACACAGGGCACGACCATTTCTCCCGCGAACCCGGTGAAGGCGCTCGACTACTTCCAGCAGCAGGTGACGCTTTATCCGAAGAGTGAAGCCACAGCGGCGGCACTTTCCGAACAGGCACGCGCCTATTCGCAGCTCCAACGTTTCGACGAAGCGGTGAAGACTTATCAGACGTTCCTCGCTTCCAATCCGGACAAATCCCAGGCTGTTCGCGCTCAACTCGGCCTCGCGGAGGTTTATCGCAACACCTCCAAGCTGGATGAAGCCGACCAGGTTTACGCGAAAATCCAGAAGGACTACGCCGATCAAACCGCCGCCGTCCGGGAAGCCGCTTTCTGGCGCGGATTTATCCTCGTGCAGCAGCAGAAATTCCCCGAAGCCATGAAGGCTCTCGCGACGTTCGTAGCTGTTTATCCAGATGACGCCAACCTCACGCCACTGGCTTATTTCCAATACGCCCAGGCGCAGAAAGGCTCCGGAGCAGTGGACACCGCCGTCGAGACTTTCAAGACGCTCGTCTCGAAGTTCCCGAAATCAGACGCGGCGACGTTCACTTTCTTCGAGCGCTTCAACATCGCCAAAGAGAAGAACGACATCCCAGCCATGGACGCGTCGATGCGCGAATTCATCGCGGCTTACCCGACCGACAACAAGCTCTTCAACGCCTACGCCAACATGGCGCAGAATCGCGCCGCTGAGAACAAAGTCCAGGAAGCGATCAGCATCTACTACGAGTTCATCGACAAGAACGTAAACAGTCCCCTTGTCCCGACTGTTCTCATGCAGACCAGCACCCAATGGGCAGGCGTCTCGCAGACGCTGGGTCGTTATGCGAGCCTTGCGGAAGCCGACCGTCAGATCTGGAAAGACTCCCTCGAGAAAAGCATTGGCGACGCAGAACGCGTGATCGTGAAATATCCGGAAAGCCCCGAAGTGGCGAATGCCTCCCGTGGCATCCTCACCGCCCAGAAAGAGTTCGTCGCAGCCAATCTCAAGAAGAACGAAGACATCGAGGCATATTTCACGCAGTTCGCAGCGAAGTTCGATGCGGCCCCGAAAACGAAGAGCAAAATCCTCTTCACTCTCGCCTCGTTCATTTACGAGCGTGACCCTGCCAAGGCTCTCGCTCAGATGACCGCAGCGTATGATCCGACTCTGGTTTATGCAGCGGGCGATCTCGATTTGTATGGCTCCGCTCTCATCGGCGAAAAGAAAATCGATGAAGCCGCTGCGATTTACCAAAAGCTCGCGGCTGACTATCCAAACCTGCCAGGCACCGATCCGAAGCAGGCTCCGCTAGCTGTGCAGGAAGCGCAGGCAACTTCGCTGTTCGGTCTGGGGCAGGTCGCCCAAGCCAAAGGCGATTCGGCCACAGCGGCTAAGAATTTCGCTCAACTGAAGGAGCTCTACCCTTGGTCCTCGAAAATCTTCCAAGCCAACTACGGCATCGCTGTTGGGCTTCATGCAGACAAGAAATATGCGGAAGCCGCAAAGCTGCTGGAAGACATCATCAAAGCCCAGACCGCTCCGAACGAGCTGCGCGCTCAAGCCATGGTGCTTCTCGGCAAGATCCGTCGCGATTCGGGAGATATCGCTTCGGCTATCGATCTCTTCATCAAGACCGACTACTTCTACGGTGGAGTGCCTGCCGTTGCTGCAGAAGGTCTCTTCCTCGGTGCTCAGGCTTTGGAAGCGCAAGCTGCGGCTGCCACCGATCCAAAGGTGAAGGCAGAAGCTGCCGCCAAGGCGAAGAAATACTACGGCGAGCTGCTGAAGAAATATCCGGACAGCCCGTTCGCAGCCAAAGCCAAAGGGAAAGACAAATAGGCATTCACGAGCTTACCTGCGGGAAGAGGCAGGCGTAACGGACGAAGCTGAGTAGTTGCGTGCTCTTTGAAGTGAAATCTTCCAAGAGTGGAAGCGTCAGTTCCGGGGAGCGCTGGCGGCTCGCCGGACACATCCACACGACGAATACAGTAGACGAGCCGCCTAACTGAGCAGCCAGTGACCTGCGGTGCCCAAAAAATGCGCGGAGTTGGAGATTGAACTTATACGCTGCTTGAAAAAGCTGCTGACTCCAAGGGCGGACCATCAAAATACACGCCCTGTCGGAGCCGACCTGCCCACGTGTCGATTCAGAAGCTCCCAAGCGCGGGCATGAAAACTTCCGACTCTCCATTTTGCCGTCTCTTTCACACTCTCCACCCTAATCGATCAACCGCTTCCCATGACTCGCTCCCAACGTGCCGCGCTGCTGGTCGAGCGCCTGCCGCAAATCTATCCCGACGCGCACTGCGAACTCCGCTTCTCGAATCCACTGGAGCTTCTCATTGCCACGATCCTTTCCGCGCAATGCACCGACGTTCAGGTCAACAAAGTCACGCCCGCTCTTTTCGCCGCCTTCCCAACCGCAGCCGATTACGCTGCAGCCAGCCAGGAAGCGGTGGAGCACTACGTCAAATCCACCAACTTCTTCCGCAACAAAGCCAAGAGCATCCGCTCCGCCGCCCGCGACATTCTTGACAAACACGGCGGTGAAGTGCCACGCACCTTAGGCGAACTCGTGACCCTCGCAGGCGTTGGGCGCAAAACCGCCAACGTTGTTCTCGGCAACGCGTTCGGCCTGGATGAAGGCATCGTCGTTGACACACACGTCGCCCGTCTCAGTTCCCGCCTCAAACTCACCACGAAGAAAGACGCCGAGAAAATCGAGAGCGACCTCGTGCGGCTCATCCCACGCCCACACTGGACCGTGTTCCCGCATTGGCTCATCTCACATGGCCGCCGCATCTGCACCGCCCGCAGCCCCAAATGCAGTCAGTGCGAACTAGCCGACCTCTGCCCCAGCGCGGGAAAAGTGCCGGGAGCCGTCTAACGACTGGCGGTCAGGCAGACCGAATTTAC